>NZ_FNIN01000002.1 GCF_900104045.1 Desulfonauticus submarinus
GCAGATCGGATTCCAAGAAAACTTGGGAATAAATCGGGTTAGACCTAAAAAAATAGCCAACAATCTAATGGCAAATTTTGATTTAACGAGCATTGGAAACAGGCCAAATTGTAATTCAAGACTTGAAGATGCGGAGCCTATGGAACAAGCAGATCGGAATCCAAGAAAGCTTGTGAATGAACTTGGTTAGACCTAAAAAATAACACAACGTTTCAGCGGACGGCTATCGCCGCCGCTGAACTCAGCGTTATCTGAGAAAGAAATTAAAGAATAGAGGAAATTCATCATGGAAAATAAATTGAAAAAGTTAAATGCATTTGATTTGACCAAGGATATTACTGATGATTGGAAGAATTTTGTTGTTAGCGAAATCAATGACCATGTTGTGCGATTGAGTGTTTTGCAAAGAGATTTTCATTGGCATTACCATGCTGAGAGTGATGAAATGTTTTACGTTATAGAAGGAAAATTGTTTGTAGACCTCGAAGATAGGACCGAGGAACTTAATCCTGGGGAAATGATTACAATACCCAAAAATGTTAAACACAGGACCCGCTCAAGTGAAAGAACTTTAATTCTCTGTTTTGAATCAAAAAATAATGATGTTAAAGGTGATAGGTAAAATGACAACAGATAACAAGCCAGTTCACCAGACCGCCAACCCGCTGCGCTTCGCTTGCGGATGGCGGCTGGTGACTTTTGACGTTAGATTAATAAAAAGGAGAAAATAAAAAATGGAAGTAAAAAATGTTTCCATACCAATAGATATAATAATTGAATTGTTGAAAAAATTAAGTGAAGAAGCAAAACAAGAAGTTTTTGAAAAGGTATTTTTAGAAGAAGATACATCACCTTTAATAATGGAAGAAAAATATGAAATAGAAAAAGCTGAAAAAGAATTAAAAAATGGAGAAACCATTTCATGGCCTTTTGGCAAATAGAATTTTCAAAACAAGCGTATAAATACTATAAAACTTTACAAAAAGGATATCAAAAAAAAATAAATAAAATTTTAAATCTTTTAATGGATAAAGAAAAAATAGACATAAAGCCTGTAGAAGGGGAAACAGATATTTATAGACTAAGAATTGGGAAATATAGAATGTTAATTAGAGTTTATAAAGAAAAGCAAATTCTTTTAATAGTAAAAATAGGGCCAAGAGGAGATATTTACAAAAAAATAATCTAACTAATCGCTTCACTGGACTGGCATTTCGCTGCGCTCCATGCCAGCCAGTGAGCTTAGTCGTTAGATGAAAAAAATGAAATTACATAGGAGATGAAATGGAAATAATTATAAAAGAAGATGAGATAAAATCTATGTTAGAAGACATTATTTTTAAATTATTTCAAGAAAAAAAAGAAATTTTTAGAGATATTGTTGAAGAAATAATGGAAGATATAGCCTTATGTAAAGCCATAGAAGATGGAAGAAAAAATGAATTTGTGTCGCAAGAAAAAATAATGGAAATACTAAACAGATGAAGCTAATATTTGAAAAAAGATTTGAGAAAGATTTAAAGAAAATAAAAGATAAACGTATTTTAGAAAAAGTAAAATCTATAATAGAAAAAATTTCATTGACAGGTTCTCTATTAGAGTTAGACGAAAATGTTAAACGAATGAGGAGTAATCCAAATTTTTGGCGTATAAAAATAGGAGATTATAGAATAGGATTGGAGAAAGAAAAAGATAAAATAATATTTGTAAGGATTTTGCATAGGAAGGATATTTATAAATATTTTCCATAAATTAAAATCATCTAACCAATCGCTTCACTGGACTGGCATTTCGCTGCGCTCCATGCCAGCCAGTGAGCTTAGTCGTTAGGCAAAATTAGTAAATAATAAAAAGATTATATCAGATGAAGATAACATTTTCTCGTCATGCAAAAAGAAGAGGAAAATTATATAAAATTTCAGAAGAGGCGGTTAAAAATATTTTAGAGAGGAAGAATTTATCCCAAGGTAATCATGAAATCATAGAAGATATTGAAGGTTTTAAATATCCCTTAAAGATTGTTATTTCTGTAGAAAAGGATATAATAACAGTGATTACAAATTATCCTTTAAAGAAAGGAAGGAAAAAATGAAGGTTTATTATGACGATGAAGTAGATGCATTATATTTAAAACTTAGTGATGATTCTCCAGATGGAGTTATAGAAATCTCTGAGGGTGTTAATATAGATACGACCTCTGAGGATAAAATAATAGGAATTGAAATTCTGAATGCTTCTAAAAAGCTAGATTTAACTTCATTGTTATCCTACTCCTTTGAATTTGAGAAAGAAATATTAAATCGACAACAAAAAATTGCCTAACAACGGGGTGCACTTGACCGCCATTCCGCTGCGGCCTTCGGCCTTGCTACATGTCGGCAAGTGACCCACGACGTTATGCAATAAAAAGGAGGAACAAATGCCGAATTATTGGGTAGTTGGTGCGGCATGGGGAGGTGTTGACCATCAAGATAAGAAATTTGTGAAAGAAGGATATTGGATGTTGGGTTGGAAAGAAGATTCTCAGCCCGCTCAGTATGCCTTAGCTGAACAAATGAAGCCTGGCGATAGAATAGCTATTAAAAGAATGAAAGGAAAAGGAAAAACTGGAATCAAAATATTTCATATTGGAATAATCAAGGGTGTAATCTTGGGGGTTAATAGAATTATCTGTACTGTTGATTGGGTGGCGACAGACTTGGAGAGGGACATTGAGGAAAGTCGAGGGTGCTTCAAATCTATTCATGGCCCATTTGAAAAAGACGAATGGGTAGAGAAAGTATTTTGTCTGTAAAAAATTTTGCATAACAAGCGCATCGTGTCGGGCTGGCAACCGCTACGCTTCGCTTCGCGGTTGCCAGCCGCACATGCATAACGTTATGGAGAAATGAAGAAAGATCCAACCAGACAAATTTTTAATCTAGTTCCAGCTAGTCTTAAGAGATTTAAAAAACTGTTAATTTGTCCTGATATTCCTACGTATGATATTGAAAAAACAGATTTATATTTTGTATATCATGATTTCATTTTTGCACTAAGCCTCATCAGTATAATAATAAAAGGAATAAAAGGACTATTGCCAAATTATTTTATCGTCAATCCTGCGTCTTTAATTAACTATCCAGTTTTTATTTTATTATTGTCTTTAAATGCTTTGATACCAAGTATCTTAATATTTAGTTTGCTGTTAATTCCGCTTTACTATAAGACAAAAAGGGTGCATGTGTGTATATTTTATCATTCGCTAAGGGCTTATTCGTTGGAAATTATTCTAGTATCAATATTATTTGTGATTGCTATTAACAGGATATTTATTAATAATACCCCATTTAAAGCTATAAACAACATTGAATTAATATTTTCAGTAATTATTTCGGCATTTACTTTATTTTTTCTATACTGGTTAATTGGTTATCCTGTGTCAAAATATCTTACAAATTTTTTTAGCAAAAAAATTGCTTATTCGTTAGGTATTGGATCGATATTGTTTTGTCTGTATATAAATCCTACGCTTTCTTTTAAGTATTTCAATAACATAATAGACTATAAGGAGTTTTGTATTCAATATGTTGATTACAAATTTCAGAAAGAAGTGACAGGCAATATTTATAATAAAGATTGCCTGATCGGGAAGTGTTTTGAATTGAAAGAAAAATTTTTACCATAACAAACGGGTGCACTTGACCGCCATTCCGCTGCGCTCCATGTCGGCAAGTGACTCTAGACGTTAGAAATAAAAAATAAAATTTCTGGTTATGTTAGCTTTTTGTTTTTTGATAGCGGAGTAAAAAATAAGTGGTTAGAAATTAAATTATGGTTATTAATTCAATAATAAATAACATTGAAGTTTACCTTCAGGTATTAACGGTATTGATATTGTTAGGTGGTTTTATTGTTGGAATTCAACAATTAAAAGTGTTGATAACGCAAATAAGAAATCAATATGAATGGAATATGAGAGAATTTGCCTTATCTTATTCTTTAACTAAAAATGAACGTCTAAGAGAAGCTAGAATAAATTTAGACAATGCTTTTGGGATATTAGCTAAAAGAAAAGAATCACTTACTTTGAAAGAGATCGAAGATGTAATACAAAAAAAACCTGCTATATATACAGATATAATTTATTTGCTTGCTCATTGGGAAAATATGGCTTTAGCTATTCATGCAAAAATAGCGGATGAAAATGTTGCTTTTGAAATGGTGGCTGGCATGGTGATCTCTTATGTTAGAGTTTTTAGAAACTTTATTGATTCTAGACGAGAAATAAATCCAAGAGCTTATGATTATTTGCTTAATTTAGCAAACAGATGGGAAAATAGATTGCATAGATTAAAGAAGCCAGCTTTTTTAGATCTAAGAAATGTCTAACAAACCTCTCCAGCGGACGGCGTTACACGCCGCCGTTGAGTTTAGGCGTTAGAAGACAATGGGAAACGACACTCACAAATTTTCAATAGGAATGGTTGCTGAGGGTATAACAATTGTCGTTGCTATAGGATTCGTTATTTCAGTTATATATGACTGGGGTTTCGTTTATGCGATAGATATTGATTTAATGAGTCTCCCGACAACAATATCAGATCATTTTCGTACAGGTGTGATTTGGTTTCCATACTTACTTGCTTTTGTTCTTATGTATTTTGCCGTAGAGTATCAATTTCAACGTGTGGAAAAGGGGTTAACAGAACAAGAAATTATTGAAAGCTCAAAGAACCCCGAAAAACTGAAAAAATTCAGGGAAGGTCCATGGAAACTTATAAAGTGGACTGCTCCTCTTGCGGTCTTTAATTACATATTAATTGGTGACATCATGTCATCTGCATTACCCTTAATGCTGTCAATATTGTGGATGGGTTTTGCCGAATGGTGCTATTCCGCCCCACTCATAAAACTTCGGCGAAGCTGGGAATCACAGGCTGCTTTTACCTTTCTTCCCATAATTTTCATTCTTGCATTTTTTTCAGGATACAATGCGGCAGTCGATGCTTCGATGCGTAAACCGAAACAGGTAATTATCACCTTTAGCCAAAAATCACCACACCTAAAAGGGAAGCTTCTTCGGGAGTTTGAACGAGGGGTATTTATCCTAAACCATAATGACCATGTGACTTTTATTCCTTGGGGACAAATTAAAAGCATTAAAACTGTAGAAAAATACAAGCCGTTTCGTGGAATACTTTGTGAGTGGTTTCAAATTTGTACCGAAACCGCTTCTAACAAGGCTAATTCAGCCGACGCAAAAAGCCGCGCGGGTGATTAGCAATGTTAGAAATAAAAATATAAAAGGAGAATTTTATGGTAGAAGATATTGCATATATTCCAATTTCTCAGGAATTGATAATAACAATTGAAAAATTAAAAGAAAAACACGAAAGTGTCCAAGATTTTATAAAAAGACTAATAGAAGAATTCGCTTTTCAACAAGATATAGAATTAGCACAATTAGAAAAGATGACAGAATTGTGGAAGAATGAGGAAGATAATATATGGGACAATATGAGTTAGCTTTTGGAGATATTATTTTAGTAGAAGTTCCTTTTACAGATAAACTAGAAATGAAATTAAGACCAGCATTAGTGTTATTTGAAGAAAAGAGTAATGTAATAATAGCAGGTATTACAAGTAATTTAAAGATGGGAGGTATCTTGCTTTCTAAAAGTGAGGGATTAATAGTAGATAGTGTGTTAAAGTTAAATTATATTTTTACAGTTTCTAAAAATAGAATAAAAAAGAAAGAAGTCTGTGAAAATTTATTGGAAAAATTTAAGATATGTATTGAAAATTTCTAACAAAACGCTTCACTGGACTAGCATTTCGCTGCGCTCCATGCCAGCCAGTGAGCTTCGCCGTTAGCCTGACTAAAAAGGAATAAAAATAATAAATAGAAAAGCAATAATTATATTTGGTTCTGTAGTAAGAAATGAATATAATCAAGAAAGTGATATAGCTGTAGTTGGAGAACAAAAATATCCAGATTTGTTTTTATTAGATAAAATAAAAATAGAACTTGAAGAAAAGTTTAACAAACTAGAAATGATATAAATCCATTGGAATCACTGAATAATAAAAACCAACACACAATATAAAAGATCTAGTTCCTCACTATACAAGATAAATAAAACATAGTGATTCTAATGATATTGGTACCAACAATTGAAAAAATAGGAAGCTATATAAAAAACTAATAAAAAATTTACTTCTCACCACAATATCTCTAATATCTCTAATAACAATAACAAAATTGTTAAACAATTTTAAAAAAATATTTTACTTCTTAAAAATATTTGATAGTAGATACTACTTTAAATCATTAAAAATTAAAATAGTATTATGTTGCGAAAGATAATTCTATTTACAATCTCTGGACTGGTTGCGCTAATTACCCTAGCCCTGGTATATGGTTCTCTTCGCTGGGCATTTGTTACAGAAAAGATGTATGCCTCTTTAGAGGCTAAACGTTTTAGCCCTAAAAACTTACGATATAACTCCAAAGAATTAATAGGCTTACCTCCACCAGTGCAACGTTATTTCCGTGCTGTACTTACAGAGGGACAGCCAATAATCTCAGCCGTCACTATTAAACATACTGGCACATTTAATATAAGTCCAACAGATGAACAGTGGAAACCATTTACTTCCATCCAAAAAGTAATAACAAGCCGAAAAGGTTTTGTCTGGGACGGCAGGATTAAAATAATGCCAGGTCTAACAGCATATGTACATGATGCTTACATTGCTGGAGAAGGAATCCTTTATGCCTCACTTTTCGGACTAATCCCGCTGGCTAAGTCGCAAGGAACCACTAAAATGGCTAAAGGAGAGTTAATGCGTTTCCTTGCAGAAGCAGCGTGGTATCCCACTGCTCTGTTACCAACACAGGGCGTTTGCTGGCACGCAGTAGATAATTATTCTGCTAAGGCAACATTAACAGACGGCCAAATTACAGTAAGTTTACTGTTCTACTTTAATCAAAAGGGGTTAATCAAATCAGTTCGTGCTGAGATACGAGGCCGCAATGTTGCTGGAGAGATGGTGCCAACACCATGGGAAGGACAATGGTGGAATTATAAGCTATGCAACGGAATACGCATCCCAACACAAGGAGAAGCAAAATGGATACTTTCCAAAAATTCAAAACCTTACTGGCGAGGCCACATAACAAAAATCAAATATGAATTTGCCCAATAACCAAATCCTAACTTCTAACAAGACCTCACCTAACTACAATTCTGCTGCTATTTGTTCTAATTCACTTGGCCGAGGTATTTGTATTAAGTAAACTAATTTTAAAACAAATTTAAATCCTAACAAACAGTAATGGGTATTTTTTTATGATAATAAGAAAAATTCGAGAACATGATGCAGAAAATTTTCTTTCTCTGTGTAAACAATTAGATGAAGAAACACAATTTATGATGCTCGAACCTGGAGAACGCTCAATAACAATAAAACAACAACGAGAAGATATTAAAAATATCCTCTCTACCTATAATCAGACCATTATTGTTATAGAAAGCAACAAACAACTAGGTGGATACATTGCTGGTATTGGCGGGAACTATCAGAGAAACAAGCATACTTGTCATATCGTGATAGGTATTCTTAAATCACTATGCGGAAAAGGTTTGGGAAGAAAGTTATTTATTGAATTAGAGAAATGGGCATATAGTAAAAACATCTACAGACTAGAGTTAACAGTAATGATGCATAATAAAAAAGCTATTGCCTTATATAAAAAAATGGGGTTTAAGATAGAAGGAATAAGAAGAAAGTCTTTATTGGTCAATAATGTTTATATTGATGAATATTATATGGCCAAATTATTATATTGATACTTGAGATATGGTTTTGAATAAAAATAAAAAATAAATTTTATCTAAAAATTAAAGGATAAAAGTATGTATAACAAAAACATAACAAAAGGAATTATTCTCTCATTTATATCATTAATACTACTTGGGATAATGCCTATTATCTCTAATAGCAGGCCAATGAAAATTGATGCGTTACATTTTGCTTTATACTTATCAATTTGGCAATTGATCTTTTCTGTACCTGTTCTTTTTTTTGAATTAAGGAATTATAATCAAGGGATATTTAGTGCCAATCTGCCTAATACATTAAAGAAAAAAACTATTTCTATTATTTTAGTTACTGGCATCATGTTTGGTATCTCAACTTTTGCTTATGTATTTTCCATGGAAAAAGCTGGTGCCACAAGTGCTGCTATTGCCATTCAAGCATATCCTTTATTCGCCATTTTATGGGAAACAATTTTTTTAAACAAAAGAAAAAGTATTGGAGAATTATTTTTTACAATATTACTAATTAGTGGTCTTTATTATTTAGGAACAGGAGGAACGTGGAAAATTAAAGGATTATCTTACTGGTTTCTCTCTGCTCTAAGTGTTCCATTTATCTGGAGTGTAGCTCATGTAATTGTAAAAGAAGTGCTTGATAAAACACCAATCACCCCTGCCCAAGTAACATTTTTTCGAGTATCAATTTCAGCAGTGTTTCTTTTTGTTATTGCAGTTTATATAAATGATCTGAGTTATATTTTAAATCTATTAAGTAGTTCAACTTTTCAAATATATGCTGCTATTATGGGATTTATATATTATCTTGAACTAATAAACTGGTTCTACGCAGTCAAACATGTAGATGTTTCTGTTGCAAGCTCAATAACTGCTCCATGGCCAGTAATAACAATAATATTAGCTATCTTATTTCTTCAAGAAACTGTAAAATATTATCAAATAATTACTATGATAACTACTTTAATCAGCGTATATGGACTAATTGTTACAGGAAGATTAAAGAATTCTAAATCAAAAATTACAGTTTAATTGTACAAAATAAGATCACTGTCAACTTTTGAATTATTCTCTTTTTAAAAAATATATGTAATATTTAAGTCATCCCCAAAAAATACTTTTTTGAAAATATTATTTGCCAATCTAGGCATGACGCTTTATTATTAATATAATATGGTTTATATAAAATATCCAAATAAAAAATTTTGTAGACATATAGAAAAATATTGGTTTGCAAAAAGTAAAACAAATAATAATTATTCTACTTTTGAATATTTTCCAGACGGCAATACAGAAATACTCTTTAAAATCTCTAAGTTTGATTGTAAGTTATATTTATTTGGTCCATCTAAAAAACGAGCTATTATTAAAATAAACAGTAATTATAGCTATATAGGAATTAGGTTTCGCCCTGGGAAAAGCCCACGCATTGAGGGCATAAGCCCATCAGAATTAGTTGACACTTATATAGAACTACCTAAAAAAATACAAAAAATTAACACTGCAATAATTGGTCAACAGCTTCTTAAAGCACCTACCTATTCTTCAAAACAAAACATTATTGAAAATTTTTTACAAACGTTGGGGATAAACAACACAAACATTACTCTAAACCAGAAGGTGATTGAATGTATAGAAGCTTCATATGGACTACAACCAGTAAAAAAAATTGCAGCCAACTTACATCTCAGTGTTCGCCAGATGGAACGAATAGTTTTAAAGGAAACTGGTCTAACTCCAAAAATGCTAGCCCGTAGAATAAGACTCCAAAAAGTATTGGGAAGCCTATTCAAAGGCTATTCAGATACTTTTGCAGATCTTGCCTATTTTACAGGTTATTCAGATCAATCTCACTTTATTAAGGACTTTAAAGAATTAACAGGAAAACTGCCAAGCTGGTTTAAATATATTCAAAAAAATATTCAAAAAAAAGAAAACCTAAGCCATTTTATCCCCTATTGTCTTAAATCAATAGAAGATAACTGTGTATTCCATCAACTTTAGTAACATATAATTTTTTTTTAATAATCTACTTCTTTATTTTTACATTTGTCGCATTTTTCCAATACAAAAGCTCAAGATAAGGCTTAAAAGCTTATCAAATAATCTAGAGGTACAATAAATGAAAAATAACAAATTAAATTTTATTGAATGTAAGGGAAGCCACTATGCAATTGGACGACAATATGGTGAAGCATGTGCAGATAATATACAAAACTCGGTCCAACTCTTTTACAATATCTTTCAAAACAAGCCCTGGCAAAGTAGCAAAAAAAATATCATAGATGCTGCCTTAACCTTTTTAGAAGATGTAAAAAAATTTGCTCCTAACGAAATCAAAATGATTAAGGGGCAAGCAGATGGGGCTAAGGTTGCGTTTGAGGAGGCTTTTGCACTGCGCTGTATGATTGAAATTATGTTTACCTATCAACTAATTATTCCTATGTGTACTTCCTTTGCTGTTACAGGAAATGCAACAAAAAATAATAAAACTATTTTAGGACAAAATATAGACTGGCATCCAAACGCTCCAGTTGATCTTCTCAAAATAAAATATACCAACGCTCCAGAAACTCTTTCTGTCTTCCTTTGTGGCGTTCCTTACTATCATCTAACAAAAGATGGCCTTGCTAATTGCACAAACATGACAATCAATAAACCACAAAATATTAGCCCTATTATACCCATTGGCTTTTATCTTCCAAAAATTATGCGTAACAAAACTATTAAAGATGCCGTACAAACTTTAAAAAAAACAGCCAAAGGGTATGCTTACTTTCATATAGCTGATACAAATGGTAATATAATCGGTTTGGAGAGTATTTCCAATCACTATACAGAAATCAGGCCTCAACAAAATATACTTATACACGCTAATCATTATGAAACAGAAATATATAAAAAAAATGATTGGAGTAAACAAATAATGCCTTGTTCCTATGCTCGGGCTAACCGTATGAAAAAATTAATCCTTAGCAACTATGGAACAATTACAGCAGGAGTGATGATGGATATATTAAGAGATCATAAAAACTATCCAGAATCTATTTGTAGACATGTTAACAAAACAAAACCAGACAGTATGATATCAAGTTCTAAAGCTTCAATTATTATGATTCCCAAAGAAAAAAAGATGTATATTGCGTTTGGCCCACCTTGCGAAAATGAATATAATGAATATGTGTTATAAAATTAATACATAAAATAGCAAGTGCACCCTAAAAAGTTTATTGTTTTCCAGGAGGAATCTATGAAATATGTACTTAATCTTCAAGATGGGCGAAATGAACCAATTAAAGACCTTAATAATGCTAAAAGAATTGTACTCGTAGATAAAGATACAGTAGGTGCTGAAGATATAACCTTTGCATATTGCAAATTTGCACCTAAAACTTCATCTCATAAAAAACATATTCATCCAAATGCTGAGGAAATAATTTACATACTTTCAGGAAAAGGAATAAGCGGGGTTAATGACACTGAAGTAGAAATGAAAGAAGGTGATACTATGTTTATTCCTAGAGGAGCTGTACACTGGTTTTACAATCCATTTTCAGAACCAGTTGAAATGTTATTTATCTATACAAAGCCCTCTCTAAAATCAGCAGGTTATAAAATAGTTGAATAAAAAACTAAAATATAAAAACAACTTTAAAAATTATAATGGGTGCACTTGTCTTTTCTATTTCACTAAATCAAATATTTTGAAGTTATTTACAAAAAACACTTAAAAATATAATAAGCATGAAGTATACATATCTTGACAAATAACCTTCAATATTATTAATTCTCATTCTATTATGTTCAATCCATTTATTATAATACTTGATATATTATCTTCTTTAATATTATGTTTTGGAGCATTTTGTTTAATATTGCCCTTAATAATATATTGTCTGGTACATGGGAATTATCAACGTTATCTTTGGATTATTAACGGACCTTATCCCTGCAACTTATTAGGAAGTAGTACCTTTCAACTTTGGCTAACTATAAGTCTATTTATCTTGGGGTTAAGTGCTATTGGTTTAGGACTTATATTACGAAAAAAATTCTATTCTCTATTCAAACTTCATTTAAAATCGCTAATTAACAACATTAATAAAGAAAACAAAAAGGCTCTTTAAGCAATTAAAATATTATTTTGCTCAAAGAGCCTTTTTAATAATTTTCTCTATCTTATACTTGCATAGCAATAAAATCACCCATTTGAGAACAAGTGACTTTTTTTTGCCCTTCTCTAAAAATATCTAAAGTACGATAACCAAATCCCAATGTTTTTTCCACAGCTTGTTCTATTGCGTTTGCTTCTTCTTTTAAACCAAAAGAGTATTCTAACAACATTGCTACAGATAAAATAGTCGCTATAGGGTTTGCAATATCTTTACCTGCAATATCAGGGGCTGAACCGTGAATAGGTTCATACAATCCTAATTTTTGCTCATTTAAGGATGCAGAAGGTAAAGTACCCAAAGATCCAGTAATAACTCCTGCCTCATCAGATAAAATATCTCCAAATAAATTTGAAGTCACGATAACATCAAAACTATAAGGTCTAGCTACAAGTTGCATAGCTGCATTGTCCACATACAAATGCTCTAATTCCACTTCTGGATATTCTTTTGCCACTTCACAAACCACATCTCTCCATAGCTGAGATACTTCTAACACATTAGCCTTATCCACAGAGGTAACCTTTTTTTTTCGTCTTAGTGCTGTCTCAAAGGCGAGTCTCGCTACTCTCTGAACTTCTTTCTCTGTATAACGCATGGTATTAAGACCAATTTTTTCTCCTTTTTCTTCAAAAATACCCTTTGGTTCTCCAAAATAAATCCCACTAGTTAATTCTCTTATAACAACTAAATCTATACCTTTTGCTACAATATCTTGACGCAACACACTTGCCTGCTGAAGAGCTGGCAAAAGTTTAACTGGTCTAATATTAGCAAATAAATCTAATTTTTTTCTAATACCCAAAAGTCCACTTTCAGGGCGAAGATTTCGGGGTAAATTATCCCATTTAGGCCCTCCAACAGCCCCAAGTAAAACTGCTTGCGAATCTTTGCATTTAAACACTGTATCTTCTGGCAAAGGATCAGCTTCTTTATCAAGGGCTGCCCCTCCGATAAGAGCTTCTTCCAGGATTAACTTATGGCCATATTTTTTACTAATAGCTTGTAAAACTTTTATCCCTTCTCTAACCACCTCTGGCCCAATTCCATCTCCTGGCAAAACACATATCTTTAACTCCATAGTTTACTCTCCCTGTAATCTTTTTTGGGCAAAAGGAATAAGTCCTCCAGCCTCCAATATTTTTTGCATAAATGGTGGTACAGGATTAATTTGAATATTTAAATTTTTAGTTAAATTCTTTATTATTCCTGTAGATGGAATAATTTCTAGTTCATCTTTTGATTGAATCTCACTTATTTTCTCTCCTATCTCTAGCAATAATAACCCCATATTAAAGCCATTGCGATAAAAAATTCTTGCAAAACTATGAGCAATAACTAATTTTATTCCTGCTCCTAAAATTGCTAAGGGAGCATGTTCGCGTGAAGACCCACAACCAAAATTTTTACCTGCAACTAAAATAGTATTGGACCCAATTTTTTCTCTAAAATTTTCTTCTAAACCACACAAACAATGCTTTCCCAATTCTTTAGGATCAGTAGTAACTAAAAAGCGGGCAGGAATAATAGCATCTGTATCTATATGATCTCCTATCTTTAAGGCAAAACCTTTATATTGCATCTGTTTCTCCTTTTATCTCTTGAGGGTTAGTTATACAACCAGTAACAGCTGAAGCTGCAGCAACATAAGGACTTGCAAGATAGACTTCACTCTCTAGACTTCCCATTCTGCCTTTAAAATTACGATTAGTTGTAGCCAAACAACGTTCTCCTCCAGCTAAAATACCCATATGTCCTCCAAGACAGGGGCCACAAGTAGGTGGGCCAATTACTGCACCAGCTTCTAAAAATATTTCCAAAAGACCTTCTTTTAAGGCTTGTTTATAAATAAGAGGTGTGGCAGGAAGTACAATAAATCTAACTCCCTTCGCCACTTTATGTCCTTTTATAATTTCAGCTGCTTGTCTTAAATCTGTAATTCTTCCATTAGTACAAGAACCTAAAACAACTTGATCTATTTTTACATTTTTCAATTCGTCCACATTACGGACATTTTCTGGCAAATGAGGACAAGCCACAACAGGTTGCAAATCTTCGGCTCTAAATTCAATTCGTTGAACATATTCAGCATCTTCATCCAAAGAAAGAACTCTATCTTTTCTTCCTGCTTTTTGGGTATAAGCCAAAGTTTTATCATCTGCAGCAAAAATCCCTGCTTTTCCGCCTGCTTCAATTGCCATATTAGCGATAGTCATTCTTTGTTCTATATCTAAATTTGCTATAGCATTGCCCGTAAACTCCAAAGCCTTATATAAAGCCCCATCAACTCCAATTTTACCAATTAAAAATAAAACTATATCCTTTCCCGTAACAAATAAAGGCAATTTACCTTCTACCTTTACTAAAATACTCTCAGGCACTTTAAACCATGTTTCCCCAAAAGCCATAGCATAAGCAATGTCTGTAGAACCAAGACCAGTGGCAAATGCACCTAAGGCTCCATAAGTACAGGTATGACTATCTGCTCCCACAATAATTTCCCAAGGTCCAACCAAGCCTAATTCTGGGAGCAAGGCATGTTCTACGCCAACATTTCCTCCTTCATAATAGTGAACAATACCCTGTCTCTTAGCAAATTCGCGCACCTTTTTTACTTGTTCTGCAGATTTAATATCCTTATTAGGCGTAAAATGATCACACACTAAAATTATTTTTTCTGTATCAAAAACTTCTTTGGCTCCCATCTTATTAAAAGACTCAATAGCTAAAGGCGCGGTAATATCATTGGCCAAAACTTTATCTACCTGAACTTGAACTATCTGGCCAAAAGATTTTATTTCCTCTTCTGTATGAGCCTGCAATATTTTTTGTGCAAGGGTTTTACCCATTATTTTTTTCCTCCTCTTTTTTAACCAGTCTATTCAAGGCATTAATATAAGCTTTTGCACTAGCAACAATAATATCAGGATCAGAAGCCCGTCCCACAGCAGTAATGCCTCTTTCTTCTAAACGAACTGTTACCTCCCCTTGAGCATCTGTACCACCTGTAATAGCGTTTACAGAATAACGCAACAATTTAGGTTTTCTCTTCACAATTCGACAGATGGTATTAAATACCGCATCAATAGGTCCTACACCAAACTCTGCAAGTTTTTTTTCTTCCCCATCTATTTCCATTTCTAATACTGCAGTGGGTATGGCCATATTTCCAGAAATAGCGCTAAGATATTTTAATTTATATTTATCAGGCAAACGAAATATTTCTTCTAAAACTACGGCTTCTACATCTTCTTCAAAAATTTGTTTTTTCTTATCTGCAAGCTGTTTTATTACTTGAAAAACTTTTTCTAACTGTTCCTCTGTAAGAGAATAACCCAATTCTTCTAATTTATTTTTTACTGCATGTCTTCCAGAATGCTTACCAAGAATAATATCAGAAGAAGTTTTGCCAACGCTTTGAGGTGTCATTATTTCATAGGTGGCTCTATGCTTTAAAACTCCATCTTGATGAATACCAGACTCATGAGCAAAAGCATTGGCTCCTACAATGGGCTTGTAAGGGTATATAGGCTGTCCAATAATTCTAGAAAGTAATCTACAAGAAGGATAAATTTGTTCTGTATTAATATTGGTCTCAAGCTGATAATAATCCTTACGTACTGTCAAATTCATTGCCACTTCTTCTAAAGCTGCATTGCCTGCTCTTTCTCCAATCCCACTAATAGTTACTTCTGCTTGTCTTGCACCTGCTCTTAAAGCTGCTAAAGTATTGGCAACAGCAAGGCCTAAATCATTATGACAATGCACGCTAAATACAACATCTTCGGTTCGTTTTACCTTTTTTAACAAAAATTGAATAAGTTCAAAAAACTCTCCAGGTTGAGTATAACCAACTGTATCAGGAACATTTAACACCTTTGCCCCAGCTTCTACTGCGACATTAAAAACCTCTACTAAATAATCCCAATCAGATCTTGAAGCATCTTCTGCTGAAAACTCTACATTTGAACATAAACTAGAAGCAAAACCCACAGCTTCTTTTACCAGATCTAAGACCTGTTCTCTATTCTTTCTAAGCTTATATTTTAAATGAATATCTGAAGTTGCTATAAAAGTATGAATACGAGGCAAAGGACTATCCTTCACTGCCTCGTATGCCAATTCAATATCCTTTTTTACAGCTCTGCAAAGACCAGCCACTTGAACATTTTTCACTGCCTTGGAGATTTCTTTTACTGCCTCAAAATCTCCGCTACTTGCAGCAGGAAAACCCGCTTCTATAATATCAACACCTAATTTTTCCAGTTGTTTTGCCATGCGCACCTTTTCTTGTAAATTCATGGTAGCACCAGGAGACTGTTCTCCATCACGCAAAGTTGTGTCAAAAATATATACTCTATCCATTAGGAGTACCTCCTTGTTTTAAGTTTTACTAAAAAAAGAATATGCTTATGTGGGGTTAAAATAGCTTACGAGAGTTCCTTGTGGAACTCTCGTAGGTTAGATTTTCTTAGAGGTAGGAAAATTAAGGTGTAGAAATATCCAGAAAATACATACAAAATAAAAAATACAAACCCCAGAAACTTAGGTTCTGAGGCTATCAAAGCAAAAAGAAAAATAACTAACACCGTACTTGTAAAAGGATGAGCTCGCGCCATTTCTACATCTTTAAAAGAGGCATATTTAATTTTACTAACCATAGTTAAAGCTAATAAAAAAGTCAAACCCAAGGTTAATCGAGCCATCCATATTGAAGGTATAAATCCAATATATGGGTGAAATAAAATAAAAGTTGCCAAGGTACACGCAGCTGCTGGAATTGGTAATCCAATAAAAAACTTTTTAGAACTAACTTTTGCTTGAAGGTTAAAGCGAGCAAGTCTTAAAGCACCACAAGCCAAAAACAAAAAACTTACCATTATTCCTATACGTCCAAACACATGAGTTTGCCATAAATAAACCAGCAAGGCAGGTCCTACTCCAAAGGCAACCAAATCTGCTAAAGAATCATACTGAATTCCAAAGTCAGAACTTGCTCTAGTAAGTCTTGCCACTTTCCCATCAATACCATCAAAAAAACAACTAATCAAAATTGCAAGAGCTGCTTGTTCAAAAGCCCCATTAATGGCCAATAACATACCCCAAAAACCAGCAAACAAACTGGCTGTGGTAAGCAAGTTTGGCAAGACATATAAAGACTTATGTTTAGGTCCAAGATTACTATTCATTACGTTTTTTGGCTAAAATGCTTGCACCAGCTAAAACTTTATCCCCTATCTCTACTCTAGGTTCATAAGAGGATGGCAAATAAACGTCAAGTCTAGAACCAAATTTAATTAGACCAAAACGTTCACCTCGCTTTGCCTTTTCCCCAATCTTCCAAAAACACACTATTCGTCTAGCCACGAGGCCAGCAATTTGAACAACTGTCCATAAATTACCTTCCTCATCTTCGATATGCAGTAAATTTCTTTCATTATCTTTTGAAGCTTTATCCAAAGAAGCATTAAAAAATTTACCTGGGATATATTTTAAATCTTTTAACTCACCTGAAACAGGACTTCTATTCACATGCACATTAAAAATATTCATAAATACTGAAATAACTTGCTTTTCTTCTCCAGTAAAAGGACATTTATCCTTCCAGATCTTTACCACCTTGCCATCAGCAGGAGAAACAGCAACTCCCTCTTCCTGAGGCACAACTCTATATGGATCTCTAAAAAAATTTAAAACCAAACTAAACAAAATAAATAATAAAAAACTTCCAAATTTAAAGCCCCATAGAGCTAAAAGAATTGTTAAAAAACCCAACCAAATAAGATAAATAGCACCTTCAGGGCATATACGAAATTTTGGCTTATACATTAAATCTCCTTATTTTATTTTTAAATTTTATTAATACTAATAAGATGCTTGATTATCCAACACTATCTTTTCTTAATTCCATTGCTTTTTGACTAATTTCTTCTATAGATAAATCTTCATCTAAGCTTTGCTTCCTCCATGCCGTATAATCAAATGGTTCTCGCTGAATCAACGCAATAAATCGCTCTGCTTCAACATCTCCAAGATATTTTACAAGAACTTGCAAACCTTTTAATTTAATCTCTGTATCAGTAATCATAAAACAGTCTCCCTTATAAAATTTATTGGATCATTAATTTTTATATCAGACAATAAATTTGCACGTTTAAGAATATAATCATCAGTCGTTAAAAAATATTCACAATTAGAAACTATTGCACACGCAATATGTAAGAAATCAATTTTATGAAATCCTTTTTTATTTATATCTTTTGCAAGTTTTATAACTGTATAATTTTCTTCTATATCCTCTATTGCATATTTCTTCCATTTGCTTATTCGTATTTTTCTTTCCTGAAAGGGATTTTTATAATTTTCATAATCTAAAATATATGACCAAACTAAATAAAGCCTTCCTGCTCTAATTTCTTCTTGAATTTTTAGTTTAGCTTCTGTCTCAAGTCTAATTCTAATTTGCGATTGATCGTCAAATGGTCGATTAAAGCAACAATTATCCAAATATAGTTTAATTATTTTCCCCATATTTTAATATATTTTTTAAATTCTTCTTTAAAAAATTTGTAAAATTATTTATTTTTTAAATACTGTTTTTTCCACTCATCTAAAAAAAGCAAAGCAGCTTCTATAGGAGAAAGCTCGCCATTCTCCTGACGTAAACGATGAATAACTTCTTCAAACTCACTATTTATGTTTAATCCTAAATGAGCTAAAAACTCTTCTAACTCGTCTCTTAAATCTTCTGGCAAGTCAACTTCGCTTAAAGAATCTCCCCGAACATAAGAAAGATTGGTCTTATTAGCAATAAAGTCAAGGAATCTTTCCATTCGATGAGAATAAGTATGTTCAGATATAGCTCTAGAATAAGCCGCTGCTGCTATTTCATTACGTTTGTCCTCGTGTTCTAAGAAAAAGTCTATTTTTTTCTTTAAATCTTCTATAGAGCTAAATGTTATAATCTCTTCTTCAGGCTTAAATAATTCTGAAAGCAAACTTCTCTCATCAACTAACTGAAAACCTCTACATCCAGCTATCTCAAAAGTTCTAGGATTTACAAAGTCTCCTTTGCTCACTAATTGAGATGATTTTATGCTTGAATGCAAATTTAAATTAATCTTAGTAGCATTAAAAATTTTTACTATTTCTTCAGGCTCTAATCTTCTCCCTTCTTCTTGAACTAATGGTTCTAAACTTGTTTCACCTTCCCACTCAGTTCCCCAAATTTTAAAATCATAATCTAAAAGCTCAATAAAGGCTTTTCTTCTATTAGGATAACCTGCTCCCATAAAGGAAATATCGCTTCCATATCGTTTTTTTTCAATAGAATTTAAAACAAGAGGTTTATGAATCTCAGGACAACAAGCCAAGGGTAAATAGCAAAAATTTTTTACTCCAATATTTCTTAATCCTTGAAAAAAAGGTTCTTTTTGTATTACCGCAAAAAAATCATACAAAGGAGCAAAAGCCCTCCAATAAGTAAAAAGTTTGAAATCTTCTACAAACCACATTGCTGTGGGAACACCTTGCTTTTTTAACTTCAAAAGTATTTGGCGAGTAAGGGGAGCTTGAGCTAAGGCTAACACTAAAGAAGGAGAAAATTCTTCTATTTTTGCGTAAATAGCCTGAGATACTACCTGGATAAAACTCTGCTCCAAATATTCTAGCCTATTAGAGCCTATTCTTAATTTTTTTAAACCTTGAAATGCAGAATAGAAAAGAGGAGACTCAAAAACCTCTACTAAATGACCGAGTTGCTTAAGACCATTGGCTGCAAAACGCCCTATTGGAAGAGAGCCGCCATAAAAAGGCAAAACAATTAAAATTTTATATTTGTTTTTTTTAGACATATAAAAAACCTATATTCAAATTATAAACTGTACTGACGATTATATTTCGAATCATTGCTGTTTTGCAACAAATATAATTTTTCTACCATATCATCAGTAAGAACAAACATTTCTGGACCATGTTCATATCCTAAAAGATGCAATATACCATGACATACCAATCTCCAAAAATGTTCTATCCTTTCTTGCTTATATAAAAAAGATTCCCTAATTACAGCAGGAATACTTACTACAATATCACCTAAATTAAATTCATCTCCCAGAGGAAAACTCAATACATTGGTAGGTCCTATACAGTTTAGGAATTTCTCATTCAAAGACTTAATAAAATTATCATTACACAAAATTAAATCTATTTGTACATCTTTATGTAAATTTAAAAAATCAAAAATAAATGTAAATCCCCTTTTGATTTCTGTCTTACAAATAATTAATCCTAATAAATTTGTTTTAACTATTACCTTTACCATTAACCTTTCCCGTAAATTTATCGTATGCCTCTACAATTCTCCCAACCAGTTTATGTCTTATCACGTCTTTTTGATCAAAATAAATAAATTCAACATCATTCAAATCAGAGAGAACATCTATAGCTTCTATTAAACCAGATTTTTTATCTGGTAAATCAACCTGGGTAATATCTCCAGTAACTACCATTTTAGAATTAAAGCCCATACGAGTTAAAAACATTTTCATTTGCTCAGATGTAGTGTTTTGGGCCTCATCTAAAATTATAAAGGCATTATTTAAAGTTCTTCCCCGCATAAATGCCAGTGGAGCTACTTCTATTTGACCACTATCCAACATTTCTTGGACTTTTTTAAAGTCAAGCATATCATTCAATGCATCATAAAGAGGTCGTAAATATGGATTGACTTTTTGAACCAAGTCTCCAGGTAAAAAACCAAGCCTTTCTCCAGCTTCCACAGCAGGACGAGTTAAAATGATTCTTTTTACCTTATGTTGCAAAAAATGAGACACTGCCACTGCTACTGCTAAATAAGTTTTTCCTGTACCTGCAGGTCCAATAGCAAATACCAAGTCCCTTTGCTTAATCGCTTTTAAATATCTTTTCTGACTAATAGTACGTGGGGATATAACCTTTTTCCCAGCAACTGTTAAAATCTCTTCTTTAAAAAAACTATGTAAATCTGCCTTTTTGTCCTTAGCTAAAACCTTTAAAGAAGATTCTACGTCTTCTGGATAAATCTTATAACCCCGTTTTAAGAGATTATAGAGTTCTAACAAACATTTTTTTGCCCAAAGCAAATTTTCTTTATTTTTACATTTAAGTAAGATAGTGTTTCCTCTATTTTCTAAAGTCACTCCAGTAGTTTTATGAATAATATCTAAATGACTTCCCAAAGGACCAAATAAATCTACCAACAGCCTAGTATCCTGAAATTCTAAGGTAAGTTCTTTCATTCTCCTCCTTATAACCCTTTAATTTTTTAATAAAATTATTTTTCTTCCCCATTTATTAATTTATAATTTTCTCTCTTAGCTTGTCTTACAACAGTTCCAGGAGCAACATCATGGGTAATCCAAACATTACCTCCTATAATTGAGCCTCTCCCAATGGTAACTCTGCCTAAAATAGTAGCTCCTGCATAAATAATAACTTCATCTTCTACAATAGGATGTCTAGGAAGACCTTTTACTAACATATTTTTTTCGTCTTTAGGGAAACTTTTTGCTCCTAAAGTAACTCCTTGATAAATTCTTACATTATTACCAATAATACATGTCTCTCCAATAACCGTTCCTGTTCCATGATCAATAAAAAAACTCTTGCCTATTTCTGCGCCAGGATGAATATCTATGCCTGTCTCAGAGTGGGCCATTTCTGTAATTATTCTTGGAATTATTTTTACTCCGAGTTTATGTAAAGCATGAGCTAAACGATAGTTAGTAAGAGCTCTGACCGAGGGATAACAAAAAATAGCTTCTCCTGGAGTTTTGGCTGCTGGATCACCTACATAGGCAGCCATCACATCACTTACTAACAATTCTCTTATAGTTGGTAAACTTTCTAAAAACTTCTGCGCTATTAATTCAGCATCTTGCTCACATTGTTCACAATTCTCTTTTTTTTCTGCACAAACAAAACAAGCTCCACATAATATCTGTTCTTTTAATGCCCTATATACCTTGTCCAAGCTTGCTCCAAGATAATAAGCTTTTGTTTTCTCATCTACATAACACGGCCCAAAATATCCAGGAAACAAAATTGACCTTAATTCTTCTACTATGCTTTTTAAAACAGGAACAGAAGGCAGTGGCCTATTTTTTTCTACTGCGATTCTACTTTTTGAAAAAAATTCTTTTTCAACCAAAGAAAAAACTATTTTTTGAAATTTTTCTTTATCCATTGTTCTTTTCCTCAAAAAGAATAGTGCTTAAATACCTCTCTGCAGTATCACACGCAAGAAAAATTATGTTTTTTCCTTTATTTTCTGCAATTTTAGCCAGTTCTACAGCTGCCCAGCAATTTGCTCCTGAAGAAATTCCTGCCATAATACCTTCTTTTGCTATCAACCAAGAAGCCATATCCAAAGCATCTTCATCTCTTACCTTAATAACACCATCAACTATACTCGCATCAAAAATTTTAGGCACAAAACCCGCCCCAATACCTTGAATTAAATGGGATCCAGCTTCACCTCCAGACAATACAGCAGAATTAGCTGGTTCCACCGCATATACTTGAATTGTAGGTTTATACTCTTTTAATCTTTTACCTACCCCTGTAATAGTACCTCCAGAGCCAACCCCTGCCACAAATATATCTATCTGACCATTAGTGTCTTCCCATATTTCTTTTGCTGTAAACAAATAATGGGCTTCAACATTATACAAATTTTCAAACTGAGAGACTAAAAACACATTCTTTTCCTCTTTACAAATGGTTTGAGCTTTATTTACTGCTCCTTGCATGCCTTGTTCTTTAGGCGTTAAAATAAGCTTAGCTCCTAGTTTTCTTAAAAGCCGTTGCCTTTCTGTACTCATATTTTCAGGCATCACAATAACTAAATTCAAACCCAACATACTACAAACTAAAGCAAGTCCTATTCCGGTATTCCCACTTGTTGCTTCTACAATTAAAGTATTTTGGTCTATTTTCCCTTCTTCTCTTGCTTTTATAAGAATATGTTTAGCAATACGATCTTTTACAGAACCTCCTGGGTTAAAATATTCTAATTTTGCAATTATCTTAGATTTACATTTATGAGATAAAGAATTTAAATATACCATAGGAGTACAACCAATTATATCTAATACAGACTTATATATCATCACGAACCTCCTTTTTAATTTTATTTTTGTAAATATTTAAAAAATATAAAAACATTCTCTCTTTTTTTAAAAGAAAATTTTTTTATATTTATATAAAAAAGAGTTCAAAAGCATAAAAAACAAAGCCTTAGCTTTAGGTAAAAATAATATTTACTTTGTGTTTAAAATAAGCTAGGCAGAACTTCCAGTATGTTATCGATCCGACGCAAAATTATAATTTTCTGGATAATTACCAGCATTCTTCTCTTTGTAGGAACTCTTCTTCTTATTCAAGGAACTTTTTTCTCTACTTTTCAAAGTCTGGAAAAAAATCAAGCCATCAAACAAATCAACGTGGCTAAAGAATGGCTTGAAGGGATCAAAGAACACCTTAAAGGATATGCAATTGATTGGGCAGCCTGGGATGAAACGTATGATTTTATCTATAATTTAAGTCCTGACTATGTTTCTCGCAATCTTATGCCAGACAGCTTCACCGCCCTTCAAACAAATGCAATAATGTACTATAACGCAAAAGGCAAACTTCTCTATTATAAGGCAATAGATATTTATCAAAAAACAGAGATTTCTCTCCCAATAGATTTTTTAGAATTTCTTTCTAAATTCATTAAAACCCAAAAAGTTGATTTTCCTCACACTAAAGCGTGGGGAGATTATTTCTATTCTTCTCAGGGGTTAATCATTTTTACAGGTTCTCCAATCGTTACTAGTGATTTTCAAGGTCCTATTAGAGGTACTGTAGTTCTAGCTAGAATTATAACTCCTCAAGATTTAAGTGTTTTCTTTAAAAAATATCATTTTCTTTTAAAAATATTACCAGCCAAAAACAAAAATTTTAAACAAGTAGAATTTATTTCAGATTTAAAGATGAAAGTTGCCACCCTTCTTTCAGCTCAGGGAGAAAAACAATATATACTGCTCCAAACAATCTTGCCTAGAAATCTTCACCTTCAATTTAAAAAATTACAGCTTTTTTTCACAGGTAGTATGGTGGTCCTAACTATAGTAATCTTTTTAGGCTTTGCTTTCTTTTTACAAAAAAATATACTTCAAGATTTGCACCTTCTAGTAAAAAGTCTGCCCACACTAGTATCACCATCTAAATTTGAAAAAATAACTCTACAACCTAAAAGTCGAGAAACCTTCACTTTAATCTCTTCTATCAACACCCTATTAGATAAAATAAAAAATCTTTTAGAAGAAGAAAATAAAAAGAAGAAAACCCTTAATACTATCTTAGAAAATTTACCACTAGGAATCGTTTTAATTAGAAAAAAAGATAACCAAATTCTATGGACAAACTCTAACTTTCTTAAAATGACTAATTATTCTCTAAAAGAATTACAGTCAAAAAAATGTTCGCATTACATTTGCCAACCAACTACAGAAATAGATCTCCAAGATTTTGATAAAGATTTAGATCTATTAGAGGTAGAACTACTCTCTAAACAAGGACAAAAAATATTTTGCCTAAAAAAAGCAATAGAAATTGACTACGAAGGGGAAAGCTGCATCCTTGAAATTTTAATTGATATTACTAAATATAAAGAATTAGAACATGAACTTCGCCAAGCAGAAAAATTAAAAACCACAGGGCTCTTAGCAGGTACAGTCGCTCACGAACTAAATAATTTATTCTCTTCTCTTGTTCTCTATCCTGAAATACTTCAAAGAAAACTACCGCGTAACAGTGATCTCAACAAACCTCTTACAACTATTAAAGATTCGGCTCTCCGCGCTGCAACCCTTGTAGAAGACCTTTTAACCTTAGCTAGACGCAACTTACCAACTCAAGAAACATTAAATTTAAGTGAGGTAATAAAAGAATGTCAAAATTCACCAGAAATACAAAAAATATTAACCCATTATCCTAAAATTAAACTAAAATGGCCACATTCTGATTTAAAAGCTCCAATTAAAGGGAATAAAACTCTCTTAATGAAGGCTATTTTCAACACTATAAAAAACAGTGTAGAAGCCATTGATAGTCAAGGTGAAGTTAAAATAACATTAAAAGTGATAAGGTTAAAAGAAACTCTTCAAGGGTATGAAACAATCCCTGCTGGCGAATATGTTTACCTATCTATCGAGGACACAGGAAAAGGTATTTCTCCCCAAGTACTATCACACATTTTTGAGCCTTTTTTTAGCCAAAAACCTTTAGGGCAAAGCGGTACGGGGCTAGGAACAACTGTCATCTGGAATGTTATAAAAGATATGAAGGGATACATTGATGTTAAAAGTAAATTGGGTAAAGGAACAATATTTTCCTTTTACTTACCTCTAAGCAAAGAAAAAATACCTACTATTCCCAAAAACTCTAATGTAAACTTACAATATTTGCCAGCCTATAACTTAAAAGTGCTTGTTGTTGATGATAAAAAAGAACAACGAGATTTGGCAAAAACTGTTTTAGAAGAATTTTCTTGTAAAGTAGAAACAGCTACAAATGGGCAAGAAACTTTCGATAAACTCCAAAATAAATCATTTGACCTTATCATGCTCGATGTATTACTTGAAAATGAGAATGGTATTGATATTGCTGAAAAAATATTAAAAATCGACTCTGAACAAAAAATTATCTTGGTAACAGGGTATGCTGAAACTGAAAAAATTGAACAAGCTCTAAAACTAGGAGTATTAACTTATATTAAAAAACCTTATACCTTAGAAAAAATATATCAAACCCTAAAAAAATACTTCTCTTAGTTTTTAAGCAAAAAAAGAAAAAATAACCTTTACCCTAAACTTATTTTAAGTTATACTCAAAATTTATGAAAACAAGTTTTTTTAGAAAAATTCTTTTTATTTATATTTTTGCTATTCTCTTTAGCTCACTTTTAATTTGGTATAGTCAAAGCCAATTAACTTCTTATATCTATTCCAATTTCCTAAAAAACCAACATAGCTCAATTGGCACACAAATCAATTCAATATTAAAGTTAAAATTCAATCTTTTTTCAAATTCCTCTTCTCAACTTGCATCTCAAATAAAAAATATTTTACAAGCTAAAGATGTAATTATCTTAGAA
This sequence comes from Desulfonauticus submarinus, assembly GCF_900104045.1. NCBI lineage: Bacteria > Pseudomonadati > Thermodesulfobacteriota > Desulfovibrionia > Desulfovibrionales > Desulfonauticaceae > Desulfonauticus > Desulfonauticus submarinus. The sequence continues at coordinate 26,175 of NZ_FNIN01000002.1, forward strand.
CCTCCTTCCTTTAGCATTATCTCAAAAACTAATATCTCTCCCCTTAAATTATCCACTAATTTTTATGAGCAAGTGTTTTTTAAAGATAAAAAAATATTTTCTCTAAAAAAAGATGTTACCCTCTTTTATAATACAGTTGATATAAACAATAAAACACTATGTATAATATCTATCTTCAAAAACAATAAACTCAAAAATAAGTTTTTAACTATAATATTGCCTTACCAAGAATATATGGCTTTAGCATTAATAATTATATTTATTATTTTTGGAATTACTTTATTTATCTCTTATAAGATATATAAAAACAAACTAGAACAGACAACAAATGAAGATATAGCTTTAATAGAAGCACTTGCTTATCAAGCAGAAAACAAAGAGTCTGGCATAGAAAAACATTTGGAAAGAACAAAACATTACATATATCATCTAGCTCAACACCTAAAAAAATACACTAAATACCGAAAAATCCTAACTCAAGAATATATTGAGAATCTAGTAAAGGCATCTATTGTCCATGATATTGGTAAGGTCGCTGTACCTCAAAACATTTTATTTAAGAAAGGAAAATTAACTGAACAAGAGTTTGAAATTATTAAAGAACACTGTTTATATGGGGCAAAAATAATTAATATTGCTAAAACTAAATTCCCTAATTCTTTGTTTTTAAAACTTGCCATGGAAATTATTTTATACCATCATGAGAGATTCGACGGCACTGGTTATCCCAAAGGATTAAAAGCAGAAAACATTCCTCTTAGCGCTCGTATTATGGCAATTGTAGATGTATATGATACCATGCGAAGTAAAAAATGCTATAAAGAACCTCTTGAACATGAACAATGTGTTCAGTATATTCTTTCTGAACGGGGTAAACATTTTGACCCTGTCTTAGTTGACGCTTTTTATTCAGTAGAGAGAACATTTCTCAAAATCTCCTTAAAATTTGCAGAATCCAGAGACAGTTTGATAGATTAATATTCATGGAGAACTTTATGATTGCTATTATTAATTATGAAGCAGGTAACTTAACGAGTGTCAAAAGAGCCTTAGACTATTTAAATATTCCTAATATTATAACCAAAGATCCTACTACCATTTTAAACAGCCAAGCTATTATTTTTCCAGGGGTTGGAGCTGCTGGCTCTGCAATGTCTAATCTAATTGAAAACAATCTAGACAAAGTTTTACATCAAGCAAAAGACAACTCCATCCCAATATTAGGAATATGTCTTGGCTCTCAAATAGTTCTAGAAGTTAGTGAAGAAAATAATACCAAAACTTTGGGTTTAATTCCTGGTAAATGCAAAAGATTTTCTCCTGATTTAAAAGATCAAGATGGGAATTATATAAACATTCCACACATGGGATGGAATAGTGTTTCTTTAAAACAAGAATGTATTTTATTTGACAATATAGAATCTAAAGCTGAATTTTATTTTGTCCATTCATATTATCCTGCACCTGAAAAAAATTTTATTCTGGGTACTACTAAATATGGTCTGGAATTTTGCTCAGTGCTTGGCAAAGATAGGCTTTGGGCTGTTCAGTTTCATCCTGAAAAAAGTGGCCGTCCTGGACTAAAATTATTAGAAAATTTCTACAACTATGCACGGAGAATAAAAAATGCTTAGTAAAAGAGTAATCCCTTGTCTTGATGTAAGAGACGGCAAGCTTACTAAGGGTATAAAGTTTAAAGGGAACGTAGATATCGGCGATCCTGTAGAAACAGCTCGCATTTATTATGAACAAGGAGCTGATGAAATAGTATTTTATGATATTACTGCCTCTCATGAAGGCAGAGGCATTATGTTAAAAGTAGTAGAAAAGGTAGCTTCTCAAATTTTTATCCCCTTTTCAGTAGGAGGAGGTATTTCTTCTGTTAAAGATATGCGCAACGTTCTTTTAGCAGGAGCAGAAAAAATTTCTATTAACTCTGCAGCAGTAAAAAATCCTTCTCTTATCTCTGAAGGAGCAGAGGCATTTGGTTCCCAATGTATTGTAGTTGGCATGGATGTATTAAAAGTCCCTGTTTCTAAAAAAATACCATCTGGATATGAGGTCGTTATTCATGGAGGCCGCAAACCAATGGGAATAGATGCCCTTTGGTGGGCCAAAGAAGTAGAACGTTTAGGAGCAGGAGAAATTTGTTTAAACTCTATTGATGCAGACGGCACAAAAAATGGTTATGAATTAAATATAACCAGCCTTATTGCAGAAAATGTCAGAATCCCTGTTATTGCTTCTGGAGGGGCAGGTCATCCACAACATATGGTGGATGCTGTTACCAAAGGAAAAGCATCTGCAGCTCTAATTGCGTCTATTGTTCATTATGGAGAATGGACAATCCCAAATATAAAAAAATATATGCAAGATAAAGGAGTAAAAGTTAGAATTGTCTGGTAAAATTATTTTAGAAGTAATGACCCATTGTGAGGCAGAGGTAATTGTAAAAGAAATAGAGATTAAAGAAAACTTGGAACAAGAAATAAAAAAAATATTAGAAAAAATGAGAAAAAATAAATTTCAAAGCGTAGCTTGGTTAAAAGATAAATATATTGGGGGCACATGGTTTGACTTAAACACCTTTAAGTGGAGCGCAGAATATCTGGATAAAATATGGAATGAAGAAGAAAATGGACAAAACTGAAAAAATAATTTTTCTTATTCTTAAATATATTAATTACTAGGCTACCTAAGGAGCCCTAAAAGTCCCACTTTTCCCACCAGTTTTAAACAAAAGACGGACGTCCTTTAAAAGGATATCTTTTTGTACTGCTTTACACATATCATAGATAGTTGACATTGCTATTTGTACTGCAATAATAGCCTCCATTTCCACACCTGTTGTGCCTACAGTTTCAACTATTGATTCTACTCTAATAGCATTTTCTTTTTCTTGAAGTTCAAACTTTATGTCCACAAAAGACAAATTTAAGGGATGACAAAGAGGGATCAAATCTCCTGTTTTTTTTGCTGCCAAAATACCAGCTACTTTTGCAGTGGTTAAAACATCTCCCTTAGGTAAAGCCTGTTCTTTTAATAAAGCAAATGTCTTTGCTGAAAGTTTTACATAACCCTCTGCTCTTGCCACTCTTTTGGAAGACTGTTTTTCCCCTACATTCACCATTTTAATTTGCCCATCATCTGTAAGATGGGAGAAATTACTCATCTTACCCACCCATTACTTTTTTAAATATCTTTTTAAAGCCCTTATCTTTTTTTTCCTGCTCTATTTGCTCAAATTCCTTTAAAAGCTCTACTTGACGTTTGGTAAGATGTCTTGGCGTTTTTACTATAATCTCTACTAATAAATCGCCTCTATAAGAACTGTTAACTGAAGGAAGCCCTAAACCACGTAGCTTAAAAACTTCTCCCGATTGAGTACCTTTAGGAATTTCCATCTCTACTGGTTCATCTAAAGTAGGAACCTCTATTTTTGCTCCTAAAGTCGCCTGCACAAAACTCACTTCTACCTGAACAATGATGTCTTGCCCTTGTCGTTTAAAGACTTTATCTTCTTCTACGTAAATAACTACATACAAATCTCCAGGAGGACCTCCAAACTCTCCAGGTTCTCCTTCTCCTCTAATTCTAAGTCGTGTACCGTTATCAACTCCAGCAGGAACTCTTACTTTGATTTTTTTATTTACATTTACAATTCCTCTACCTCTACACTTGCGACAAGGATTTACTATTACCTCTCCTCTCCCATTACAAACAGGACAAGGCATAGAAACTCTAAAAAATCCTTGAGAACGATAAACTTGGCCCCTACCACCACAATGTCGACAAGTTTCCACAGAGCTTCCAGGTTCTGCTCCTGTTCCACCACATACTTCGCATAAATCTCTTTTAGGGATAGTAAGGTCTACTTCTGTCCCTTTGGCTGCGTCACGAAACGAAATTTTTAAGTTATAACGTAAATCAGCACCTGGACGAGCTCGCGAAGAACTAGAGCTTCCAAATCCAAAGAACTCAGCAAAAATATCACTAAAAGTACTGAATATGTCCTCTGTGCTCTCAAATCCCCCAAAGCCACCGCCATTGCCTAAACCAGCATGTCCAAAACGATCATATTGGGCTCTTTTCTGCGGATCTCTTAAAACTTCATACGCTTCTGCTGCTTCTTTGAACTTTGCTTCGGCCTCTGGATCATCAGGATTTCTATCTGGATGATATTTAAAGGCAAGTTTCCTGTAAGCCCTTTTTATCTCTTCTTCTGAAGCATCCCTAGATACTCCTAAAACTTCATAATAATCTCGCTTGGCCATTTAACTAGACCTACCTCCAACTTCCAAACTCTCGTCTGCTAATAATACCTTCCCAGCAGCTATCTCTCTTAAAGCAGTAACAACTTCTTTATTTTTACTTTTAACCAAAGGATTATATCCTTCTTTATACTGCTTTATTCGTTTTATAGTCATATGAATTAAGACAAACCTATTATTAACTTGTTTTAAGCAATCATCTACTGTAATGCGGGCCATTTTTCCTCCTCTAATCTTTAAAATTAAAACTTCTTCTCTATAATAAAAACAGCCTAAAACTTATCTTTTAACCTGTTTTGCACTTCTTGTACTAAATCAGTCTCTACTAAATAAATATCATCTCGTCCTCTAACTTTTACCCAAAACCTATCTTTAGCCTCCTTTGAAGGCCAGAAAGAAACTTGTAACAATTCTTTGTTTTTAGCATCTTTTAGAATTAGAACTAATTTTTTTGTACCTTTTACCACCTCTCTCTTATGAGAAATCTTAGTATATTCTAAATCTTTTAACTCCCATAAAATCAAATTAAGCCCATAAAATTCTTTATTTGAAGAGAGTTCATACCAAGACTTTTCTTTTCTATAAATAGAAATATCTTTGGTTGGGGTATAGATCTCTACTCTATTAACATTATCCTCGTCCAAGGAAAGAAAATGACGATCTCGTAACAAAAAAGCGTCTTTATTTAGACTATCTACCCGTGATTGGTCAAGTATATAATACCATGTTTTTTGAGGACATTTAGCTAAAAATGTTTGTCCTGACTTTAAAATATAAAGTTTTCCTTTAGAATAATCTTTTAAAGTATACTCTAAAGTAAAAAGCAGCTTGGGTTTATCTGGGTCTACCACAAAATCAGTCCCTTGCAAAGAAGCTAAATTAAAAAACAAAGAAGTAGCCTCACTTACACTGACTTTATATCTCTTTAAACTTGGTGGATTTGCAAAAACAAAGCTTGAGCTTCCTATGCGTTTAATCTCCCACTTTAAACTCTTATTTTCAAACTTTTTTAAACGAAGGATATCCTCATCTTGAAAAGAAAATAAGTGGAGTTGATAAAATTCTTTTGGTTGTCCCTTAAATTTTGTTTTATACTCCCATGGCAACAAAATCAATTTGTTAGGAAATAAAGAGGTTAAAGCATAAATTCCATCTTTGGTTGGATTTTCATCTCCATAAATTAAAGAAAAATTAAACTTATCCCCCTTTATAACTATTTTTTGGGTCTCTTTTAAACCAAAATTGGTCCATTCCTTAGTGCTAATTGTCCCAACTATCCTTTTTAGTCTATTCTGGGTTAAAAAACGAAAAAGTGCTTCTATCTCTGAACTATTTGCTGGAAACAACTTATCTGCTTTTTTAACCCACCACTTATTTTCTTTTTTAAGTAAAGAAAAATTAGGAAATACAATTTGATCTATTCTTTGCTTTGAAAAATTTGGCCATTGCAATTGCTCTTTCTTAGTAGCTTTATCTCCCCAATATACTCCTATCCAAACAAGTACAGCCACTATACATAAAATCCAAATGCGTTTCATAAAAAATCATCCCCCTATTTCTCCCATCTTCTTCGTACAACGACCAAAATAGCCATAAACAAACAGACTAAAGGCAAAATAACAAGCGGGACCCAGGTTAAAATCCATTTCTCTCCTGGTTTTAGAAATAAAAATGAATTTGCTATCTTAGGCTTAGAGATACTAATAAATGCATCTCGTTCTCTTATCCATCTCAAAGCATTCCTAAGCAAATCTTTATTACCACCAATGCCTATATATTTATCTGTAAAAAAATCATCATCTCCAAATACTAAAACTCTACTCTTTAGTTTTGTTTTACTCTCACTATTTAAAGACCTTTCTGCCCAAAATGCAAATACTATAGGACCTTGCATATCTTCCTTGGGATCAAATTCTGCCTTGCCCTGCTTTAAGGACTCAATATCTGTTTCTAGCCAAGCTCCTTGCCCTGTTTGAAGCAAGGGCCCTACCTTCCATTTATTGGAGCTAGTTTGTTTTTTTAACTCAAAACCTAAAGCTGTAGGAAATACTGTAAGAACATTAAAATTATCAGTAATTGCATGATATGGATAATCTTGAGCCAACGCTGCCATAAAGCTACCAACTACTAATTTACCCACAGGATCTAAAATAAACCCTTTTAGAACCTTAATTTTAAATTGGGAAGTCACAAAAGAAGTCAAATTGGTCTTCTCCTCAGGGGCTAAGGCGATAAAAAGTCTTCCGCCTTTAGATAAATATTTTTGTAAAAGCTTTAATTCTACTTCTAAAAAATCTTTTTTAGGACCTAAAATTAATACAGCCAGAGCATCTTTTGGAATTTCTTTTAAGCCAAGCAAACTTAGCTCTTCTACTTGAACCCCCTCTTCAGCCAATATTGAATCCAACTTAGCAATACTTCTCTCTCCTCCATTTAAACTTTCTTCTCCATGCCCTTTAACTATATAAACTTTTCCCTTCTCTTCATTACAAAGTCTAATGAGGGCATTAGTAAGTTTCTCCTCATTAGGAAACAAAAGTTTTTCCTTTTTTTTACCTTTTATCACCACTACTTGTCCTGACTGATAAATATCATACTCCTTAGCCAAGGCAGGAGCTCTATCTGGATCAATAAACTCATAAGAAAAATTTTTACTTTCCCTTGCATATAATTTTAAGAGTTCTTCTAAATGTTTTTTACCACTTTCTCCTGGCCTATAAAAACACAAAACTGTAACTTTATCTTTCAAATCTTGGACAATTTTTTTACTTTGATTAGAAAGCGAATAGCGTTTATTCTTTGTCAAATCTACCTGCCAATCTGCTTTTTGCACCAACACATTCACTCCTACTAAAATAACTAAACCCAAGAGAACAGTAAAAAATATCTGAATTCTTCTCATTTTAAACTCTCCAGCGTTGGTTTTCTAAACTAATTAAAGTGAGTCCAATAAAAGCAATTATAAAAGAGAGAAAATAAATTAAATCTACACCTGAAATCACTCCTTTGGCAAAAGATTCAAAATGAGTTAATAAGGAACAAGAATTAACTAATGCTTGATAAGATTTTGGAACTATATCCTTAATCCACGCTAGAAGCCACAAAATCAATAATGCTCCAAAACTAAGACAGGCTGAAATAATCTGGTTCTCAGTAAGAGAAGATAAAAACAATCCCAAAGAAACAAATCCAATGGCTAAAAGAAAAAGACCACTATATCCTGCTAAAGTAGATAAAAATTCAGGCTGAGAATAAACAAAAAGCAAAGCAGGACCTACACCATTTAAAACAAGAGCCACAAAAATAAATATACCTACAGCCATTAACTTTCCAAGCACTATTTGGTATTCTTTAACTGGATAACTAAGCAGCAATTCAAATGTACCTAATTTTTTCTCTTCACTAAAAGCTCTCATGGTAATAAGAGGGATAAAAAATAACAAAATAACTCCAGAATTTTGGAGATAAGGCCGAATAATCCACTCTTGGGGAGTAAAATTCTCTATACCTTGCATTTGCATGGCTTGAAGGCTAAAAAGTTGATACTGGGCAACTAAACTTAAGAAAAAATAACCAGAAATAAATAAAAAACATGCTAAAACTATATAAGCCAATGGAGAACTAAACAAAATCTTTAAATCTTTTTTTGCTAAGGTCCAAGTTTTCATTTTTACTGCTCCTCCCCGCTATAAACCAACTTTACAAATGCTTCTTCCAGACTAGAACGCTTTGGAAAAAGCTCTAACAGCACACCATTACTTTTTATAGCTGCGGCAAAAATTTTCTCCCTAAAATCACCTTCTCTCTTTTGACTTAATTCCAATTTATATCCATCTGTTACTTCTTTTAATTCTATTAAAGAAAAACAATCGCCAATTTCTTCCTTAAAGATATTCAAATCTGTTTTTCTTGAAAGCAATAAAATAAATCTCTTTTCACCCGCTTTCTTCACCAGTTCTTCTAAACTCTCATCAGCTAAAATGCGACCCCGATTAATAATTATTACCCTTTTACATAATAATTCTACCTCTGAAAGAATATGAGTACTTAGTAAAATAGTCTTCTCTTTCCCAAGCTCTTTAATAAGGTTCCTTATCTCTCTCACCTGGGTAGGATCTAAACCTACTGTTGGTTCATCTAAAATAATGAGTTTAGGATCTCCTAACAGTGCCTGAGCTAAACCAACTCTTTGTCTGTATCCTTTACTTAAATAACGAATAAGTTTTTTTTGTACTGTTTTTAACCCACACTCTCTTATTACCTTATCAACTTCTTTGTTTATATTTTCTACTGATTTTACTTCAGCTACCCACTTAAGATATTCTTCAACCTTTAACTCAGGATAGATAGGAGCAGTTTCAGGTAAATATCCTAAGTGTTCTCGCAAAAAAAGAGGATTTTTGCTTACATCTTTATCTAAAAAAAATACTTCTCCTTTTGAAGGCCGCAAATACCCAGTTAATATCCTCATAGTACTAGACTTTCCAGCTCCATTAGGTCCTAAAAAACCTAAAATCTCTCCCTGATGGAGATTAAAGTTAAGATTAAAAAGTACCTGCTGTGTTCCATAAGATAAATCAATCCCTTGCACCCTCAGCATAAAAAACTCCTTGTTTCAGACATGTAGAAAAAAATTGAATTAATCTAAACCTTAAATTATAAATCTAGATTTTAAAGTGTCAAGATACAGATAAGAAGTACTAAACTTATAAAGTCATGGGACGTTTTAAAAAATTACACTTTAGTCAAAAGCAAGTTATTGGCCTTTGTGGCAAACTTATGCAAAGCCAAAATATGCTTTACGAAGGTGCACGCGTAGGTGTAGCGCTCTCTGGAGGTGTAGATTCTTGGGTACTTATTAAGACCCTTATTATTAGAAGAAAAATCGTACCTTTTAATTTTGAACTAATGATACTTCACTTAAATCCAGGTTTTTCACCTACAAACCATAAACCCCTTTTAAATTGGCTAAATCATAATCAAGTTGCTGCTCATATAGAAATAACTGACATTGGGCCAAAAGCCCACTCTCAAGAAAACCTAAAAAAATCTCCTTGTTTTTTGTGTGCTTGGGAAAGAAGAAAAAAACTATTTGAATTATGCAATAAGTATAAACTATCACATTTAGCCTTTGGACATATTCTTGATGACTTGGTAACAAACTTCTTCATGAACCTAGTTCAAAATGGGAGAGTGGATGGTCTTCAAGCTAAGGAGTCATTTTTTAATGGAAAATTAACTGTTATTAGGCCTCTTCTTGCAATAGACAAAAAAACTATTGTTCAAGCTGCCAAAAAATGGAAACTTCCTATATGGGAAAATCCTTGTCCTTCAGCTAATACTACTAAACGCAGTTACTTTAAACATATTCTATCCACTATTGCACCTGAAAAGAGATTAGTAAAAAATATTTTTCGAGGAATACGGCGTTGGCAACTTGACTTTTAAAAAATATCCCCATAGATATAGAAAAATTATTATTCATATATAGTTAAAAAATAAATCAAGTTCTAAAAAAGGCCATGCTAACTCAAAAATACGAAATTCTAATTTTTAAAGACAAAAAAGGTTTAAGCAAAAAAATCACTCTTAAAGGATGGATGCTCTATTTATTTATTTTTCTTTTTGTAGGAATTACGGGAGTAAATATTTATTTTGGATATAGAGCAATTAATTATACTAATTTACAAAATCTTTACCATAAAACAGCTGCAAAATTAGAAAAACAAAATTCTCAACTTCTTTCTTTTGCAAAAAAGATAAAACAACTAGAGTCCAATGTTGCTAAAATGAGTGAATTAGACAGGAAATTAAGAGTTATGATGAATTTAGAAGGAAGTACAAATCTTTTAGAAGCAATTGGAGGAACACCAGAAAACTCCTTTACTTTTGACTTCATCCCATCTTATCGCCAAGAAGCTCTTGCTCGAAAAATGCATAACTTTTTAGAACAACTTACTACGCAAACTAAATTAGAGAAGGTTAGACAAGAACAATTAATTGAACTTCTAAAAAATAAACAAGCTATTCTAGCCTCTACTCCTTCTATTTGGCCAACCCAAGGATGGATTTCTTCAGGATTTGGCTATAGAATTTCTCCGTTTACAGGACAACGGGAATTCCACAAAGGATTAGATATATCTGGACCTGTGGGTACTCCCATTATTGCCCCTGCAGATGGCGTGGTAGTGTTTTATGGAGTAAACGGTGGATATGGACTTTCTTTATTAATCGACCATGGGAATGGTATAACCACAAGATATGCACATCTCCAGAAAGCAGTTGTAAAAAAAGGCGAAAGAGTGAAACGAGGCGAAATAATTGCTTATATGGGAAATAGTGGTAGATCAACAGGACCTCATTTACATTATGAAGTCCGAATAAACGGAGTTCCAGTAAATCCTCTGCATTATATTTTAAATTAATTTGCCATGTTGCCCTGCTCTTTAGTGAATTCTTTTTTAAAGTAAAATTATTCAAAAATCTGTTTTTTCCTTCAAAAAATTCATATCGTTAAATTTTATCTTTTTCTTATATTTATTAAGTCTCTAAAGATTCCTCTCTTCTATTGTGGCCTTATTTTTGCTTTTTCACCAGCATGAATCTTTTTAATTTTTCTCCTGATACAATTTTAAGTTTTTTTCTTACTCTTTTTAGAGTAAGTATAATTCTCTTTTTTCTTCCTTTTTTTGGAGCAGGCGCTATTCCAAATAAGATTAAGGTTATGATTTGTTTAACTTTAAGTTTTGCATTATGGCCCTATCTTAATTTCCCAGCTCACTATTTCCCTGCTCATCCTCTAAATATATGCTTAATGATATTTGGTGAAGCTCTGTTGGGCCTAACCCTTGGGCTTATTATTCATTTCCTTTTTGCTGCCATTCAAACAGGTGGACAGTTAGTAGGATTTCAAATGGGATTTGCTATGATTAACGTAATTGATCCAATTACTGGAGTATCAGAGGCTGTAACAGCTCATTTTCTCTATATGGTCTCAATCTTAGCCTTTCTCAGTCTAAATGGGCATCTATTTATACTTAGAGGTCTTGCTGAAAGCTTTAAATTTATTCCCCCAGGGCAAGTTTTTTTCTCTCCTTTTTTAGTAAAAAATATGCTTTATTTTTCTAGTCAAATTTTTGTCTTGGCGATCAAGATTGCTGCACCAGTTATGGCGGCTTTATTTTTAATTGACCTAGCCTTAGCCCTAATATCAAGAGCAGCCCCACAAATGAATGTCCTTTTTGTTGGATTTCCTTTAAAAATTATAGTTGGCTTTTTATTCTTAGGATTTTTATTTGAAATCATGGTTCTATATATGCAGGATTTTATTCTGCATCTTGATAAATATTTTTCAATTATTTTAAAAGGGATACATTAAGAGAATACAATGCCCCAACGAGATCCTTCCAGAACTGAAAAAGCTACTCCTAAAAGACGCAGAAAAGCAAGAAACGAAGGAAATGTTCCTAAAAGCGGAGAATTAAATAAAGCAATATCCATACTAGGGGGACTAATTGGACTGAAAATATTACTAGGTCTTATTAGTGAAAGGTTATCAGAAGTGTATTTATATTTTATAAAGCAAAGCTTTAATATCTCTCTAAATAGAGAAAATATATTTCACTTACTAATATACTCTAGCAAACAAATAGCTATAATGGTCTTACCTATTATGACTTTTATACTATTATTATCAGTAGTTAGCCTAAGATTACAAGTTGGTCCGTTGTGGACAACAAAGCCATTACAACCAAAATTTAAAAATTTTAACTTAATAAATGGTATAAAAAGATTATTCTTTGATGTGAAAACCCTTATCAATATGTTAAGAAGCGTCTTACAAGCTCTTTTTGTAGGAATAGCTCCTTATATAATTCTTAAAACAGAGTTATCCCATAATATTTTAAATTTATTTTATGCATCTATTCCTCAAATATCTAGTTATATTCTCCAAACTGGTTATAAAATGACCATTTATGCTCTTGTGCCTATGTTTATTATTGGATTAGCTGACCTCGCTTATACTAGATGGGATTATGAAGAAAACCTTAAAATGACCAAAGATGAAGTTAAAGACGAACGCAAACAGGCTGAGGGTGATCCTACTATAAAAAACAAACAAAAGAAAAAAATGCTTTCAGTTATGCAAAAAAGAATGCTCCAAGATGTACCAAAAGCAGATGTAGTTATCACTAACCCTACCCATATTGCTGTAGCTATTTTATACGATCCTACAAAAGCACCTGCCCCTATAGTCCTAGCCAAAGGAGCTAATAAGATAGCTGAAAAAATAAAGGAAATCGCTAGAGAAAACAATGTCCCTATCAAAGAAAATAAACCTCTGGCACGAGCCTTGTATAAAAGTGTAGAGATAGGAGAAACAATTCCAGAGGAGCTTTATCGAGCAGTAGCAGCAGTACTAGCTCAGCTTTATAAATACAAAAAACAAAGGTAAAATTAGGTCAAAAAAATGGCAGTAAAAGTCCCAACTATTAATATTGATTACTCTCGATTCTCTAAACAGGGCGATCTATTACTTGCGGCAGGCGTTGTAATTATACTTTTTGTAATGCTTATTCCCATGCCAACAATTATTTTAGACGTAATGTTGGCCTTTAATATTTCTTTTGCCCTTGTGATCCTTATTACCACAATGTTTATGCGCACTCCCTTAGAATTTTCTATTTTCCCCTCTCTTTTGCTTATAACCACTCTTTTAAGATTAGCCCTAAATGTAGCTTCTACCAGACTTATCCTTTTAAACGGCGATCAAGGGACTGTAGCTGCAGGTAAAGTAATTCAGGCCTTTGGGAACTTTGTGGTAGGTGGCAACTATGTTATTGGAATTGTTATCTTTCTAATTTTATTCGCTTTAAATAAAATGGTTATTACCACAGGTACAACCAGAATTGCAGAAGTAGCAGCTCGTTTCACCTTAGATGCCTTACCAGGTAAACAAATGGCCATTGAAGCAGATTTAAATGCAGGTATTATTGATGAAGACGAAGCTAGACGCCAAAGAGAAGCAATTAGAAGAGAAGCTGATTTTTATGGAGCAATGGATGGTGCAGGTAAGTTTGTTTCAGGAGATGTAAAAGCAGGTATGCTTATTACCTTAATAAATATTATAGGAGGTTTTTTTATTGGGGTTTTACAAAAGGGTATGCCCTGGCAAGAAGCTGCTCAAACATATACTTTACTCACTATAGGAGATGGTCTTGTTTCTACCATTCCTTCTCTTATTATCTCTACATCAGCAGGTATTATTGTAAGTAGAGCTGCAGCAGAAGCCCAAATGGGTGAAGAATTCTTAGGGCAACTTACCATGCATCCCAGAGCTTTAAAGTTAGTAGCTAGTGTTCTACTTTTATTTGCTCTGGTCCCAGGCATGCCTACTATTGCGTTCCTGATTCTTGCTAGCGTCCTATTTATGCTCTCTCTTATTGCAGCCAAAGAAAAAGCTAGAGTAACAAAACAAGAACAAACACAAGCAAGCAAATCTCAAAAAAGTCAAGATTCTCCAGAAGAAGTAACCGCACTTCTTCCTTTAGATACCCTTTCTCTAGAAGTGGGATATGGATTAATTCCATTGGTAGATGAAGAACAAAATGGTAACCTTTTAACTAGAATTAAATCTCTTAGAAGACAATTTGCTTTAGAAATGGGTGTTATTATCCCTGCTATTCACGTCAAAGACAACCTAGAATTAAAACCAGGCGAATATAGAGTGCTTATTAAAGGAAACGAAATAGCTAAAAGTGAAATTTTAATAGATCACTATTTGGCCATTGATCCAGGAGATATTAAACACAAAATAAAAGGGATTGAAACTTTAGAACCTGCTTTTAACATGCCTGCCCTTTGGATACCTAAAAACAGAAAAGAAGAAGCACTTTTAGCGGGCTATACTGTAGTAGACCCAGCTACAGTTATAACTACTCATCTAACCCAAATATTTAAACGTCATCTACATGAATTTCTAGGCAGACAAGAAGTACAAAACCTCTTAGATAACCTTTCCCAAAGAGCCCCAAAAGCTGTGGAAGACCTTGTTCCAAATATTTTATCTCTTGGCACAGTTCAAAAAGTTTTACAAAATCTTGTAAAAGAAGGCGTATCAATTAGAGATCTCTTAACTATTGTTGAAACTTTAGCAGATTATGGTCAAACTACAAAAGATCCTGTGCAACTTACAGAATATGTGCGTCAAAACATGGCTAGAACTATAGTCAAGCCTTATTTAAGCGCAGATAACACTTTACCCATTATACTTTTAGATCAAGAAATAGAAAATATGTTTCAAGAAAGCCTCCACCAAACAGATTCAGGCACTTTCTTAACAATGGATCCCAATCTTGCCCATAAAATAATCCAGCGCATCAACCAAACTTTAGAAAATATTGTAGTAAAAGATGGTCAACCCGTGCTTTTAGTACCACCAGTGTTAAGACCTCATTTGGCCCAAATTTTAATCCGCTTTATACCCACTTTACCTGTGATTTCTCAAACAGAAATTCCTCCAGATATTAAATTAGAAACAATAGCACAAGTGAGTCTAAACAATGCAAATTAGAACATTTGAAGGAAAATCTCTTTCCTCTCTAATGGCCCAAATAAAAAAAGAAATGGGACCAGAAGCAGTAATTTTAAATACAGAGACAATAGGGAAAAATGGGTCTACTACATATAAAGTAAGCGTTGCTATAGAATCCTCAGAGAATTACCCCTCTTCAAAAAAAAATAATCTCTCTCTTCCTGAAGCTAAATTGACTGTCCCTCAAGAAGAATGGTTTAAAACCATTATGCTAGAATGGGAAAACTTTAAGGAATCGATTTTTACTCTTTTAGAACCTCAATCCAAACTTAAATTACCAGCCAAATATGCTCAGGCCATACGTTATCTTGAAAAACAAGGGGTAAAAAAAGAAATTTTAATAAAAATAATATCTTCTCTAACCAATATAAAAGATAATTCCCTGTTAGGAGTATTAAAAGAAAAAATAAAAGTTAAACCCTGGCCTAAAAATTTTTTAAATAAAAAAATTCACTTTTTCCTAGGACCTCCAGGTTGTGGTCAAACATCAAACCTTTTAAAAATGCTTTTAAAACTAAAACAACTAAATCCTTCCAATATTTTACTTGCTTATCCCTTAAATGGAAATCTAGAAGGCAAGCTTATTTTAGAGCACTATGCCAACCTAATTGATATAGACTTTAAAAAAATTTCACCTGAAAACCTAGACACCCTGCAAAATGCTCCTTATGATTATATTTTTATAGATTTACCTCATCAACTACAAGAATTTAAAAAATTTTTAAGTTTGAAAAAAAATAACTCTTGTTTGCATGTAAGCTTAAGCCCTGTATATGAAGAAAATTATCTAAAATTATTTTTAAATAAAGTAGGAATTAATAAAATTTCAAGTTTAATATGGACAAGGCTTGATGAAGCTACAAAACTAGGAAGTATAATAAACTTTTGTGTTGACTATAATTTACCTATATCATTTTTAAGTTATGGAAGTCAGTTAAAAAACTCTTCTTTTATGGGTAATAAGGATAAAATATTACGATACATATTTAAAAGAGAAATAAATTAGAGGGAATTGAAATGGCATTTGCTCCAATAGTATTTTCTGTGACTTCTGGCAAAGGTGGTGTGGGGAAAACAAACATCTCTGTAAGTTTAGCTTATGCGCTTGCAAGCTTAAACCAAAGAGTTGTTCTTTTGGATGGAGATTTAGGATTAGGAAATATAGATGTACTTTTAGGATTAACCCCTCCATACAACCTTCTCCATCTACTTAGAGGAGAAAAAAAATTAAAAGAAATCCTTTATCCCACAGATTTTGGCTTTTCTATTTTACCTGCTGCTTCTGGTATGTTAGAAATGACTACTTTATCTAATGGGCAAAAACTTGAATTATTAGAAGCTATGGATCCTTTAGAAAATGAAGTTGATTACCTCATAGTAGATACAGGAGCAGGTATCCACGATCATGTAATTTATTTTAATCTTGCAGTGGAAAGAAGAATAATCGTAATGACTACTGAACCTACATCTTTAACAGATGCTTACGCTCTGATTAAAATTCTTAAAAACAAACATAAAGTTAATAACTTTGAAATAATCATTAATATGGCTCCAGATTTAGCTCAAGGCAAAGAAACATTTAAAAAATTATATCTAGCCTGTGATAAATTCTTGGATAGTGTATCTTTAAACCTTCTAGGAATTGTGCCTTTAGAAAAAAAGATTAGAAAATATGTTCAAAAACAAAAACCTTTTATGCAAGATAAAAGTCTAAAATCTACTAAAGTTATCAATCAAATAGCAAAAACCATCTTAAATTGGCCTAAAAAAAGAGAATTAGATGGAAACATTAAATTTTTCTGGAAGAAACTCCTTTTTCAGAATGAATAACCCTTGGAAAATACTAGAACAATCAGGAAATAAGTTTTCCTCTCTTTCTCCCAGAGAGCAGGAAGAAATTGTAAAGTGTTATTCTCCAAAAATAAAAATTATTGCTTTAAGATTAAAAAGCAAATTACCTAACCATATTACTTTAGAAGAATTAATAAGTGCCGGGACCTTAGGCTTATTAGAAGCCTTGCATAACTTTGATGCCAACCAAAATATTAAATTTGAGACCTTTGCAGAAAATAGAATTAGAGGCGCGATGCTAGACGAGTTAAGGAAAATGGATTGGTTTTCTAGGGGAATGCGCCATAAAATGAAACAAGTAGAAGAAGTATTACAAAAAGTTGAATCTCTTCCTCAAAATGACATCCGCAAATATATTCAAAATAAAACAGGTTTTGAATCCCAAGAGATAGAAAACATCCTGCTTGCCCTACAAAACCAGATCTGGCTAAGTTTAGAAGAAATTCAAAATGCTATCTCAATAGAACATAACACCACTTATCAACCTCAAGAAAAAATTATCAAACAAGACTTGATTGACAAAGTTGCTAAATTAATAAAGGAATTAACAAATAAAGAGCAAATGGTACTCTCTCTTTATTATGTGGATGAACTTACAATGAAAGAAATCGCTCAAGTTTTAAATATTACAGAAGGAAGAGTATCTCAACTGCGTTCTCAGGCTTTACAAAAGCTAAAGAAAAAATTTAAAAGGAAATATAAAGAAGAAGCAATATAGGAGGCAGAGATGGCTGTTGACAAAAATATGCGTATTTTAGTTGTTGACGACTTTTCTACAATGCGAAGGATTATCAAAAATATTCTTCGCCAATTAGGCTTCAATAATATAGTTGAAGCAGACGATGGAACTACTGCATGGGATATTTTAAATAAAGATAAAATTGATTTTATTATTAGTGACTGGAATATGCCCAAGATGACAGGAATAGAACTTTTAAGAAAAGTACGAGCAAGTGAAGAATTTGCAGATCTTCCCTTCTTAATGGTTACAGCAGAGGCTCAACAAGAAAATATTATTGAAGCTGTTCAAGCAAAGGTATCAAATTATATTGTAAAGCCATTTACAGCAGAAACCCTTCAACAAAAAATAGATAAAATATTTGAAGCTAACTAATAAAAAATATGTCTAAAGATAAAGATTCTAATAACATTCAACAAGAATCTCAAAAAGAAACTGATAAAGTAAATTTAGATAAAGATGATTTAGAATATATAGAGGAGGAAAATAAAAAGAAAAAAAAAGTAGAATTAGATCTAGATGACGCCCCTTTCCTGCAAGAAGAAGAACCTAAAGAAAAACAAGAAGAACCAGCTACATCTCCTTCTCAAGAAAAAGAAAGCGAAGAAGAACCTACTCCTCCCCCAAAGAAAAAAAAGTGGCTTTTAATAGGTATAATTGCTTTATTTTTGATCCTTATAGGGGGGGGATATTTTTTATTCTTTAATAAAACAGCTCCTCCCCCTCCTACTCCTGTGGAACAAAAACCCAAAGAGACAAAACAGACTCCACCTCCTCCTGAGGAAAAAGTAATTCCTCTAAAGCAATTTTTGGTGGAATTAAAAAATAAAAAAAAACAACCTCTTTTTCTAGAAATTAAACTTTCTTTTGCTACCACAAATAACCGTCTAGAATGGGAAATAAAAAGAAAAAAAATTGTCTTAAGAGATGCAATTTATTATTATCTAACAAATAAAGAATATAATTTTCTAGCAAATACCAAAAATATCCCTAAACTTAAGCAGGATATTTTAAATGTTGTTAACCAATATTTAAACAATGGGCAGTTAAAAAAAATTTTAATTGAACATTATGTAATAAGTTAAAAAAATGGTTACCCCTATTGATTTGCCAGTTTTATTTTCCCAAATTCCTCAACTTCAAAAATTACAACACAGTTCCCAGGCATATCCTGAAGGGGCTCAAAATGTTTTAGCAGATGTAGTAATACAAAAGCAAAAAGAAGATAACAAAAGAATTTTAAAACCAGAAAAAACAGAGAAACAGGAGAAAATTTCTCCAGACAAAGAAAAAGATGCTCCTGCAAATTATTATATGTCTAAAAAACATAAAGAAAAGAAAAAAAATCAACAAGAAATTATAGAAGTTGAGAAAAAACACATTATTGATATAAAAATATAAAGCTAAAACAAACATATGACAAATATAGAAATTATTCTTCTTATTCTTTCAGTAATTGAAATTATTCTTTTAATTTTAGTCTTATTATTTTTCTTTCGTTTAAAAAAATCAGAGAAATTTGTGGCCAATTTACAGAAAAAACAAGAAGACTTTATCCAAAAACTCTCTTTTAGCTCTGAGATGGAAAAAGAATTCCTAAATACTTTTACCACTCGGCAAGAAGAACTTATAGAATTAGAAAAAATTCTAAGTAAAAAAACCAAAGAACTAAAAAAGTTGATTTTAAAAGCAGAACAGTTTACCAATTCTCCGCTTTTTGTAAAACAAATAATTTTAATGGGCCATAAAGCAGGAGAAAGTATAGAAAGCTTGGCTAAAACATTTAATCTCACCCAAGAGGAGGTAGAATTAATCCTTGAACACTCAAAATGATATTTACCTAAGTGTCATAATCCCTGTTAAAAATGAAGAAGAAAATATTCCAATTCTAGGCAAAGAAGTAAGCGAGGCCCTATTGCATTTTCCTCATAAATGGGAATGCTTGTGGATAAACGATGGATCAACAGATAATAGTGAGCAAGCCTTGGAAAGCCTCTGTGCCCAAGATAATCATCATAAACTTATTAACTTAGCTCAAAATTATGGGCAATCTGCTGCCATGTATGTTGGTTTTCAGCTGGCAAAAGGCAAAATATTAGTTACCCTAGATGGCGATGGCCAAAACGATCCTAAAGACATTCCCAAGTTGGTAAATTTTTTAGAGAAACACAACGCTGATGTAGTAAATGGATATAGAGCAAAAAGACAAGATAACTTTATTCGCAAAATAGCTTCTAAAATAGGAAATGGGTTTCGCAATTTTATTACTAAAGACAAAATTAGGGATGTAGGGTGTTCTATTAGAGCTATTCGAAAAGAATGTGTGCAAAACATTTTTCTTTTTAAGGGAATGCATCGTTTTTTGCCTACGTTAATCAAAATTCAAGGATATAAAAAAATTTTAGAAACTCCTGTAAATCATAGACCAAGAGTAAGAGGAAAAACTAAATACAATATCAACAATCGTCTTTGGGTAGGTCTATTTGACACCTTTGGAGTATTGTGGATGAGAAAACGAAAAGTTTTACCAAAATTGAGAGAAAAAAAATAATGGCAGAAAAAATTTGGTTAATTATTGGCTTTTTAGCTCAAGGACTCTTTTCAGCAAGATTTCTAGTTCAGTGGATTGCAAGTGAAAAGGCTAAAAAAAGTGTTATCCCCATTTACTTCTGGTATTTCAGTTTAGGAGGTGGACTTTTACTTTTGGCCTACTCTATTTATAGAAAAGACCCTGTTTTTATCTTAGGACAATCCACAGGAGTTTTAATCTACTCCAGAAACCTATATCTTATTTATAAAGAAAAAAAACGACTTCAATTTTCAAGTGAGTCCAAATCGTAAAATCTTAACGTTTAAGTCCCGTCACCAAGTAGGTGAAATTATTGAAGGGAAAATACTTGAGTATAAAGAGCCTAATCTTGCCTTAGTAGAAATAGAAGATATAGAAATACTGGCTCGAATTTATATCAATTGTCCTAAAAATAAAAAATTAAAATTTAAAATAATGTCTTTAAAACCTCAAATAATTTTAAAAGAAATTAATCATTTGGAAATAATTATCTAAAATTTTTGAAAATAAGGATATTTAATGTCTCTTCCTCTTGGCCCCAACTATCCTTGGTTAGCGCCTTTAGCTGGATTTTCAGACTTGCCATTTCGTTTAGTATGTAGAAAATATGGCTGCGACTTAGCTTTTACAGAAATGGTCAGTGCCTCAGGATTAATCTATAATAGTAAAGGAACATTTTCTATTTTAAAAACTTGTGCTCAAGATTCACCTCTTATAGTTCAGCTCTTTGGTGCAGACCCCAAAATAATTTTTAAGGCTGTTAACATATTAAAAAAACTAGGTTTCAAATACTTTGATCTAAACTGTGGCTGTTCAGTGAAAAAAGTTATAAAAACAGGTTCTGGAGCATATCTTTTAACTCAAATAAAAAAAATCGAAGAAATTGTAAAAACAATGCAATCTCTAGTGCCAGCCAAACAAGTAGGAATCAAAGCCAGATTGGGCTATTCTTTAAAAGAAGATATTTATCTAAAGTTAGGTGAAAAAATGGCCAAACTAGGTATTGGTTGGTTCACTCTCCATCCTAGATATGCCAAGCAGAAATTTTCTGGCACAGCTGATTGGACTGCTCTAAAAAAATTAAAACATACCTTCCCTGAATTAAAAGTGATTGGCAGCGGTGATATATTTACTGCTGAAGATGGGATAAATTGTCTTTCTTCTACTCAAATTGATGGAATCATGTTTGCTAGGGGAGCATTAAGCAACCCTTTTATTTTCCAAGAATATAAAGCGTTATTACAACAAAAATCTATAACCATACCTAAAAGCAAAATCATAGCCCAACTACTTTTAGATTTTGCCAAATACTATCCCAAATTTGCTCCACAAAAAGCTGTTTTAAAAATGAGAACACTACTTCCTAAAATGATAAAAAATATCCCTGAGGCTAAAAAAATTCGTCATAAATTAACTTCTATTTCTTCTTGGGAACAAGTAATCCAAATAGCAAATCAATTAAAAGAGGAATAAATTATGACCCAAAATATTCTCTTAGCCCCAAAAGCAGGTTTTTGCATGGGAGTAAGTCTTGCTCTTAAAAAGCTGGATAAAGCTATTCTAGATAACCCAAACTGCAAAATATATACTCTTGGCCCAATTATCCATAATCCCCAAGTATTAAAACAATATGAACAAAAAGGTGTAAAGATAGGAGATGATAAAACTCATTTTCAACCAGGAGATATAGTCTTAATTCGGGCTCATGGAATACCTTTTGGATTAGAACAAAATCTAAAACAAAAACAGATAAAAATTATTGATGCCACCTGTCCTAAAGTTAAAAAGGCCCAACTCTTAATCCAAGAACAATCTAAAAAACGCGTGCTTCTTTTATATGGAGAAAAAAATCATCCAGAAGTAAAAGGATTACTTAGTTATGCTCAAAATCAAATAATTTTGTTTGAAAGCCTGCAAGAATTATTAAATCTACAACTCAACTCTAATTTAGAATATGTTTTAGCCGCCCAAACTACTCAAGACCAAAATGAATTTTATCAAATTCAAGATTATTTAAAAAGACAAAATATTTCTTTTATAGCTTTAAATACCATTTGTAATGCAACAGAAGAAAGACAAAAAGAAGCAATAGAACTAGCCAAAAAAGTAGATTTTATGATTGTAGTAGGTGGAAAAATAAGTGGAAATACAAGAAGATTAGCCAAAGTTGTCTCTAAATATGCACCATATCTTCATATTGAAACTTCTCTAGAATTGGACTTAAATGAACTATCCAAGTATTCTACAATAGGAATTACAGCAGGAGCATCTACACCACAAGAAATAATTGATGAAGTAATTTTAAAATTAAAAAAATAAAGTTAATCAAAATCAGCTAGTATTGCTCCAATATGAACTCTATCAGCTAAAATATAGTTTTGATATTTATTCTTAATACGAAGCTGAGCAAGTTGAAGATGCTCATTAATTATTCCATTTCTTGTAGCAGTATAAGCTTCTATAAACGCCGCTATATTATCGCATACTTTTAATAACTCCCCATCCTTGGGCTCAAAAGTATTTTTATTATACTCTGTCTGTAATTGTCTTAAAGTAACCTCTTTAACCTCATTATCTTTAATAATAGTAGAAATAAATTCCGATCCAACCTCAATTCCCAAAAAATATTTTAACTTTCTTAATAATTCTTTATATTGTGATTCAACAAAAAGAGAAAATATTTTTTTATTTAGCTCCTGCTCTTCATATTCTCGAATAAGACTTCCAATTCTGGAAACCGATTTTTTAACAGGAGAAATAATATCCCTAGTTAAAAGTTCTGGTATATCATGGAATAATCCTGCAAAAAAATTATTTTCTCTTCTCCTTTTACATGCTCCTACTGCTAAACTAAAAAAATAAGCATAACAAGCAACTATAAAAAGATGTCCTAAAACAGAAGTTTCTGGTATTCTAGGCGTCTGAGACCATCTTTTTTGGAATCGCAACTGACCACACAAATTCATAAATTGCGTCAAAGCTGACTGTTGG
This sequence comes from Desulfonauticus submarinus, assembly GCF_900104045.1. Classification (NCBI taxonomy): domain Bacteria; kingdom Pseudomonadati; phylum Thermodesulfobacteriota; class Desulfovibrionia; order Desulfovibrionales; family Desulfonauticaceae; genus Desulfonauticus; species Desulfonauticus submarinus. The sequence continues at coordinate 49,190 of NZ_FNIN01000002.1, forward strand.
TTCTCTGTCAAATCTTTTACTCCTTTTAAATCATAAAAACCTCTAAGACGTTGAATAAATGAATGCTCTATTTCCTCCATCTCTGGATCCAAAAAATTTAACTTTTTCAAAACTGAAAACTCCCATCTACTAGCCAAAAGATGAGACGCCCCTAAAATTTTAGAACTTAAATCCTCTATAGGATGATAAAAATAATTTTTTAATTGTTGCCAAAAATCTTTCCCTAAGCCTTCTACTCTAGGATTTAATTGTTCTAACACCCAATTAGTTAGTTCAGCAAAGTGAGCAGGATTAGATTTAATTTTGTAAAATACAGGAGGTTTTATATCCGTAATAATTAAACGATAAAAATAGTCAAAGATTCCCCCCAAAATAACCTTTTCCCCTAACTCTACTTGTTCCTCTAATTTCATATCTTTGGTATTTAAAACCAACAAAATAAAGGCTATTATCATCTTGTGAGCTTGTTTCTCCACCTCTACTAATTCCATGGGTCTTAGTTTATCATTCCATCGTTTCATAAAAGACCCAGAAAAAACAAATTGTAACAAACCTTTGCGCAAATTAACCTTCATAATAATTCCTCATTTTTTTTCTTCTCAAATCTTAATGATTCTACTTCTTTTTTAATATTTTTTTTAAATAAAATCCTTTTGTCTTTCTTATTTTTTTAATATACTTTTCAAAATCAAGCAAATAAACTCCGCAGCGATTAATGGCTCATAAGTACGAGAAACATCTTTTGGTTCATATAAAAAGGTTGACAGGATTTTCAAAAACACATAAACAGACTTTCTTCAGTTCAACGAGGGGTAAGAAAAATGAAGACCTATAGTCCAAAGCCAGAAGAGATTTCTCGCAATTGGTTTATTGTGGATGCCGAGGGTAAGACATTGGGACGTCTGGCCACAGAAATAGCCAAAAGGCTAAGAGGAAAACATAAACCAGAATTTGCTCCCCATCTCGACTGTGGGGATTTTATTGTTGTTATAAATGCTGAAAAAGTTAGTTTTACTGGTCGTAAAAGAGACCAAAAAATGTATTATTGGCATACAGGATACCCTGGTGGAATTAAAAGCAGAACTTTGGGCCAGATGTTAGAAAGTAAGCCAGAACAAGTCATTTTAAAAGCAGTAAAAGGGATGTTACCTAAAAATCGTCTAGGCAGAAAATTGCTTAAAAAGTTAAAGGTTTACCGTGGAACAGATCATCCACATCAAGCCCAACAACCTAAACCTTTAGAAATTTAAAGTACGGAGACAGTTATGAGTACTGATTTCTTCTATGGAACAGGAAGAAGAAAAACTTCGGTAGCTAGAACAAGGCTCTACAAAGGAAGTGGCCAAATTATTGTCAATGGTCGTCCTTTAGAAGAATATTTTCCTCGTCCAACTTTACAAATGATTATCAAGCAACCACTAAAACTTGTAAAGCTGGAAGATAAGTTTGATATTAAAATCAATGTAAAAGGTGGTGGAATAAGTGGTCAAGCTGAAGCAGTAAGACATGGAATTAGTAGAGCTCTCTTAGACTATGATCCAGAATTAAGGCCAGCACTTAAAAAAGCAGGATTTCTAACCCGTGATCCTCGGGCAAAGGAAAGAAAAAAATATGGACAAAAAGGTGCCCGAGCCAGGTTCCAATATTCAAAACGTTAATTCATCTTCGCCTCCCCTTTTGGAAAAGACAGTTTTCTGGTTTTCCCAGAGAGCTGTCTTTTCTTTTTTCAGGACAATATTATGAAAAAAATAAAACCCCATTTGGTTTTTGCAGACAAACAAGGCAATATCTATGATCATCCTCATCTCCTAATGTTAGTGAGGCGTGGAAAGGAATGGGGGCTACCATATCCAGGAGAACTTATAGAGTTGCCTTCAGAAAGCACCTTTTATCTTCTCCCAGAACGCCAAGCTGTAGGTCTAGATCCAGATACAGGTAAAATTGAAGTATTAGAAGAAGCTCCAGTAGCTGCTTTTATTGCTCCAGGTTATACTCTATCCGGACATGTAGTTTATACAGAAAACCACCACGCACCTAAATTACCTCTTTTTGCCTACGGTGCTTTAGGATATTATAAAGGAAAATTTTATGTAGCTGCCCAACAAGTAGATACTGATAAACGTCAAGTTTTTTTAGGTATCTCTAAACAAAAAATAATATACGGAGCTCAAAATTTAAGAAAAAAGTTACCTAACAATAGGCTAATCGCCCATCTCACTCGATGCGCTCTTACTTATGGCTGTCCTGCTGCAAAAAATTTAGCTTTGGGTAGATTTGAAGCACCTTTGCCTACTGCAAAAACTTGTAATGCTAGATGTATTGGCTGTATTTCTCTTCAATCTAAAGATTCTGGATTTCCTGCTACCCAAAAAAGAATTAATTTTACACCTTCTCCCAAAGAAATTGCTGAGATTATTCTTATCCATGCAAAACGAGTTAAAAAGCCTATTTTCTCTTTTGGCCAAGGATGTGAAGGTGAGCCTCTTACTGGGTGGAAAAATATATTAAAAGCTATTAAGTTGGCTAAAAAAAATCTCTCTAAAGGCACAATTAATATAAACACTAATGGAAGTTTTCCAGAAGCTATGGAGCCCTTAGCCAAGGCTGGTCTTAAATCTATTCGGATAAGTTTAAATTCCCTACGACCGCATATTTATAAAGCTTATTATAGACCTACTTATGACTTTAATAAAGTAATTGAATGTATTAAAGAGGCAAAAAAAAATGATCTTTTTGTTTCCCTAAATTATTTATTTTTCCCTGGATTTAGTGATACAGAAGAAGAGTTAGATAGCCTTATATCTACAATACAAGACACAAAACTCGACTTTATTCAAATGAGAAACCTCAATATAGATCCACTTCTTTATCTTAATTTATATTCTAATGAAAAAGAAAAACCAAGCTTTGGACTTAAAAATTTTATGTTAAGAATAAAAAAAGAATGCCCTTGGATAAAATTTGGCTATTTTAATCCTTATTTAGGATAAGTCTGTTATTCTCTAAAAAATTTTTGCTAAATAACAAACCTAAAATTTAATTTGTACTACTTCTTCATTGGAAGAACATATCTCTACTCTCCCAATTTCCCAAGCATCTATCTGTTGAGCTTTTAATCTAAGAAGCACATCTTCTTTTAAGTCTGGTTTAATAATCAAAATAAACCCAATTCCACAATTAAAAATATTTGCCATTTCTTCCCAAGAAAGATTACCTTCTTCTTTAATCCAATGGAAAACTGCTGGTTTAACAAATGAATTAAAATCTATGACAACCTTAACCCCTGTTGGTAATATTCTAGGGATATTATCGTAAAACCCTCCTCCTGTAATATGAACCATTCCTCTTATCTCTAAATCCCTCAGCACATTCAGAACAGGTTTTACATAAATTTTAGTAGGTTCAAGTAAAACTTCCCATACATTTTTGTCTGTTCCTGGGAACTTGTCATCTCTTTGTAATTTTGAAGAGGAAAAAAGTTTACGTACCAAAGAAAATCCATTTGAATGTAGACCAGAAGATGCCAAGCCAATTAAAATATCTCCCTTTCGTATCTGAGATCCATCTACAATTTTATCAAAATCTACCATCCCAACACAAAAACCAGAAAGATCATATTCTCCAGATCCATAAAAATCTGGCATTTCAGCTGTTTCTCCACCTAAAAGCGCACATCCTGCTTGTTTACAACCCTCTACTACACCAGCAATAACTTTTTCAGCCTTTTCCACTTCTAATTTTCCTGTTGCAAAATAATCTAAAAAAAATAGTGGCTTAGCTCCTTGTACCAAAATATCGTTAACACTCATTGCTACTAAATCTATTCCAACCGTATGATGTACATCAAACAAAAAAGCCAGTTTTAGTTTTGTGCCAACTCCATCTGTGGCTCCTACTAATACAGGCTGTTTTAGACCTTCCATATCTATCTTAAATAATCCCCCAAATCCTCCCAGATCTGTAATCACTCCTCTAGTAAAAGTAGTCCCAACCATTTTTTTTATTCTAGAAATCAATAAATTACCTGCTTCTATGTCCACCCCAGCATCTTTATAAGCAGCCGTTCTATTAGAAGAGCTCATTTATTCCTCCTGGTCTAATTTTTGCTGAAATTTAATTAGAACTTTTTAGGTCAGATTTTTACTAAAGACAAGAAAATTAATATACGAATAAAACGCAAAGACAAAGCCAACAAGGAGATAAAAAAATGAAAAAATATTTATGTTTTATAATAATTCTTATATTCGTCTTTTATTTAAATCAAAAAGTTTATTCCCAAATAAAAATTCAAACTACCCAGGACAATCTAATTATTGAGGTCAATTCAACATTGCCCCCCGATATACTAACGAACTCTACTTTTACTCCTGAAATATATCTTCAAATCTATTTAGACAATAATACACTTCCTAAAGTTCCCAACTCAGGCCAAAATAAAAGGCAAAAAAGTAAAACCAAATAACAAGGCATAAACAACAAGATACCTTTAAAAATTGTCTTCATAGAAACATCTTTGGCCATAGAAGCCACAATAAAGGTATTAATCCCTACAGGAGGAGTTACTGCCCCTAAGGTAGTTACAATAGTAATAAACACAGCAAACCAAATGGGACTATAGCCAAGAGAAGTTGCTAAGGGAAAAAAAATAGGGATAGTAATAATAAGAAGCGCCAGTGCATCCATAACTGCTCCACCAATAATATAGATTAGAGCAACCCCTAACATAATTAAATAAGAAGGCATATGCCAACTGCTAACACTCACTGCAAGTTCATAAGGAAGTCTTGTAACAGCTAAGAATCTACCAAAAATAATAGCACCTAAAATGATTACCATAATCATGGAAGTAACTTTTAAGGTATCTTCTAAAGCCAAAATAAAATTACGAAAGCTTAGTTGTTTACGCAGCACTGCGATTATTAAAGCCAAAAACGCTCCAACTCCTCCTGCCTGAGAAGGGGTAAAAAAACCAGCCAATAATCCTGTCATAACTAAACCAAACAAAACAAGCATTTCTATTGAACCTTTTAAAGAAATAAATCTTTCTTTCCACGAAGATTTAGCAGCTGCAGGAGCAAAATCTGGTCTAAAATGACAAAATAGTCCCACTGCAAGCATAAAAAAAATTGTAAGTAAAACTCCAGGAATAAAAGAAGCCCAAAATAACACTGCAATAGATTGTCCAGTTTGCAAGCCAATTATAATTAAAACCACACTAGGAGGGATAACAACGCCCAAAGTAGCACCAACAGCTACGCTTGCAGTAGAAAGCAATGGATGGTATTTAAATTTTTGCATTTCAGGAAGAGCAACAGTACTCATTGTAGCTGCCGTAGCTGTATTAGAGCCACATATAGCAGCAAACCCAGCGCATGCCAAAATAGTAGCATGTACTAGCCCACCTTTAATATGACCAAACCAATGATAGGCAGTTTCATAGAGTCTTTTATTCACTCCAGCATAAAAACAAATCTGACCCATTAAAATAAAAAGCGGTATAACAGTAAGACCATAAGAAGAAAATACTTTCCAACACTCATCAGCCAACATACTAGAAGCAGCTTTAAAATTAATCACATAACCAAAGCCCAAGTAGCCAATAATGGCCATTGCAAAACCTACAGGCAAGCGTAAAATAAAAAGCGAAAATAATAAAACTATTATTCCTAATACACCAATTGTAATCAAATCCACTGCTATCTCCTATCTACTTTTAAAAACAAATTTCAGAAGGTTCAACTTAACTTTCTAAAGAATTATTTTTACAATTGATAAGTTGAGAAAATAAGGTAATACAACACAAAGCTATTCCCAATCCCAACACAAAAACAACTGGATAAAATGCTATATTTAAAGTTTGAGAAAGTTCTTCCCATTCTCGTAATTCCAATGCCAATCTAAATATTTGCCAATCTAAAATAACAAAAAAAGCTAAACTAAGAGTCAAAGAAATTACATCTAAAATATATTTAGTTTTTTTTGACCAAAAATTATCTAATAAGTTTACTCGAATATGCCCTTTTTGGGCCTGGGTGGGAGAAATAGCCATCCCACCCAGTAAAGCCCCTAAAAAACCAAGAAGTTCAAAAGCTCCTTTTATAGGGTACCCTATAAAAGTTAAAAACATATTTAAAACTGTAAGCAACAACATCAACACTAACACTATACTACCAATTCTACAGGCTAGAAGATTTAACTTTCTAATAAAGGTTAGCATAATTGCTCCTGACTTTAACTCTAAAAATTTCTTTTTATTCTAATATCCCATTTGTTCATATTTTGCTTTAAATTTATATACATCCTGTAATATCTTTTCTGCTGGAAGCCCTTTTGTTTCAGCTCTTTTTTTCCAATTATCTATTAAAATTTTAAGCTTTTCTCTAGCTAGATCCATATCCTGTTGAGGTAAAGTAAATAATTTAAAACCATACTTTTTCTTTGCATAACCTAAAGCCTCCTGAATATGATTATCCATATAACGTCCTGTCCACAAAGCCTGCTCTTTGCCCAATTCATTGAACACCTTTTTTATCCTTTCTGGCAAACTATTCCACTTATCTTTATTCATAACCACAGCAAAAGGATACACTTGAAAATTAGTGATTGTGCCATAAGGCAAATAAGCAGCAAAATTTAAATCTTTTAAAACTTCAAAAGAAGTTAAAAGACCCTTGGCAACACCTTTTTGAATAGCTTCTGGGGTTTCTGACATTGGGAGGGCAATAGGAGCTCCTCCTAAAATTTCAACAATTTTACCTGCTGCCCCAGCTGCTCTAATAGGAACGCCTTTTAGATCTTTTAAAGATTTAATAGGTTTTTTGGACATAAGATTTGAAGGTGCTGAAGTAAACACAGTCAAAACCTTTACTCGGGCAAATTCTTTGGGATGATATTTTTGAAATATCTCCCATAAAACCATGCTGGCAACTTTTGCAGACTTAAACCCTAAAGGCAATTCACAGACTGTAGTTAAAGGAAACACTCCTGGCTGATAAGACATTACCAAACACCCAATATCAGCTTGTCCTGCTATCACTCCTCTAAACATATTTTTCGCCCCAAGCAAGGTACCCCCGGGATATGTCTGAATAATCACTTGTCCATTTGTTCTTTTTTCAACTTCTTGTTTAAATCGCTCCATTTGAACACAAGGAAAGGTAGATGCTGGGGGAAAATTAGCATAGCTTAGCTTAATTACCTTTGCTTCTGCTCGTAAACACAAACTACATAAAAAAAACATAACAAGACCAAGGACCAAAATTCTTTTTACCATCTTCTCCTCCTCATTTTTTGCTAAAAAAAAAGCCGCAAGGTTATTTAACCTTGCGGCCTGAAAAGCACCTTTATTTTTAAAAATTGTCTACAAGGCCCCCTCCAGACCGCAAAAATCTACCCAAAGCCACCAGCAATTTTGCCACTTAAAGTTTGCGGTCTGAAAGTATCTTGTAAACATATTTCTTTTTTAACCTCTTAAGCTGTAAAAAGTCAAGTTTTAAACTTAATAAACTAAAACTTATAACTAACACTTAGTCCAACTAAGTGAGCTTTACCATCAGTAAACTTACCATCCTTAACTCCATCATTTCTACCATCTACGTCTCTATCTTCATACATTAAATAGTTATATGAAAAATCAACACTCCAGTTATTAGCTTTATAACCTATACCAGCACCAAATAGATGTCTATTATTAGCAGGCAAAAGATAGTCCACATGCTCATCAGGTATAGGGCTTTGATCATAAACATAACTTGCCCTCAAGCTTAAATTAGTAGTAGCCTTATATTCTATACCAAACTGAAATCGCCAAACATCTTTCCAGTCCTTCTTAGAACTTGTTTGAGTATTTCCTAGGGGAGGGGTTAAATCATCGCCATATTCAATCACTAATTTATCATAGCAACTCCATCTTGTGTAAACCACATCTCCTTCTATGCTTAATTTATCAAATGGATAAAAAGTAATCCCTAAAGCATAAGAGTCTGGCAAAGTAATATCTCCTTGAACATCTGTATCTCTAAACCAAGTGGAATGAATAAGAACCAACGCTGCAGGTCTATCAAATGTTGCCCTCCCTGAGAGTCTATGCTGAATCTGACTTCTATAAATAAAACCTATTTTTAACCACTTAACAGGTACATAGTGAAAAGAAACATTAAAACCATAGTTAAAACTTTTGCCATGAACCTGAGAGTCCATATCCTCTACAATTCCCAGGGTCGTTAGATCCTTCATTTTCTTTTTTGTAAAATCAAAATACATTCCCTCTAAACCAAAGGCAAAAGATAAGTTATCTGTTAATTTAATGGCCAAACAGGGAACAATTGAATAGGATTTAATTTCTGCATAATAAGAGTTATATCTTCCAGGCCAATTAGAAGGGAAATCTGTAGCCAATCCAAACCTTGTAAATTCTCCTACGCCAAGCCAATATCTATCATTTAATTGTTGAACAGCATAAACATGGGGAACTAAAAACACATTGTTTTTTTCACTCGTGCTATCCTCCCCTTTAACTTTCACTGTCACATCTGGAGCAATAGCAGTAACACCACCTAAAACATGTGTACCTTTAAGTTGAGTAATTCCAGCAGGATTATAAGCTATTGCAGAAGGATCATCAGCCCTACCTATCAAAGTACCACCCAAAGCATTTCCTCTGGCACTCCATTCGTAAAGAGCAAACCCAGCTCCAGAACAAACCTGAGCCATTACTAAACACCATAACACTGCAAATAACCAGCTCTTTTTCATATCAACTCCTTAGGTAAAAGTTTAAGATATAAAACTTATTTTGGCTAAGCAAAAATAAAAAAAAGGTGCAAGAAATTTATGTTTTTTTTAATAAAGACTAAAAAAATAATCTATTTAAGATTGTCAAAAGACGCCTTTTTTTTTACATCCAGCTATATGAACAATCTTTTACAGGTAAAAAACCTTTATTTTAAATATGGAGAAACCACTGTCTTAGAAAATATTTCTTTTTCCTTAAATCCAGGACAAATTATTGGAATTCTCGGTCCCAATGGAAGTGGAAAAACTACCCTTCTTTTATGTCTAAGTGGCTTTTTAAAAAATTATCAAGGCAAAATTTTAATCCAAAATAAAAATTTAAAACAAATGCCTTTTAAATTACGCGCTAAAACAATAAATCTAGTCCAACAAAATCCTTATTTTCCCAATATTGAAACTTTTACCTATCTTTTATGGGCTAGATTTCCCTATCTAAAATTTCTTAGCTCATATGGGAAGGTAGAAAAAAATATAGTTCTAAAAAAAGCAAAACAAACTAAGGTTGAACAATTTCTAACTAAATCTCTTAAATCCCTTTCAGGAGGCGAACAAAAACGCATACTTCTTACTAAAAGCCTTATCCAAGATACAGCTATTCTTCTCTTTGATGAAATTACGTCTAATTTAGACCCACAAATAAATATGCAATTTTTACAAATTATAAAACATATATCTAAAAAAGGAAAAGGACTTATCCTTAGCCTACATGACTTAAATTTAGCTGCTATTCTTTGTCCTTATCTCATTTTTCTAAAACAAGGAAAGATTGTGGCCAAAGGACCAACAAAAGAAGTTTTTAACAGTCAAATACTGGAGCAAGTTTATGAAACATCATTTACTGTATTTCAACATCCTAAAAAAAATATACCTCAAGCTGTGTTGTGTTAGTTTTATTATCTTCTTACCATTAAATGCCTTTTCTATTACTATTCAGGATGATTTAGGACAAAAAATTTTTCTAGCAAAGCCTGCCAAAAAAATTGTTAGTTTATATGGAGGAATAACTGATATCCTTCTCTCTTTAAATTTAAAAGAACATATTGTGGGTTGGACAAAACCAGATGCTCTAGAGTGGGGAGGGAATATTGTAAGTATAGGAACTCATATGCGTCCCAACTTGGAAATTATTCTAAGTCTTCATCCTGATTTGGTACTTCAAATGGGTACAGCAAAACATAGTATTTTGCCTATCAAACATTTAAAAAAATATAACATTCCTGTAGCTGTATTTAATCCCCATAATTTTAAAGAATTATTCCACACCATTCTAAGAATAGGAAAACTGGTAGGCAAAAAACAATTAGCTCATCAATTAGTCAAACAATATCAACAAAAACTTAAAAATTTAAACACAGATAAAATACCTTTTACTAAAAGACCTACTATATTCTTTGAAGTCCGATATCCTAATCTTTTAAGTGTCGGTCAAGGCTCAATTGTCTCAGAAATAATTTATTGGGCAGGTGGAAGAAATATACTAAAATCATCTAAAAAACTTCTTAGGATAAGTGAAGAAAAGCTATTATCCTTAAATCCCCAGGTATATATAATTCAAAAAGGACCTATGAATAAAAAACCTATCTCTCTCCACAAAAGACCTCTCTTTAAAAAAATAAAGGCCGTTCTCACTAATCACATTCTTATAGTAAAAGAAAAGAATTTTTCCCGACCAGGACCTAGAAGTATAGAAGCAGTATTATTTCTACACCACTATTTAAAACAACAACACCTAATTCCTTAAAATACAGCTAACCCAAATTCTAACCATCTTAAAAAGTGTGTCCTATTACTTTAGGACACACTTTTCCTCCTATTTCAGTAAAAAACGCTATTTTATATCATTCTTACCATTATTTATTTTTTAAATTCTATAAACTCATAAAAATTATTCATGCTCGTGTTCATGTTTAGGTATTACTTCTCCTGTTACAGGATCATGCTCATGATCATGCTCGTGAGGATGAGAATGAACCATATCACCATGCCTATGTTCATGTTCATGAACAAATTTTTCATACTTAGAATCACTGCCTTGGCCACAACCACAAGTTTTACACATTTTTGCCTCCTTTATAAAATTGAGTTACAATATAAAAAATAGTCACAAACTTAACGCCTAAAAATAGATAAAATAAGTGTTAAAACTATACTAATAATTAAACACGTAACCCAAGGGAAGTAAAAAGTAAAGTTTCCTTTCTTATAAACAATATCCCCAGGTAATCCCCCGAAACGAAGACCTAATTTATCTCCTAAAAGAAAAATAACTCCTATGCCAATTAATAAAAAGCCCAATAAAATTAAAAATTTTCCTATTTCACTTCCCCAACCAAACATCTTTTCTCCTCCATAAAAAATTGAGGTATAATACTATCACTTAAAAGCATTCCTGTTCTTGTCAAACGCAAATATCCATCTCTAATACTAATAAGTTTATTTTTATGTAAAAGACAAATCACTGACTCAAATTTTTTAAAAAAGTTTATACCAGTAAGCTTATAAAATTCTCTAACATTTAGACCTTTAGTAGTACGCAAAGATAACATAATAAATTCATTGATCTTTTTCACTCTATTAATTTTTTCTCGTTCTCTTAAAAGACAGCCATTTTCTACCATTAAAACATATTCTTTTATATTAGCTGGATTCTGCCATCTTTTACTATTTATAGTAGAAACAGCCGAAGGACCTAGTCCCAAAAAATCCTGTCCTTCCCAATATCCCAAGTTGTGTAAACACCTATATCCCATCCGGGAAAAATTGGAGATTTCATATTGAATATAGCCATTTGCCTCTAAATACTCTCCACCATAAATATACATTCGACTAACTTCTTCTTCATCTGGCCACTTATAGTTTTTTTTATTCTCGCAAAGATAAGTGCCTTGTTCAAAAGTAAATCCATAGCACGAAAGATGCTCTGGTTTTAATCTAATTGCTTGTTTTAACTCTTCTAACCATCTCTTTACTGTCTGTTTAGGCAGTCCAAACATCAAATCTAAATTTATATTTTTAAAACCAATCCCTCGTAACAAAAAATAAGATTCTCGAACTTGCTTTAAATTATGAATTCGCCCAAGTAAGAATAAACTTTCTGGGTCGAAACTTTGAACTCCTAAACTAACTCTATTTACTCCTATATTTTTCCAAACAACCAACTTATCCTTTGGTTTACAAGACTCTGGATTAACTTCCAAAGAAAATTCTATCTGTCTCTCCACAGCAAAGTTTTTATAAATTAAAGAAACAATCCTATCTAATTCTTGCTCTTTTAGTAAAGAGGGAGTGCCACCACCTATATAAATACTATGAACTCTTGGAGATTGAAAATATCTAGACCAAAAATAAATTTCTTGTTCTAAACCTTTTAGATACAGTTCAACCATCTCGGGAACATATTCTAAAGAAAAAAATGCACAATAATTACATTTCTTCAAACAAAAAGGAAAATGAATATAAAGTAACATTTTTATTCAAACATTAATTCTTTTTTAAATCTATCAAATTCGCTATATATACAACCACAATATTCCTGACGATAGATGCCTAATTGTTTACTTTTATCCTGGCCAATTTTCCACCCCTCTCTAAAATCATAATACCAAAAATCAATTTTACTTCCTGAACATAAATCACGTCCTATTTCAAAAATCATATTATGCTTTTGAAATTTACTATATAGTAATGTTGTGGTAAAAAGATCAAATTTTCCCCTTCTGGCAATAAAAAATGTCTTTTCAAGGCGCATGTAATAACAATAAAAACATCTATTATTTTCTCTAAAATTAATTAATTGAAAATATTTCTGAGGATTATAATCTTTATCAAAACATAAATACCTAACATTAAAATATTTACATACCTCAATAAAAGCTTCCCTTCGCCTTAAATACTCTTTTAAAGGATGGATATTCGGATTAAAATAAATAGCAAATATATTAAAACCTTTTTGCTGTAAAACTTCAAAAGGATAAATAGAACAAGGCCCACAACAACAATGTATTAAAATATTTTTCACACTTTTTTCTCCTCAATAATAATTTGCGTTTTAAATTTATCTTCCAATTTTAGGATATTTCTCTTCTTATTATTTAATAAATATAACGCCAAGGTAGAGGGGAAATCAAAAACATATTGAGATTTTTTTTCTTCACTATGACGCAAAGTAGCATAAATTTTCTTCAAACTTAACTGAGCTTGCCACTCTAAACTAGGAAGAATACCTCGTCCTTGACAACAAGGACACATTTCCAAAGAAGAAGCAAAGGCAGATGTGCCCAAACGTTGACGAATAATTTGGGCCAAACCAAACCTTGAAATAGGGATAAAATCTGTCCTTGCTCTATCTTGTTTTAAACCATTTTTTAGTGTTTTTTCCACTTCTCGAATATATTTTTTGTCTTTCATTTCAATAAAATCAACAACTACCTGCCCACCAATATCTCTCAACCTAAGTTGTAAAGGAATAATTTGAGCTGCCTCTAAATTGGCCTTATAAGCCATCTCTTTAAAATTCTTTTCGCCAGATATTTTTCCAGAATTTATATCAATAGCAGTCAAGGCCTCTGTATAGTCAAAAACTATTCTAGCTCCTGAAGGCAAATGGATTTCTCGGGAGTAAATTTGCTCAATTTGTTCGTCTAGATCAAAACGTTCAAATAACCCTAGCCCTCCTTTAGATATGTGCAAGCGAACTAAATTTTTCTTTCTAGGAAACATCAAGGCAATGTATTCTTCTAAGCGCACTGCTACAAGTTCATGATCAACCCACACTTCTTCTATATCTTGAGTTAAATAATCTCTAACAGCTCTAAAAATTAAATCCTTTTCCTCATAAACTAAACATGGTGCTTTTTGGGTTCTTGCCTTATGTTTAATATCTTTCCATAATCTCTTTAAAAAATTTAAATCCCTCACTAAACTGGCTTTTGTCTGGCCTTCACTCACTGTTCTCACAATAATACCCAAACCATCTTCTAACTCCATACTTTCTACTATTTTCTTAAGCCTTGTTCTTTCTTTAGGATCATCTATTTTTCGAGAAATACCAATATCCTCACTACCAGGAGTTAAAACAAGATATCTTCCAGGCAAAGATAAATAAGTAGTTAAATAAGCGCCTTTAGAGCCTGTAGGCTCTTTTACAACTTGAACCAATATTTCTTGTCCAGGACGCAAAACTCTATGTAGTGGAGGATATTTTTGTCTTGGCAATGGCTTTATATCTTTTTGGTAATACTCAGGATGAACTTCATCTACTTGTAAAAAGCCATTTTTTTCTGCTCCATAATTTACAAATGCAGCCTGTAAGGATGCATCAATATTATGAATTTTACCTTTATAAATATTTCCTTTGGTTTTAGCTTGAGAAATAACTTCTACATAATATTCTTCTAAAATCCCATTTTTAGTAATTGCTACCTCAACTTCTTCTTCAGGAAGATAACTAATAAACATTTTTCTTTTTGAATCTACTTTTTTCTTCATTTTCATCTCCACTATAGAATAATTTTATAGTATTGCTCACTCGTTTCAAAATCTTTTATTAATTTAACCTTTTGTTTTAAAATAAGTTTTTCAATCTCTTTTTTGACTTCATCTTCTTGAATACTAAGCGCAACACTAATATCTTTTATTGTTTGTGGCCGTCTCTTTAAAGAGTTTAAAATAAGGAAACTTATATCCTTAATATAACGAGAACTTATATTGTCTTCATTAGTGTTAGTTGATCTTTGTCTAGTAAAAGAAAAATTTGCAAATTTTTGCCTCCATGCTTCTAATTCTAGCTTATTTAAAGGATTTTTTACATAGGTACCAGGTCTTGTTAAAGTGGTAATGTCTACTCTATCAGGTTGAAGCTTTCGCACAAATTCATAAAGTTTTTGTTTATTCCTTTCACTTGCATTAATATTTGGTAAAAGAAGAATCTCTAAGAATATTTTCCCTTTAAACATCTGTTTTAAATTTAAAAGACCACCTTCAATATTTTTTACCCCTATTTCTTTAACAGGACGATTTATTTTTACAAATTCTTCCTCTATCGCACTATCAAAAGAAGGCAAAATAATGTCAAAAAGACTTAATTCTCTTAAAACAACTTCATTTTCTAACAGGCTACTATTAGTCAAAATAGCTAAAGGATAATCATAACGTTTTTTTATCTCTCGAGCTAAAAAACCCATGGTTATATTTAAACAAGGTTCCCCACTTCCTCCAAATGTTATTACCTCTGGTTTAATAGGCAATAATTTAAACCACTTTTCTAACTCATTTAAAATTAAGTCTGGATCAACATATACATCTCTTGCCAAAGTTTTATTTTTCGTCCTGCCAACTTCACAATACAAACAATCAAAAGAACAGATCTTTTCCCCTAACAAATCAATACCTAACGACCTCCCTAATCTAGATGATTTTACTGGACCAAAAATATATTTAAATTTCATTTTCTCTCCCTTTCAAAAATTAATACTTAAATTCTATCCAATATAATTACTTGACAACAAGACAAACTCCTGTTTAGCGCCACCTTAAACAAAAATAAAGGAAGAAAATATGCTTAAACCTGGAACATTGGTAATGCTCGTAAGTCAAAAGGGCAAGACCTACTTTAGAGTTTTAAAAGAAGAAGGCAATTTTAACACAAATGAAGGTGTTTTATATTTTAAAGATATTCTTTGCAAAAATTTTGGCGAGGAAGTTCTTACCCATCTAGGAAAAAAGTTCTATATTCTCTGCCCCACTCTTTATGATCTTATAAAATCTGTTAAAAGAAAAACCCAAATTATTTATCCTAAAGAAATTGGTTATATTCTTCTCAAATTAAATATTGGACCAGGAGCTAAAATTATTGAGGCAGGCACAGGCTCTGGATCATTAACCACAGCACTAGCTTTTATGGTTGGAAAAGAAGGAAAAGTGTTTACTTATGAACAAAGAGAAGAATTTAGTCGTCTTGCTCAAGAGAACCTAAAAAGGACTGATCTAGAATCCAGAGTAGAATTTTTTATCCACGATATAGCAAACGGTTTTCACCAACAAAACGTAGATGCTCTCTTCTTAGACGTAAGAACTCCTTGGGACTACCTTCCACAAGCATACAAAGCCTTAAAGCCAGGAGCAAGCATTGGTTTTTTATTACCAACCACAAATCAAGTAAGTTCTCTTCTTAGTCATTTAGAAAAAATGTCTTTTTTCCAAATAGAAGTAATCGAAATCTTACTACGTCGGTATAAACCAATACCAGAAAGGCTTAGACCAGTAGATCAAATGGTAGCACATACTGGTTTTTTAATCTTTGCCAAAAAAATAAAAAAGACTTAAATATCAATATATTAAAACAAAAAACTTGATTTTTCTTTCAAATTTACTATTAAAATAGATTGTTTTGGCTATTTTATAATAAAATTTTTTATGTATATAAACCACAGGCATTAAACCTAAATATATCACGTTTAATGATTATAATTTTATACCGTAAAATTGTTGAAACATCTTAACTTTGAACTCAAAAAATAAAAATTAGCAATTTAAGGCATTTTAGTTAGCAAATATTTAACTTTATAATTTTTTATTAATTTTATTTTTTAAAAGTCAAACCCAGAACAAATTTTCACAATATATTAAAACTTTTTTTGGAGGGTAAAAACAAATGACTCGTAAGGATAGGACAGAAGGAATCTTAAGTAGAAAAGAAGTGTTAACTTCCCAAGAAAGAGAAAAATACTATCTATTAAAATTAAAGGATCTCTTAAATTATGCGTATCGTTATTCTGAAGATGTGAAAAAAAGATTTGATAGGGCTCAATTTTCAGTAGAAAAATTTAAAACTCTTTCAGACCTAAAACATATTCCTATATTAAAAAAGAAAGAACTGATATTCTTACAATCCATGGGGCCTAGGTTAGGAGGTTTATTAACAAAAGATATTGGGGAATTAAAAAGGGTTTTTATGTCGCCAGGTCCCATTTTTGATCCAGAAGACAGGGAACCTGATTATTGGGGCTGGACAGAAGCATTTTATGCTGCAGGATTCAGAAGAGGAGATATTGCTCAAATTACTTTAAATTACCATCTAACCCCTGCTGGTCTTATGTTTGAGGAACCTTTAAATAACCTTGGGTGCGCAGTAGTGCCTGCAGGACCAGGAAACACCAATATTCAATTAGAAATTATGCAAAAACTACGAGTTACTGGTTATGTAGGAACCCCAAGTTATCTCTTACATTTAGCTCAAAAAGGTGAAGAAAAAGGTCTTAACTTAAGAAAAGATTTATTTTTAGAAGTAGCTTTTGTTACAGGAGAAAAATTCTCTGAAAAAATGCGTTCTGCCATTGAGAAAAAATTTAACCTAGTAATGCGCCAAGGTTATGGTACGGCTGATGTTGGTTGTATTGGATATGAGTGTTTCCATAAAACAGGTCTTCATATTTCAAGTAGAGCCTATGTAGAAATATGCCACCCAGACACAGGAATTCCTTTAAAAGAAGGAGAAGTTGGAGAAGTAGTAGTCACTGTATTTAATAAAACATATCCACTCATTAGACTTGCAACAGGCGACTTGGCCTATATAGATAATAGTCCTTGTGCTTGTGGCAGAACATCACCTAGATTAGGAAATATTGTTGGCAGAGTAGATACCACTGCGAGAATCAAAGGAATGTTTGTATATCCACATCAAGTAGAACAGGTCATGGCCTCTTTTGAAGAAGTCAAACGCTGGCAAATAGAAGTTACCAATCCAGGTGGAATTGACGAGATGACCCTTTATATAGAAGCTAGTCAATTTACAAGAGAAGCAGATTTACTCCATGCATTTAGAGAAAAAATAAAAATAAGACCAATTTTAAAAATAGTACCTCCAGGGACTCTACCTCCTCAGATAAAGCCAATCGAGGACAAAAGAAAGTGGGATTAAGACTACTACTTTTAATTTGTTCTATCTATTTATCTGCATGTACTCTTAGTCCCCATCTAAAACTAGATGGGGGCTATTTAAATCAACACTTAAAAAAAGCTGATTATATTTTAGTGGGAGAACGTCATACCAATAAATGCGACCACATAGTTGAAAAACTTATACTCCAACATCTCTTAAAAATAGGCCTAAAACCAACTATTGGCCTAGAAATGATCCCAGAGCCATATCAAAAAGTACTTGATAAATTTTACGAACAAAAAATTCCTCTTAGCAAATTAGAAAAAGAACTGCATTGGAAGAAAAATTGGGGATACAATTTTTCTTATTATCTACCCATATTTAAAATAGCAAAAAAACATCGTTTACCTATAATAGCTTTAAATATTCCATCTCCTCTTGTAGTAAAGTGGTCCAAGGGAAAATCTCTATCTCCTCAAGAGCAAAACTATCTTCCTTATCGCATAATTTCAGCAAACAAAAAACAAATTGTCTATTTAAAAAAACAATTAAAACAACACCTATTTTTTGCTCCCCAAATAAAACTGAACTCCTTTCTCAAAGGCCAAGCTCTTTGGGAAAGCAAAATGGCAGAAAGAGCTTTCTGGGCATATAAAAAGTTTCATAACCCTGTTCTCATTTATATAGGATCTGGACATATAAAAAATCAATATGGTTTAATATATCGCCTAAAAATACTACATCCAACAGCTACCATCTTTTCTTTTCTACCAGGTAAGCAAAGACAAGTTACAGAAAACATCTATATTTACAAATGTCCTTCAACTACAAAAAGTTACTTAGGCTTAAAATTAACTAAAAATTCATCTGGTCTTAAAGTAAAACAGGTACTTTTTAACAGCAAAGCTTATAAAACAGGCTTTAAAAAAGGAGATATCATCTTAAAAATAAATAATATACCAGTTAAAAATCTTTTAGATGCTCACAAAGCATGCATGAAAAGTATTGCAAACAAATCTCCTGTTAGTTTTATTATAAAACGCAATAACAAAATAATAATTTTACAATTGGATTTGTAATGCCTGAATTACCAGAAGTAGAAACAATAAAAAATGGTTTAAGTATTTTAAAAGGACAGTCTATTACTAAATTAAATATCCTAAGCACACATTGTTTACGTCCTAATCATAATCGCTTTCACTCTCTTAGGGGACAAGTAGTTACCAATATTAGTAGGCGAGGAAAACTTCTGATTATCCATCTTTCTTCAGGAAATTTTCTAATTTTTCATTTAAAAATGACAGGCAAACTCATTCTAGCAGACTTTCAGGATATTTTAGACAAACATACTCATCTTGAATTTTTCTTTAAATCCAATCGTCTCTTTTTTAATGATGTAAGAAAATTTGGTTTTGTGTGTTTATTTTCTAAGCAAGAATTGCTCGAATGGAATTTTTGGAGAACTCTTGGGCCCGAACCTTTTAAAATATCATCTATAGATTTTGCTCAACAAATAAGTAAATCTAAAGCTAATATAAAGTCTCTTTTATTAAACCAAAAAATAATTGCAGGAATTGGAAATATCTATGCAGATGAAAGTTTATTTATATCCAAAATTCACCCATTAAGCAAAGCTAACAAGATTCCATTTAACATACTACAAAATTTACACAAAAATTTAATCTTTGTATTAAAAAAAGCCATCTCGTTAGGTGGAAGTTCTTTTAAAGATTACGTAAATAGTCTTGGAAAACGGGGAAATTTTCAAGATCACTTCTTTGTTTATTCCAGGGCAGGAAAATCTTGCTATAAATGCAAAAATACTTTAAAGAAGATTAAAGTAGCAGGTCGTACTACTATAGTATGTCTTAAATGTCAGAAAAGATATGAGTAAACAAGAATTAAACCCAATAAAATCAAAAGATCTATTTTCACTATTAAAACGTTTAGACATTCAAGATAATCCTAACTGGATAGGTCTACTTCTCTTTATTCGCAACTTGATTTATTATTTCTCATCTATTCCAGATGAACAAAAAGCAGAATTACAAAAGAAATTACTATTATTTTTTAAAGAAAAAAAATTTTCTCAAGGAGATTTTTATACAGCTCTTTTAATTTTAGAAAAAGGTATTTTAGAAAATTGTAGAGATAAACTAAGTTATTTTAAAATAAAATTAGAAGAAGAGAAAAAGGTTAACAGTCAAATTTTATGTGAAATGGAAGATATTATAAAATCTCTTCTATCTGGAATTAATAATCATACTAAAAGATTAAAGAATTTTGAAACAAAAACAATTGAACAAATTGAATCCAATAACAATGCTCAACAATTAATATCATTTATTAAGCAGCAAATTAAAAATCTTATAGAACAAAATCAGCAAGACTCAAAAGAATGGAAACAACGAGCTAAGCTTTTAGAAGAAAAAGCTCGTTATGATTATTTGTTGCAAAACATTTTTAATAGAAGTGTATTTGATAATTATATGAAACACAAAGCCAAATTGATTGTTGAAGAAGGACGTAAATTGTCTCTTTTGATGCTTGATATTGATAAATTTAAAGTGATAAATGACAAATGGGGACATCTTGTAGGAGATGACGTTTTAAAAGCTCTAGCTAAAATAATAAAATCTCATGCTGAAGTTTCTGGAGGAATTCCTTGTCGCTACGGAGGTGAAGAACTTGTGATTATATTTGAAGATTTAAGTGAAGAGGAAACCTATCTGAGGGCAGAAGCTTTGCGTATTGATGTAGAAAAATATATTTTTATCCCACGTACTGAAGAGGGTAAATTAGAAGACCCTCTGCACTTTACTGTAAGTATCGGTGTTGCAGAAATGAGTAAAAATGATTCTCCCAGTGACTTAATAGGAAAAGCAGATAAAGCTCTTTATGCTGCCAAAACAACTGGCAGAAATCAGGTCAAACGATATTCTGAGGTAGCTTGCGATTACAATCCTTCTTAACACATGATTATTCTTCTTTCTTCCAATCTTTCAAAACTGCTTTTGCCACAACAATATCATAAAGCTTTAAAGGATTATCCTTTCCTTTATAAAGCTTTACTGCATTTTTTATAATTTCTAAATCTAACCAACCATGTTCTTCCCACACATGTGGATAATCTCTATGCCATAGTCTAAATTCTATTTGACCATCCTCATTTTCTCGCACATACATTCTTTCTCGTTTATCCAAAGGATTAGGATAATAAAATGGTCCCTGGGGCACCTTATTTGTTGCCACTTTTTATGCCTCCTTTCTAGGAATAATACCTAAAATCTCAACAATCTTTTCTCCTGCTTTTTGAACAAATTCCTCCCACGAGAGCTGTTTTTTTGTCTCCATATCTAATACTTGTAAAGGATAATTTTGAAATTCTGGTTTAGGTTTTATCTTATATTCAGGTGGGAAGTTATTTTCAAAATACATTTTTTGAAAGCCAATAAATTTTAACATATGTGCGGTTGCATCTAATATTGCTTCTTCTTTACTCTCAAGTAAATTTAACTCCTTAGCCCTAATTAAACCTGCTAAACATTCACCCCCTTGCGTACAAGCAATATGTCCATGTTTATTAGCAATCAGCATTCCTTCGATAATTTCCTGTTCTTCTACTTGAACTACATAAAAATCTCCACCTTTTCGCTCATATTCTTCTACTATGCTTTGAACCCTTGGAAATGAAACAGGATTTCCAATCATGGCAGCCTGAGCCACACTAGGAGAAACTTTTACAGGAGTATAAACCCTTTTTTCTTTAGGCAAAGAATAATACCTAAACACAGGATCAGCATGTTCTGATTGAACTCCTATAACTTTAGGTAACTTTTTAATAATACCTAAAGCATATAATTTTAAAAAACCATTTACTACTGCAGTAATATTACCAGCATTACCTATTGGCACAAAAACTACTTTATTCTCTAATTCCCAATCAAACCACTGAGCAATTTCATAGGCATAACTCTCCTGCCCTAAAATACGCCAGGCATTTTTTGAATTTAATAAAGCCACTCTATAATTATCTGCTAAAAATTCTACAACCTTCATACAGTCATCAAACACCCCAGGAAGCTCTATCACCAAAGCCCCACTACCCAATGGTTGGGCAAGCTGTTGAGGCGTAACCTTGCCTTGAGGAAGCAAAACAACAGATTTAATAGCACCATTCACATAAGCCGCATACATCGCAGCAGAAGCAGACGTATCTCCTGTAGAAGCACATATAGTTAAAATCTCAGACCAATTAAACTTTCGAATTAAATACTTTAAAAAACTAAAAGCACACGCCATGCCTCTATCTTTAAAAGAAGCACTAGGATTTTGACCATCATTTTTATAAAAAAAGTTTTGCCCTATATATTTACGCAATTTTGAGTTAACTTCAATAATAGGGGTATTTCCTTCTCCAAGATACACAATATCTTCTCTTTCAAATACTGGAGCAATAAGTTCATAATATCGAAAAATACCTCGTAAAGCATTATCTTTTACCTTTAATCTAGCATCGAAGATTTCTCTCCACTTTTTTCCAGGAATTTCTTCAAGCTGAGTAAAATTTTTATCTTTTAATAAAAATACTCCCTTGCATTTAGGGCATGTATAATAAAGTCGGTCTCCATCATAATGAGCACCACATTCTTGACACTCATAAAACAAATCTCCGCGATAATTAGGAAAATCATTCATTTTTAACTCCTAATATTTTAAAAATAAGTCCAATAAAACTCCAACAAATAACAATATGGAAATAAATCCATTTAAAGTAAAAAAAGCTAAATTAATCTTACTTAAATCTTGTGGAGAAACAACTCTATGTTCTAATAATAAAATTATAGCTATTATTAATAAAAATATGTAATAAAATACTCCTGCATTAAAAGCAAATCCAGCTAAAACAAAAAACAATATACACAAAAAATGACTTAACTTAGAAAAGGCAAAACCAGCTTCTAATCCAAACACCGCTGGAATAGAAAAAAGACCTTCTTTTTTATCAAATTCCACATCTTGAGAAGCATATAAAATATCAAATCCAGCGACCCAAAACATAACTCCACAGCCAATTAATATACTAGGTAAAGAAAAAAAAGGAGAATAAGCTATCCAACCAGCAACAGGAGCCAACCCCAACACAGAACCTAAAATAAAATGACATCCCCAGGTAAATCTTTTAGTATAACTATAGAAAACTGACCAAACCAAGGCCAAAGGAGATAAAAATAAACATAATTTATTTAAACCAGCACAAGCTAGACAAAAAATAACAACACTGCCACATAAAAAATAATAACACTCCCGTAAGGATAAATCTCCTCTTACCAAAGGTCTATCTTGAGTCCTAGGATTTTTAGCATCTATTTTAAAATCCACTACTCTATTTACAGTCATTGCAAAAGAACGCACAGCCACCATAGCAATAGTAAGAAATAAAAATTTAGTCCATCCTGGCCATCCCTTAGCTGCCCAAAAAAGTCCTATATAAGCAAAAGGTAAAGCAAATACAGAATGCTCTATTTTGATCATTCTAAAAAAGATCTTTAGCTTATTCATCATAATCAGTAACCTTACTTTAACTAAATAATAGTAGTAAATTTATAATTTGTATCTTACTTAGTTTACCTTTAACTTTAAAAATCTTTTTTTCCCTACTTTAAGGATATATTCTCCTGTTTCAAAAGTATAAAAAGGATCTGTTAATTTGTGTTGACCATAAATAGAAACTGCATTTTGTTTACACAGCCTCTTAGCTTCTCCTTTGGATTTACAAAGGCCACTTTTAAACAAAATATCTGCAAGAGAAACATTGTTATCCACTTGAAAGCTTGGCATATCGTCAGGCAAACCTTTATTTGCAAAAACTTTATTAAAGGCCTCTAATTCTCTTTTAGCTGCCTCTTCTCCATGATAACGAGCTGTTATTTCAAAAGCTAATAATTCTTTACATTTTTTAGGATGAAGCTCTCCACTTAACACCTTTTGTTTCATATCTTCAATTTCTTGCATAGTTCTAGTAGACAACAGTTCATAATAACGCCACATAAGATCATCAGAAATAGACATTAACTTCCCAAACATATCCTTAGGAGGCTCTTCAATACCAATATAATTGCCTAAAGACTTGCTCATTTTCTGAACACCATCCAATCCTTCCAAAATAGGCATTGTTAAAATCACTTGGGGTTCTACTCCATATTCTCTTTGAATTGTCCTACCCATAAGTAAATTAAACTTTTGATCTGTCCCTCCCAGTTCTACATCTGCCTTAAGAGCAACAGAATCATATCCTTGAACCAAGGGATATAAAAATTCATGGATTGAAATCGGCCTATTTTCTTTCCACCTTTTAGTAAAGTCATCTCTTTCCATCATTCTGGCAACAGTATATTTTGAACATAACTCCACAAAGTCACTCGCGCTAAATTTATCCATCCAAGTAGAGTTAAAGGCAATCTCTGTCTTTTCAGGATCTAAGATCTTAAAAATTTGCCTTTTATATGTTTCTGCGTTGGCCAGCACCTCTTCTCGAGATAATTTTTTTCTTGTCTCTGACTTCCCTGTAGGATCGCCTATCATACCTGTAAAATCGCCGATTAAAAAAATAACTTGATGCCCTAATTCTTGAAAATGGCGCAACTTATGAATAAGAACAGTATGACCTAAATGTAAGTCTGGAGCTGTGGGGTCAAAACCTGCTTTTACCCTTAATACTTTCTTCCTTTCTATTTTCTCTTTTAACTCCTTTTCTTCTATAATTTCTACACTTCCTCTTTTAATAAGTTTTAATTGTTCATCTACAGAAATCATTATCTCCTCCAAAAAAACAATGAAATATTTATTTAGAAAAAATTCTTTGAACAGTTGAGATATCTACACATCTATTAGAACTCAAATCTATTTTTACCCTAACTCCATTTATTTGAAGCGGTCCGTCAGCTAGTTTAAATTTAACCGGTCTTTTAAATAAAAACCTTTCCAAAACAATTTCTTTATTCATACCTAACACAGAGTCTTTAGGACCACACATACCTGCATCCGCAATATAACCAGTAAAATCATCTAGAATCTGAGCATCATTGGTTTGAATATGAGTATGAGTCCCTAAAACAGCACTTGCTCTTTTAGTTAAGAAAACTCCCATTGCTCTTTTTTCAGAAGATGCTTCTGCATGAAAATCCACCAAAATAGGCCCATTAAAGTCTAAATTCTTTAACAAGTTATCAACACATTGAAAAGGACAATCAATGGGTTCCATATAAGTTCTTCCTTGAAGACTAATAATCAAAGCCCTAGATTTGGGAGTATTTACAATTGTATAGCCTTGGCCAGGAGCATTGGGATAATTTAAAGGTCTTATTAACCATGTATGGGTGTCTAAAAAATCATATATTTCTCTATATTTCCAAATATGATTTCCAGAAGTAAGTACATCTATTCCTAAATTTTTTAACTGTCTGGCATTCTTAGGAGTAAGTCCAAGTCCTCCTGAAGCGTTTTCAGCATTGGCAATAATTAAATCAAAATCTTCTCTATTTTGTTCCAAAAATAAGGCGACCGCTCTTCTTCCCGGTCGCCCTACAATATCTCCTAAAAATAAAACATTTAAAGTCATATCTAAGACCTTTTTATTATATAACTAGATCAAAAAATCTACTTTGCAAAATCCACAGCGCGCCGTTCACGAATAACTGTAATCTTAATCTGTCCAGGATAGGTCATTTCTTCTTCGATTTTTTTGGCTATTTCTTTACATAATAAATAAGTATTATCATCTCCTATCTTTTCGCAATCTACCATCACTCTAAGTTCTCTACCAGCCTGAATAGCATAAGCCTTTTCTACTCCTTCAAAACTTGTAGCAATATTTTCTAACTCTTCTAACCTCTTAACATAATTTTCCAAAAGTTCTTTTCTTGCTCCTGGTCTAGCTCCAGATAAACTATCAGCAGCTTGAACCAAAACTGCTAACACAGAAGAAGGAGAGACATCTTCATGATGAGCTGCAATAGCATGTATTACTTCTTCACTTTCTCCATATTTTTTTGCCAAGTCAGCTCCAATTAAAGCATGAGGTCCTTCAACTTCATGGTCTACAGCCTTTCCAATATCATGTAAAAGCCCTGCTCTTTTGGCCAATTTTTCATCTAAACCAAGTTCTGCAGCCATAATACCGCAAAGAAATGCAACTTCTAAAGAATGTTGTAAGACATTTTGGGAAAAAGATGTGCGATAATAAAGACGACCCAATAATCTGATTAGTTCAGGATGAATACCATGCACTCCAACGTCAAAAGTAGCTTGTTCTCCAATCTCCTTTAGCTTGTCATCCATTTCCCTCTGAACTTTTTCCACCACCTCCTCTATACGAGCAGGATGAATTCTGCCATCGCTAATAAGTCTTTCCAAGGCTTGACGAGCTATCTCTCTTCTAAGAGGGTTAAAAGCTGAAAGGACTACTGTTTCTGGAGTATCATCTATAATGAGGTCTACTCCTGTAGCTGCTTCTAACGCTCTAATATTTCTACCTTCTCTACCTATAATCCGTCCTTTCATCTCTTCATTAGGAAGTTCTACTACTGTAACCGTGTTATCTACAACATATTCGCCAGCATATCGCTGTACTGCCGTTGCCAATATTTCTTTGGCCTTTTTAGCAGCTTGCTCCTGGGCTTCCATTTCTATTTGTCTCATTCTCTTAGCAGCTTCGTGTTTTACTTTATTTTCCATCTCCTCTAAAAGAAGTCTTCTGGCTTCTTCTCTAGTGAGACCTGAAACTTCTTCCAGTTTCTTGGTCTGTTCTAAAATTAGAGACTCTAGTTGACTATTTTTTTCTTCTAATTTCCTTTCTTCTCTAGAAAGTTTGCTCTCCCATGCTAAAAGTTCTCTTTCTTTTTGAGAAACGTCTTCAAGTCTTTTTTCTATTCTCTCTTCTTTTTCCTGTAGACGCTGTTCTTGACGTTTTAATTCTTTTTCCTTTTCTCTACATTCTTTTTCCCATTCTTTTTTTTGTCTAAAAATCTCATCCTTAGCTTGCAATAGGGCTTCTTTTTTTTGAGCTGAAGCCTCTTTTCTAGCTTCTTCTAAAATTTTGTCTGCTAATTTTTTACTCTCAGAAAGTTCTTTAGCCAAAAAATACTTATAAACAATAACTCCAATAACAGCTCCAACTCCAAATGTAATAAATGCAGTAATAATTATACTACTTAACATAACCAACTCCTTACATCTATAAATTAAACGTCCCTTAAGACGTAATAAAAATGTCCTGAAGAGTTAGGGAAGGCTAAAAGAAAGGGTTATATGAAATTAAAACCCCGGAAGGCCGTGTAGCGAGGCATTTTGAACCTCTTTTGTATAGGTGGGCGCCAAAGTATTTCCTTTAGGCTTCCTCTTTTAACAGAGGCATGCACACCAGAAATACACAATGGCTCCCAAGAGGTGGGTGTTGGCTCAAAATATACTCTCACTATCACGTACCTTCCAGGACATTTAGATTTCTTCGTTATCTAATCTATCTAAAAGCTTAGCTAATTGTATTTCCATTTGTTTCTGCTTATCTTTCAATACTAAATACTCATCAGCTAAGCTTAGACTTAAATATATTAACAATTTCTCCTTACTTAACTTCCTTCCTCGCTCTTCAAGGACTCTAAACCTATCTTCCAACAAAGCCTTGGCTTTATTTACTCTTTCAGGAGGAGCATCCGTTTTAAAAGACACCTCCAGTCCTAAAATATTTAAAGTATAGCCAGGCATCTTCATTTATCTATATTGAGTTCCTCAATTTTTTGCAACAATTTCTCTACTTTTATCCTAACATGCTGATTTTTTTGTTTTTCTTTTTCTAATTCTCTTTTTAAAAGTATATTTTCTTGTTTTAGTTGATAAAACTTAGTTAGAATTTCATTAATTTTTTTTTCCACTAACTCAATATAATTCACTTGCAATTCATTTGCCTCTCTTCTTTAAAACTACTTGTTTTGATCGAGCAATTGCCAGTGTATTATCTGGAACATCTTTAGTAATAGTAGAACCTGCTCCTATCAAAGCATACTTACCTATTTGTACAGGTGCAACCAAGGCTGAATTGCTTCCAATAAATGCACCTTCTTTAATTATTGTTTGATGTTTATTTTTACCATCATAATTACAAGTAATAGTACCAGCACCTATATTAACATTAGGACCAATATTAGCATCTCCAAGATAAGTAAGGTGGCAGGCCTTGCTTTCTTTTCCTAACACACTCTTTTTCATTTCTACAAAATTACCCACTCTCGCCTTAGACTCTACTATTGCTCCCGGCCTTAACCTAGCATAAGGTCCAACTTGAGCTCCCCTTTTAATTATACTCCCAACAATATGAGAAAATTCATAAACAATTCCATCAATATCACAATCTTTTATAAAAGTATAACTTTTAATCACAGATCCTTTTCTTAATTTTGTTTTTCCTAAAATCGTACAAGGTCCCTCTATTTCAACACCTTTTTCTATATCCACCTCAGGTCCAATTATCACCATCCTAGAAAAATGGATACTTACACCTTTTTCTAAAAAAGAATATACTATTCTTTTTCTTAAAACTTCCTCCTGTTGTTCCAACTCTACAGGAGTATTTATTCCCATCAGTTCTGGGCAGTATCCCATATTTAAAGCACACACTTTTAGGTTATTTTTTATAGCTATTTCAATCAAGTCAGTAATATAATACTCTTGTTGAGCATTTTTATTCTGCAATTTAAATAAATATTCCTCTAAAAATTCCCTTTTAAAACAATATATACCTGCGTTTACTTCTCTAGAAGTTAAGTCTTGAGATGAATCTTTAGCCTCTACTATTTTCAAAATATTTCCCTTTTTATCTCGTAAAACTCTACCATAAGAACCAGGATCATCTAGTTCCAAGCTTAAAAAAACAACACTTGCCCCTTGTTCTTCTATTGTTTTTTCAAGCCTGTGAAAATGAAGAGGCAAAGCCAAAGGAGTATCTCCATTAGTAACTAAGACATACTTGGGATTAAGACGTTTTATAATATCCCAAGCAGACTGCAAAGCATGTCCAGTTCCCAACTGTTCTTTTTGGTAAATAAAATATTCCTGATATAAGGGAAAATATTGTTCTATTTCTCCTTTTTTATAACCTATTATGGGATAAATGTGTCCCTTAAAATTTTTTTCTAATGTCCTTAAAACATACCATAACATAGGTCTATCTAAAATCTTTTGCATAACCTTAGGACAACTGGCGGCCATTCTAGTGCCTTTTCCTGCCGCTAATACCAATACAATACTCTTCATATCATTCCCTCTTTGAAAAAAAATGCCCCACCATTTTATGGGTGGGGCATTATAAAGGTCAAGAAAAGATTTTAAATTATCTACATATTACAAGTTCCAGCTTGCACAGCACACTCTCTACAACGCATTCTGTGCAATGCTTTTGCTAAAGAGGCCTTAGCCCTAGCATAGGCTTCTCTATCTACCTGTTCTTGCAGTCTTTGTTTTGCTCTTTCCATGGCTTTTTTTGCTCTTTCCAAATCTATTTCTTCGGCTCTTTCTGCTACCTCTGCAAGTACAGAAACCTTATTCTGCCCTACTTCAGCAAAACCACCTGCAACAAAAACATAATATCGTCTTCCATCTTTTTTATAGTAGAGACTACCAACCCCTAAAGCTGATAAAAAGGCTATATGATTTGGTAAAACACCAAATTCACCTTCTATTCCTGGGGCTGCTACATACTCTACTTCTTCAGATAAAAGCTTTCTATCCGGAGTAACTATTTCTAATTTTAATGTACGTGCCATAATGCCACCTTTTTTTATGCTTCTTTAGCTCTTTCCAAAGCCTCCTCAATTGTACCTACCATATAGAAAGCCTGCTCAGGGATGTCGTCATGTTTACCTTCAATAATTTCTTTAAATCCTCTAATTGTATCTTCTAATTTAACATAACGACCTGGCTTACCAGTAAATTGTTCAGCAACATGGAATGGTTGAGATAAGAATCTCTGAATTTTTCTGGCCCTGGATACAATAAGTTTATCTTCATCAGAAAGCTCATCCATACCCAAAATTGCAATAATATCTTGAAGATCTTTATATTTTTGCAAAATCTGCTGAACCTGACGAGCTACACTATAATGTTCTATACCTAAAACATTTGGATCCAAAATTCGAGAAGTAGAATCAAGAGGATCCACCGCAGGATAAATACCAAGTTCTGCAATCTGACGAGAAAGAACTATGGTTCCATCTAAGTGAGCAAAAGTAGTTGCTGGAGCAGGGTCTGTAAGGTCGTCAGCAGGAACATAAACAGCCTGAACAGAAGTAATAGAACCTTTTTTAGTAGAGGTGATTCTCTCTTGAAGAGCACCCAAGTCTGTAGCCAAAGTAGGTTGATAACCTACTGCAGAAGGCATACGTCCAAGAAGAGCAGATACCTCAGAGTTTGCCTGAGTAAAACGGAAAATGTTGTCAATAAATAAAAGCACGTCTTGATTTTCTTCATCACGAAAATATTCTGCCATAGCCAAAGCAGTAAGAGCAACTCTTGCTCTAGCTCCTGGAGGCTCATTCATCTGACCATAAATCAAACCCGCTTTTTCCAAAACACCTGCTTCTTTCATTTCCAAATAAAGGTCAGTCCCTTCCCTTGTTCTTTCTCCAACACCAGCAAATACAGAAATACCACCATGCTGCTTAGCAATGTTATTAATAAGCTCCATCAAAATAACAGTCTTACCAACTCCAGCACCACCAAACATTCCTAACTTACCACCCTTTGGGAAGGGGATTAATAGGTCAATAACTTTAACACCTGTTTCCAACAACTCAATGGTAGTACTTTGTTCAACAAAAGCTGGAGCCTCTTTGTGGATGGGGTACATTTTTTCGCCTTTAACAGGCCCCATATCATCCACAGGACGACCCACAACATTTAAAACACGACCCAAAGCAGAAGGACCTACAGGCACCTGAATTGGTGCACCTGTATCTTTTACTTCCATACCCCTCACTAAGCCGTCTGTTGTATCCATAGCAACGCAACGTACTACGTTATTACCTAAATGCTGAGCCACTTCTACCACTAAGTTATCTGGCTCATCACTAATAGTTGGGTTGGATAAAGTAAGAGCATTTAAGATATTGGGCAGCTTCCCTTCAGGGAACTCTACGTCAATAACGTTACCAATAACCTGAACAATTTTGCCTATATTTTCACTCATTTTAAAAGCCCCCTTATTCTAAGCATTTTTTAAGGCTTCTGCACCACCAACAATATCCATAAGTTCAGCTGTGATGCTAGCCTGTCTGGCCTTGTTAAAAACAAGAGTTAAAGAATTAACCAATTCATCGCAGTTTTTGGTTGCATTGTCCATTGCTGTCATTCTAGCAGCGTGCTCACTCGCAGAAGTATCTAAAAGTGACCTATATATCTGCACCTTAACATACCTAGGCAACAATTCTGCCAACAGTCCTTCCACTGAAGGTTCAAAAATATATTCACTGCCACTTCCACCTTCAGCATCTGATTCTACGGATTCAACAGGCAAAATCTTTGTAGTAGTAGGGTCTTGTTTTACCACTGTAACAAATTTCCCAAAAACAGCATATACTTCATCTAACTCTTTCAATAGAAATTTATCTATCACCATTTCCCCTACTTCATTTGCCAGCTGAAAATCAAAGTGGTTTAACACCTCAACCTTAGCATCCAAAATTTCAAACTCTGTCTTGCGGATAAAATCTCTTCCTTTCTTCCCTACACAGATAAATTTTACTTCCTTGCCTTCAGCCTTTTTGGACTGTGCTAATTTATTGGCAGCATTACACAAGTTGGTATTAAAAGCACCACACAATCCTTTATCCGAAGTCACTAAAATAATACCAACTCTTTTTATATCTTCTCTTTTTTCGAGCAAAGGATGAACACTTGCATCAGCCCTGGCTGCCAAATCAGCTATAATTTCAAAATATTTATCAGCATAGGGACGAAAGCGCTCAATTCTAAGCTGGGCATTACGCAGCTTAGCCGAGGCCACCATATTCATGGCCTTGGTTATTTGTTTGGTCTTTTTAACCGCATCTATTTTGCGCTTAATATCCCTTAATGATGCACCCATTATTATTTCTCCCTTTAAGCCTTAAAGGTCTTCTTAAATTCATTAATTGCCTCTGCAAGTTTTTTATCAAGCTCTTCGCTCAAATCTTGACTTTCTTTAATCTCATTTAAAATATCTGAACGTTGATTTCTCATATAATCTAACAATCCATCTTCAAATTTACGAACTGCATCTACAGGTAAATCATCCATAAAACCACGAGTACCAGCATAAAGGGAAACTACTTGCTCTTGAACTGGCATTGGTTGGTATTGAGGCTGTTTCAACAACTCAACCAACCTTTCACCTCTAATAAGTTTTTGTTTAGTAGCTTTATCTAAATCAGAACCAAATTGGGCAAACGCAGCCAATTCACGATACTGAGCCAAATCAAGACGAAGAGTACCTGCGACTTTCTTCATTGCCTTAATCTGAGCAGCACCACCAACACGAGAAACCGACAAACCTACGTTAATTGCAGGACGAACACCAGCATAAAACAAGCTTGGTTCCAAATATACCTGACCATCTGTAATAGAAATAACATTTGTTGGAATATATGCAGAAACGTCACCAGCCTGGGTTTCAATAATTGGCAACGCTGTAAGAGAGCCTGCTCCCAATTTATCATGCATTTTAGCTGCACGTTCAAGTAAACGAGAATGTAAATAGAAAACATCACCAGGAAAAGCTTCACGTCCTGGAGGACGTCTCAAAAGCAAAGACATCTCACGATAAGCCACAGCTTGTTTAGAAAGATCATCATAAATAATAAGAGCATGCTTTCCATTATCCCTATAATATTCGCCCATTGTACACCCAGAATAAGCGGCGATAAACTGTAAAGCAGCGGGTTCAGAAGCTGTAGCAGCAATAACAGTTGTATACTCCATGGCCCCATATTTTTCCAAAGTATCAACTACTTGAGCAACTGTAGATTTTTTCTGACCTATAGCTACATAAAAACAATATACATCTGTCTCTTTTTGGGCCAAAATAGCATCTATACAAATAGCTGTTTTACCAACTTGACGGTCACCAATAATAAGCTCACGTTGCCCTCTTCCAATAGGAGTCATAGCATCAATGGCTTTAAGACCTGTATACATAGGTTCATGCACAGGCTTTCTTGCCATAATGCCAGGAGCCTTAATTTCTACAAACCTAAAATCTTTAGCCTGAATTGGTCCTTTACCATCAATTGGATTTCCCAAAGGATCAATAACACGACCAATAACTGCATCACCTACAGGAACTTGAACAATTTTACCTGTCCTTTTGACCAAATCACCTTCTTTAATGTGAGTATCCTCACCCAAAAGGGCAACACCAACACTATCTTCCTCTAAGTTCAAAACCATTCCCATAACACCACCAGGGAACTCTAAAAGCTCCATTGCCATGGCGTTTTCTACGCCATAAACACGGGCAATACCATCACCTACTGACAGGACAACACCTGTCTCGCTCATTTCTACCCGTTGTTCATAATTTTTAATCTGATCTTCAATAATTTGACTGATTTCTTCTGCTCTGATTTGCATGGCCACTACTCACCCCTTTTTATGTTTTCTTTCAAAATTTGTAACTGAGCCTTAATACTGGCATCCAAAACCTTATCCCCCACCTTCAAAACCAGTCCACCCAAGATGTTTGGATCTACCTTATAATCCAACACCACCTTGGACTTAGACT
Organism: Desulfonauticus submarinus; assembly: GCF_900104045.1. NCBI lineage: Bacteria > Pseudomonadati > Thermodesulfobacteriota > Desulfovibrionia > Desulfovibrionales > Desulfonauticaceae > Desulfonauticus > Desulfonauticus submarinus. Next base: position 82,672 of record NZ_FNIN01000002.1, read on the forward strand.
GTTCTTCAAGTTTTTTGGCAATTTCTGTTTTTAATTCCTCTTCTAGTTCAATGGCTGTAAAAAGCTCGCCCCTAACTATACCCTGAGCTAAATCTAACAAATGACCATAATAAGCTTTTATTTCTGGCAAAAAAGCCAATCTATTTTTATCTGCTAAAAGAAAACAAAAATTTCTTACCATTGGCTCTGGATCTACCTTTTCCAGAACCTTGGCTAAAATAGCCTTTTTTTCCTCTACAGTAAAAATAGGATTAGAAAATATTCTAAGAAGCTCAGGGGCTACTTCTAAAACCGCACATACAGCCTCAAGACTCTCTCCATACTTTAAAAGGACATCTTGTCCTTCCTTCTGCCCTAATGCAAAAAGGGCTCGTGCATACCGTCTAGCTACTATGTTCCCTCTCAATTTATCACCACCTTTGTTAGATATTCATTAATAAGTTTCTTATGAATATCCCCACTCAACCTCTCTTGAATCATCTTTTCAGCAGCCTCTACGATTTTATCTGCTAATTCTGCTTTAACCTGATCAAAGGCTGCTTTTGCTTCTTGTTCGGCCGTGATTTTAGCCTGCTCTTTTATCTGCTCTGCAGACTTTTTGGCCTTTTCAATAATTTGGGCCTTCACAGCTTCACCCTGCTCTTTGGCAGCTTGCAAAATTTCTTCTCTTTCCTTTTCTAAATTAGCTATTTTAGCTTCTACTTCCTTCAACTTAGACTCTGCTTGGGCTCTTCTCTCTTCTAAGTCTTTTAACTCCGTTTCTATCTGATGCGTCCTTCCAGAAAAGAACTCTGCCATTCTCTTGCCTACCAACTTGTAAATAATTCCCACTACCAAAATGAAATTAATTACTCGATAGACAAGATTCATGATCTTATCACCATGACCTCCACCGCCATGTTCCGAGGCCCAAGCCACTCCTGCCACCAAAAGCAGCGTCAAGCCGAGCCCTGCGACCGTTTTCCACCTCTTACTCAACTTCCCTACCTCCTTAGCCCTATTTTTAGGCCTCTCCTAAAATCTTGGAGGCCACTTTTGCCGCATAATCATTAACCTTAGCCTCTAAAGACTTTAAGGCAGCACTTTTTTCTTGCTCAAATTTAGCTCGAGCAGCCTTAATAACTTCTGCAGCTTCGGACATGGCAGCACTCAACAAAGCTTTCTCTTCTACATACCCTTCTTCTTTGAGTTGCCCACGTACTTCTTGGGCCTTTTTTCTTGCTTCATCTAAAGCTGACTCATATGAACCCAATTTTTCTTCTGCTGCACTAGTAAACTTCTCTATCTCCTCCATTCTAGAACTCATAAGCTCCGCACGCTTGCGCATAATTCCACGAATGGGTCGGTACAAAATGAGGTTCAAAACTAGGAGAGCAATTAGAAAATTAACTAATTGAATAAAAAAGGTAAAATTTAACTCTATCATAGTGCCCCCTTCAAAGTATGTGAATTTTTGTTCAAAGTCATTCGGGCTTTAGCTAATTTAACGCCTTGTGTCAAAGAGTTTTTCATAAAAACTCTTTAAAGCAAGCCCATTTTTCTGTTGTAAACGCTTGGTTGTTAAAGATTTCACATATTTTCTTGTACTTCTTCTATTGTCTCGCTATTACCAAGGTTACTCATACTTACCTTGCCGTGAATTTTTGCTCCTTCTTCCACAACCAAAATATTGGTATCTAAATTGCCTAAGAATTCAGCTCCTTTATAAAATACAGCCTTACTCTGAACCTTAACTTCCCCCTCTATTCTCCCACTAACCACTAGTTGATCGACTTTGACCACTCCTTTTACTTTTGCTTCTTGACCAACTACCAAAGTTCCAACAGAATCAATCTCGCCTGTAAAACTCCCATCTAGTCTTACAGTACCCTCAAATACTAGTTTCCCTTCATAATGCGTACCTTTCCCTAAAAAGGCATTGAACTCATCTTTTGCCATCTCTTCACTCCTAGACATTTTTGAAAATAAACCTGCGCATACCAACATTTATCACCAACCCCACTAAAATAAAATTTATAACTAAAGAAGTTCCACCATAACTAATAAAAGGTAATGGAACCCCTACCACGGGCATAAGCCCTAAAACCATTCCCATATTAATCACAATTTGAATCAAAAAATAAAAAAATATGCCTATTACCAAATAGCGACCAAATCTGTCTTTTGCTTGAAAAGCAATCTGCAACATCTGATATAGGAAAAAACAAAATAAAAAAAGTAAAAATATTGCTCCTACAAATCCCCATTCTTCTGCAAAAACTGCAAAAGCAAAGTCTGTATGTTTCTCAGGTAAAAATCTAAGCTGACTTTGACTGCCAGCAAGAAACCCCTTGCCCCAAAATCTACCAGAACCAATAGCAATTTGAGATTGAATAATATGATAACCAGCACCTAATGGATCTCTCGATGGGTCAAGAAAATTTAAAATCCTCTCTTTTTGATAGTCATGCAAACAAAACCACGAAACTGGTAACACTACCGGGATAAAAAAAATTAGAATTTTAGCTATTGATCTCTGAATCCCCTTATAAAATACCATTCCTCCTATAGAAGCTAATAATAATATCGCTGTTCCTAAATCCGGTTGTTTTATGATTAAAAAAAACGGAATAAATACCAAAAAAGATATTTTATATAATACTTTTTTATTAATAACATCTTCATATTTACTTAATAAATACGCAACTAAAATAATAGTACTAATCTTTGCAAGTTCACTTGGTTGAAAATTAAAAAATCCTAAATCTATCCAACGACGAGCACCATAAACAACTTTTCCTATCCAAAATACAAGTAATAGAGAACATATCGATGCAAAATATAAATACCATGCAAAATATTTTAAATGCCTATAATCAAACAAAATAATAAATAAAAATCCCAAAAAACCAATGCAACCCCAAATAATTTGTTTAATAAAGAAAGGAGTAACATTTATCCCCTGTTCAAATCTATAGGCACTAGCAGAGTATAAATTTATAACTCCAACTAAAAATAAAGCACAAACTACCAAAATAAGTTTAAAATCTATATTCTCTACTAATCGTCTATCAAACATATTTATTCGCTACTTTTTCTTAACAAATACTCATAAATTGATTTTACAATTGGTCCACTTCCCGAGGCTCCGTGTCCTCCATGCTCCATTAAGCAAACTACTACATACTTTTTTCCTTTAATTATTCCAAAACTAGCCATCCAAGCATGATCTCTATACTTATAGGGAACGTCTTTATTTTTTTTCTTATCATCTTTTAATTTTACTACTTGAGCAGTACCTGTTTTAGCTCCAAGGACAACTCCCTTTATTTTTAAACATCTAGCTGTCCCCTGTTCACTTTCTACTGTTTCTATCATAGCAGAAAGGATCTTTTCTCTATTTCTTTTATTAATTGGTAAAATTTGGGGAGTTAATCTCTTTTCATTTAAAAATAAAGAGGGAGTATAGGAAATCCCATTATTAACTAATCCCGATATAAACCTAGCAACTTGAAGCGGAGTTACTAAAACATATCCTTGACCAATAGCTACATTTAAATTTTCTCCTCCTTGCCATGGCTCTTTAAATCTCTTTAGTTTCCAAGCTCTAGAAGGAATAAGTCCTGATTTCTCAAAAGGTAAAGCAATGCCTGTGGTTTTACCAAACCCACATTCCAATGCAAAATCATGAAGCAAATCAATATCTATATCTTCTCCTCTACTATAAAAATAAACATCACAGGATTCCACTAAGGCCCTTCTTAAATCTACCCATCCATGTCCAACTCGCTTCCAGCATCTAAATATTCTTCTTCCTAATTTTAAATATCCAGGACAAAAAATCTTTTCTTGATCAAAAAATTGAGGAACCTTTTCCAGTAAAAAAGCAGCTACCACCAATTTAAAGACAGATCCAGGAGGATAAAGGCCCTGAATTACCTTATTTCTTAAAGGATGTAATGGATTCTTAACTAAGCTCTCCCAGTCCTTACTACTAATTCCTAAAACAAATTTGTTACTATCATACCCAGGTGAACTTACCAAAGCCAAAACCTGACCTGTTTCTGGCCGCATTACAACAACAGCTCCTGCTTTTTCCTCTAAAATATTATAAATATAGCGCTGAAGATCTAAATCTAGGCTCAAGGATAAATCAATTCCTGGGATAGGAGGCTTTACTATTTCTTCCTTAAATACTCTTCCCAACGCATTAACTTCTAATTTTTTTATTCCCTTTTTACCTCTAAGCCTTTTCTCTAAAACTTTTTCAATCCCCCCTTTACCTATATAATCCCCTGAATCCAACTCAGGATCCTCACTTAGCTCTTTTTCATCTACAATCCCCACATATCCCAACACATGAGAAAAAGGTTTGCTAAACTTATAATGCCTTCTGGGTCTTACAATAATTCTAAAACCTGGCCACTCTGAAATACGGGCCTCAAGCCGAGCTAGGTCCCTAAATGATAAATTAGAAACTAATACCAACGGTTCAAAAGGTTTAACCCGCTTTACTCTTTTTTTAAACTTTTTAACAATGGTTTCTAAATTTATTTTTAGTATGTTAGAAGCAAACCTTAAGTAAAATTTACATGAATGTTGCCTACAATCCTCCCTAACTATAGCCAAATCATAAGCAGGTTCATTATATGCCAGGAGTCTACCATTTCGATCAAAAATAAGCCCTCTTGGAGCATATATCTTTGTCAATCTAGTTCTATTATCTAATGACTTTTTAGCAAAAAAATCTCCTTTTAAAATTTGTAAAAACCAAAGCCGTAAACCAAAAACAATAAAAACAACAACAATTGCTCCTATTAGAATTTTTGAAGAATAATCTTCTTCCCAATTAATTTTTGGTTTTAGTAAATTCATAGTTAAAGCAACAAAATTCTAGTATAAAATATAAAAAAATATTTAGTGTAAAATACAAAAATACATTAAATCCTTGAATATAAATATTTTGAAGATAAGACAAAATATACACAATAAAGTGTAAACTACACGATAGTATGAAAAAATAGATAAAATCAAATATTATATTGTCTGAAGAAATATATACTTTTAAAGACCAAAAAATAAAAAACTGTACAAAAAGGAAAGGGAAAAATATACCAAAATGTAAAAGAGAAGCACCTTCCTCAAGAACAACAACAAACAATCCATATATCCAAAACAAACTATATTCATCTTTTTTTAAAAGAAATAACAAAATAGGACTAAATAGCTCAGGAACATCTATATATTTCATCAAATTAATTGTTAAAAAAGTATATATAAAAAAAAAACCTATTTTTTTCATTTTAACATCACAAGAACAACATTTTGCAAGTAAGGATCAACTTCAAAAGAAACTTTTATCTTTAAAAACAAGGAAAGGTCGGTATTTCTAATGCTCTCGACTCTTGCTACAGGTAAACCTGGAGGAAAAATTTCATCTGTACCAGAAGTAAGTAACAATTCTCCTCTTTTTAATTTAGAACTTTGAGGAACATAGAGCAATGTACCTAATTTGCCATATCCTTCTCCTTTTATAATTCCAGGAACTCTACTTTGTTCTGAAATAACAGCTACTTTACTATTTGGATCTATGGCTAACAAAATAAGTGCAGAGTGGGGAGAAAGTTTTTGAATTTTTCCTATTAGCCCTTTTGGAGAAAAAACTGCTAGATCCTCTTTAAGTCCATCTCTATATCCTTTATTAATAATAACAGACTCCAGTAACCCTGATAGACCGAGTTTTTTCCCTATTATTCTCGCTCCAGTATATTTATACTGAGGAAACGGACGTAATTTAAAAATAGTAAAGAATTGATGTAAATACGTTAATTGATTTTTTAAAGCTAAATTTTCAACCTGAAGTTGTTCTAGATTCTTTTTTAAAAAATCATTTTCCTGTTTTACTCCAACTAAATAAATATAAGAAGTCCAAAAATCTTCTACTTGTTCAAAAATATAATCTATAGGACGCAAACCAACACCTACTATTTCTAACCCTGTTGAGCCCAAAAACTTATCTAATATTTTGGTTTTGGCATTAAGGGTGTAAATTAGAAGATAAAACAGCAAAAAATATAAAATAGCCCTAAAGGGCTTTACCTTCCAAGTGCTAATCTATGGTTACCTCCTTTAAAACATCTAAATTCTCTAACACTTTTCCAGCACCTAAAACTACAGTAGATAAAGGTTCATCTACTACCGTAATAGGTAAATCTGTAGCCTCTCTAAGTAAAGCATCTAAACCTCTTAATAAGGCTCCTCCTCCTGTAAGCACTATACCTCTATCTACGATATCTGCTGCAAGCTCTGGAGGAGTTTGCTCTAAGGCTAATTTTACAGCTTGCACAATGCTATCAACTTGCTCTGAAAGAGATTTTCTAATCTCTTCAGAAGTAATAGTAATATGCTGCGGAATCCCTGAAACTAAATTCCTCCCTTTAATCTCCATTTCAATTTCTTCTGTTAACGGATAGGCAGAACCTATTTTCATTTTTATCATTTCAGCAGTACTTTCACCTATTAACATATTATATTTACGCTTTACATGGTGAATTATTGCTTCATCCATTTTATCTCCACCAACTTTCACAGACCTACTATAAACAATTCCTGAAAGAGAAATCACCGCAACTTCTGTTGTACCTCCACCAATATCAACTACCATATTGGAAGTTGGTTCAGTAATAGGTAAATTTGCTCCAATAGCAGCAGCCATAGGCTCTTCTATTAAATAGACTTCTCTTGCTCCTGCACTTTGGGCAGATTCCCTAACAGCTCTTTTTTCCACTTGAGTAATCCCAGATGGTACTGCTACAATAATTCTTGGTCTTACTAACTTTCTACTGTTATGCACTCGACAAATAAAATGTCTAAGCATTGCCTCTGCAACTTCAAAATCTGCAATAACTCCATCTTTCATTGGACGAACAGCCACAATATTTCCTGGTGTTCTACCAAGCATTCTTTTGGCATCACTCCCCACAGCTAAAACTTTTTTACCATCTCTCACATCCCGCCGCACAGCTACTACTGAAGGCTCACTTAACACTATACCTTTCCCTTTTACATAAACACATGTATTAGCTGTTCCCAAATCAATAGCCAAATCTGTAGAAAATGTCCCTAAAATACTATTTACTATTTTAAACATTTAATTTACTCCATTATTCACAAAAAATAAAAAAATTCACCATGCAAAGATATTTAAGTCTAAATACCTACCTCCGCCAACAATTTGGACAACGAGTCCAAAAAATACCCCTAGATGCAAACTTTTCATGCCCTAACCGAGATGGCACTCTTTCTACACAAGGCTGTATTTTTTGCAACCCCAAAGGTTCTGGCACCAATCTAAGTAAACATGGTCTTAGTCTAACAGAGCAATACTTACTTTTTCAAGAAAAATTCAAACGTAAATATAAAGCAAAACTATTTCTTGCCTATCTCCAATCATATTCTAACACCTACGGACCTCTTGAAAAAATCAAATCAGTACTTGAGGAAATAAGAAACTTTCCTAATTTAGCAGGTATTTGCTTAGGGACTAGACCTGACTGTTTAAACCTAGAAAAAATCCAACTCATCAACTCTTTTAACTTTAAAGAAGTTTGGTTAGAAATTGGGCTCCAAAGCTCCAATGATAATACTCTAAAAATAATCAATCGAGGACATACAGCCAAAGACTTTGTCAACTCTGTGAATCTAGCTGCTAAATATAATATTAAAGTATGCGCTCATATAATAGCAGGTCTTCCTTTGGAAAACAAAAAGGACTTCATTCAGACTATCCATTTTCTCAATAAACTGCCAATCCACGGGATTAAATTTCATAATATATATGTGTGTAAAAACACTGTATTAGCCAAATGGTGGAAGCAAAAAAAATTTATTCCTTTCAGTCTTGAAGAGTATATAACCTGGTTAGGAGAAGCAATTGCTCATTTAAGACCAGACATTGTAGTACACCGCCTAAATGGAGATCCAGCTCCAGGAGAATTATTAGCCCCTTCTTGGGCTGGAAATAAAGCTTTAATATTACAAGCTATTAAAAATTATTTAGAAAAAAATAATATTATTCAAGGTCAAAAACTTTCTTCAAAATAATGCAAACCAAAATTATAACAGAAATTTTTAGCAACAATCTATTTAGCTTAGAAGTAAGTTGGCAAAATAATCTTATCATTCAAACTAAGATTAGCTTACCCCAAAAAGAAAAAATTTTATTCTACTCTTCTTACTCTTATCTCATTAAAAATAATCTCCAAAAATATATTACCCAAACTCCTATTAATTGGCTCGATCCTCCTCTTGCTTGGCATATTCTATCTCAGTTTAGCCAAACGGTTTTAAAAGTGCTCTTTAAAAAAGTTCAATTTGGCCAAACTGTTACCTACTCTAAACTGGCCTTGTGGATAAATAAGCCCAAAGCAGCAAGAGCCATTGGGCAAGTAATGGCCAGAAATCCATTCCCGCTCATCATTCCCTGTCATCGCGTGTTAGGAAAAAACAATCTCGGAGGATTCTCCAATGGACTTAAACTGAAAAAAATTCTACTCCAATTAGAAAATATAAAACTTTGTAAATAAAAAAATCTTGACTTTCATTGGTAAGTGAATATTTACTCACCATGCGCTTAAAGGGAAGTCAAAGACGAGAAAAAATATTAAAAGCAGCTAAAAAATTATTTGCCCAAAAAGGATTCAAGGGCACTACAACTAAAATGCTCGCCCAAGAAGCTGGAATTAGCGAAGCTTCTTTGTATAAATATTTTTCAAGCAAAGAGGAAATTTATTTAAATCTGTTAGAACAGAAAATTAAGGATATTGGTTTTTATTTTCCTTTAAAACCCAAAAACTCATTAAAAGAAACTTTAAAAAGCATTGTAGTCCAATTCTTAAAACGCAATACCAAGGATCCGTCGTTTGTAAAAATCTTTTTATATGCCTCTTTAGAAGAACACGAGATATCAAAAAATATTTTGAGCAAGCTCAGAAATATATTTTTCTCTCGTTTAGAGAGCTTATTTCAAATTTGGATCCAAGAGAAAAAAATAAAAAAAATGGATAAACACTTGCTTTCAAAATTCTTTTTTGCTCTTCTATATTATTCTTTACTTTTAAAAACAATTTTTCCTGACGATGAATTTAACGGTTATACAATAGAAGAGATCGCGAACAATCTAACAGAGATTTTTTTAGAAGGAGTTTTATATGAGCAAAAATAACAAAAAATTAAAATTAGCTACAATTGCCTTTCTCTCTTTAGGGCTTCTTTATTTCATATATTGGTACATATTCCTATATGGGACTGAATATACAGATGATGCCTATGTAGAAGCAGATATTGCCAGAGTATCCTCTAGAATTCCAGGCAATATTCAAAAAATTTATATAGATAATGACGACTACGTACAAAAAGGGGATCCTCTAATAGAGCTTGATCCCAAAGATATTTTAGCCCAAAAAAAAGTATTACTTTGTATCAAAAAAAGAATTTTAGCTCAAATAGAAGGAGAAAAAATACGTCTTCAGACCACAGATTCTAAAACCCTAGCTGCAGTAGAAGCAGCAGAGGCCAATCTTAAGGCAGCCAAATTGTTAAAGTCCCAAACAGAAAATCAAATTGCTACGCTGAGAAATCAACGCCAAGAAATTATTATTGCCCTTTCTCAAGCCCGCAAAGATCTTCAGCGGTTTATAAAGCTTTGGGAAAAACATCTTATTGCTAAACAAACACTTGAACAAAATCAAAATCTAGTAAAAACCTTGGAAGAAAAATTAAAGGCAGTAGAAAATCAAATCAAAGCAGCTCAAAAAGTCTCTGGTCAAGCCAAGGCAAAAATCAAAGCAGCCTTAGCAGTTCTCAAAAAAAATCAAGCCTTGAGAAAAGAATTAGCCTTAGTAAAGGCTAACTTAAAAGCTCTTAAAGCAAGTTTGGAGGAGATTAACGCCAAAATATCGCAGATAGATTTAAACTTATCTTATACAAAAATTAAAGCACCTATTTCTGGTTATATTGCGCAGAAAAAAATTCAGATCGGAGATCGAGTAATGCCAGGAGAACCTTTACTGGCAATTGTTCCTCTAGACAAAATCTATGTTGAAGCAAATTTTAAAGAAACCCAATTAACTCATATGTATATAGGCCAAAAGGCCATTATTAAACCAGATATTTATCCTAATTTAAAATTAGAAGGAAAGGTAATCGGTATTAGAGCAGGTACAGGGACTGTTTTTTCTCTCTTACCACCAGAAAATGCTGTAGGAAATTGGATAAAAGTAGTTCAAAGAGTTCCAGTAAAAATTATCTTCACCTCTCCTATACCCAAAGAATATCCCTTACGTGTAGGCTTATCTTTAGAAGTAACTGTTGACACAAGTAAAAAAACAGGACCTAGGCTCCGACAAGCTCTTAAAAACTAACTACTTTTTCAAGTATTGAATTATGCAAAAACAAGTAAAAGTAAATAAGTGGATTATAGCTCTTACAGTTATCTTACCTACTTTTATAGAAGTAATGGATACCAGTGTAGTTAATGTATCTTTACCACATATTCAAGGCAGTTTAAATGCAAGTGTAGATGAATCTACATGGGTTTTAACCAGCTATCTTGTATCAAACGCTATTATTATTCCTATAACTGGTTGGTTAGCTAATATGTTTGGCAGAAAACGCTATCTTTTATTTTCTATTATTCTATTTACCTTTAGTTCCCTTTTATGTGGAGCAGCTCCTAGCTTAGAAATACTAATAATTGCTCGCATTTTACAAGGAATTGGTGGCGGTGGATTACAACCTCTATCTCAAGCAATCTTACTTGAAACATTTCCTCCTAAAGAACATGGAGTTGCTATGGCTATATTTGGAATGGGAGTAGTTCTTGCGCCAACAGTAGGTCCAGTTTTAGGAGGATGGATCACAGACAATTTATCGTGGAGATGGATATTTTATATAAATTTACCAGCAGGTATTTTAGCAGTTTTATTTACCATAATGTTTATTTTTGACCCTGAATATATCAAAACAAAAACTAAACAATATATCGACTATATAGGGCTTAGCCTGCTCACCATAGGATTAGGAAGTTTACAAATTGTTTTAGATAAAGGGGAAATGGAAGACTGGTTTAACTCCAACTTTATTTTCACTTTAAGTATAATTGCGGCCATTACCCTAACTCTATTTGTAATCTGGGAGCTTAAAAGTAAACATCCTGTGGTTAACTTAAAAATATTTAAAGACAGAACCTTTACTTTAGGCAATATAATCATGTTTTTAGGATTCTTTGCTTTTTTTGGAGGAATTGTTCTTCTTCCTCTATATTTACAACAATTAATGGGATATACAGCCCTTTGGGCTGGTCTTATTTTAGGTCCAGGTGGTATTGCCACTCTCCTTATTATGCCTGTTGTTGGTGAAATGATGAGAAAAGGAGTACATCCAAAATATTTATTAGCAATAGGTATTGCTATTCTAGGTTATTCTCTTATCTTGATGAGTGACTTTAATTTACAAGCAGATTTTATATCCATAGCCTTCCCTCGAATCATCCAGGGAATAGGGCTGGGTTTATTCTTTGTCCCTTTAGCTGCAGCCACCTATGTCCATATTCCCAAACAAGAAATGGGAAACGCTACAGGTATATTTAACTTGCTTAGAAATTTAGGGGGAAGTTTTGGAACCGCAGCATCAACAACTCTCTTATCTCAACGTTCTCAATTTCATCAGCATCATCTAGTAGAACATATAACACCTTATAATCCATGGCTAAAACAAAAAGTACTTATGTTAAATTCTTTTATCGAACATAAATTAAATTTAATGCCCACAGGAAAAACACTGGCTCTTATATATAGAGAAGTAATAGCCCAGGCAAAAATGCTAGCATTTAATGATGCCTTTTTCATCTTCGGCATTATGATCTTTTTTTTAGTTCCATTGGCATTTTTTATGAGCTCTGCAAAACCAAGCCAAGATCACCTTATAGTGGAGTAAAGCTATGAAAAAAATCAATATTATCTTCTGGATGCTACTAAGTATTGCTTTCTTAAAACCAAGTTATGCAAGAACTTATACTCTCGAGCAACTTCTAAACTTAGGACTAAAAAACAATCCTCTTATTACAGCTTCTAAACATGCCTTACAAGCAGGAAAATATGGTGAAAAAGCTGCCCACAGTCAGATGGGACCGAAACTAACTTCTAAATATATATTTCTTCAAAAAGACAAAGCTCCAACTTTAAATGGCGTACAAATAGGAGATAAACATCTTTGGATTTTTGAATTAAACCTTCACCAACCTCTATTTACTGGAACATATCTTTTAAATTCCTATCAAAAAGCAAAAATACAAAAAGAACAACTATCTCAACAAATAAAAAAAGTAAGGTTAGAAATAGCGTTTCAGATAAAACAAACTTATTTTAACCTCCTCAAAGGAAAGGCACTAGTTAAAAGTATTTCTAAAAGTATTGAGCGTCTTCAAAATCATCTAAAGGTAATTGAAAATTTTTATAAACTTGGGTTAAAACCTAAAATAGAAGTACTGCAAGCAAAAACAGAATTAGCAAAAACAGAACAACAAATTATTGAAGCAAAAAATTTTGTTTCTACTCAAAAAGCTCTTTTAGCTACTCTTGCTAATTTATCTGAAGAACCTGAAGTTAAAGATACAACAAACCTAGAGTATATCCCGTTCTTATTGAGCTTAGCTAAATGTCAACAAGAGGCCTTAAAAAATAGACCTGAAATTTTTATTGCCCAAAAAAGTATAGAAGTAGCTGAAAAAGAAGAAAAAATGGCTAAAAGTGCTTTTTTCCCTCAAATTGGAGCAGATGCAACTTATTATAGATATGGAACTGATCCAGATGTAAAAGGAACACCTTATGAGCCACCTAGTAAATGGGAAGTAAGCATTGGAGCAAAATGGGTTTTATTTGAATCAGGAAGCACTATGTTTAAAGTAAAACAAGCAAAACAAAATATTTATCGACTAAAGTCAATTTACCACGACTTAAAAAACAAAATTAAACTAGAAGTAAAAACAGCTTATCTCAATCTTCAAAGTGCTAAACAAAGTATTTTGGCTACTAAAAAAGCCCTTGCAGAGGCCAAAGAAACCTTTCTTTTAGCTACAGCAAGATATGAAGCCAATTTGGGTTCAAATACAGATGTATTAGATGCGCAAGCCAAATTAACTGAGGCTGAAAGTAAGTACATTAGCGCTTTGGCAAATTATAATATTGCTCTTGCCAATCTACAAAAAAGTATGGGACAAGAAGAAATTATACAATAAGTTTTCTCATATTTTAAATTGTCACTTAGTTAATTCCTTACTTTTCTTACCTTTTTTTCTGCCAAATAAGCAAGCTCACGCAAACGTCTATCCACTGCAGCGTAAATAGAATTAGGACTAAAGCCTCCTTTACGTAATCTTTGTCCTGCTCTTTTGCCAGTTAAAATCTCTAATGCCTCTTCAATAGTTTTTACAGCATAAATATGAAACCATCCCTGTCTTACCGCGTCTATAACATCATCTTTTAACATAAGATGCTCTACATTATCATAAGGAATAATAACCCCTTGATTACCTGTAAAACCTCTTCTTTTACACACATCAAAAAAGCCTTCTATTTTTCTAGATACAGCTCCTACCGCCATAATTTGTCCAGATTGGCTAACAGCACCTGTAAAAGCCAAACCCAAATTAATAGGCACGCCAGATAAAGCAGAAAGTAATGCAGCAAGTTCTGCTCCTGAAGCAGAGTCCCCATCTATATGGGCATAACTTTGCTCAAAACAAAGGCTACCAGCCAAAACCAGAGGTTTATCTTGAGCAAATAAATTTTGTAAATAACTTTTTAAAATCATCATCCCTTTTGTATGGATTGGACCTCCAAGCTCTGCTTCCCTTTCCAAATCAATAATTCCTCCATGTCCAACACCAACAGTACAAGAAATCTGATGAGGTAAAGCCATAATATAATCACCTATCTCCACAACAGATAGTCCATTGGCTTTACCTATTACAAAGCCACTTGTTTTTACTTTAATAAGCTCTCTATCATAATCTTCCATAAATTCTTGTTCATATAGATTTAATCTAAACTGTCTATTATAAAGAGCTTTTTTAATACTATCTATATCAACCTTTTTCTTATTTTTAATTTCTGCTAATGCAGATGCCTCTATCATAATATCACTTATAGTAGAAAAGTTGAGAGACATCTTTTTTTGATCTTCGCAAATAGTACTAGCAAAATCTACTAATTCAGCTAATGCCTTTCTAGAAAAAGGAAGTAATTTTTTTTCTCTTGCAATATCTCCAAGGGTACATAAATAATTATAAATATTTTTATCTGTTCTAGAGACACTACTTTGCATGTGGGCTTTTAATTTAAATAACTTTGGGAAGCGATCATCCTGAACATATAACGCTTCATATATTTCATCTGTACCAATCAAGATAACTTTAATATCTAACGGAATAGGCTCGGGTTCAATAGTTTTAGTTCTAATTAAATCATACTGATCTCCTGGGTCTTCTAAGGTTAAAAAACCTTTTTTTAAAGCTCTTAATAATCCTTCCCAAGCAGTAGGATGACTTAAAATATCCTCTATTTTTAAAATTAAAAAACCCCCATTTGCCCTATGTAAACTTCCACTTTTTAAAAGCGTAAAATCAGTATAATAAGTGCCAAGTTCTGTTTCTCTTTCTATGCATCCTAACAGGTTAAAATAATTGGGATTGTCTTCCACAATAATAGGTACACTTTTCTGTTCGGAATTATCCACAAACAAATTAACTTCATATCTTTCAAAAAAGTCTTCTCCACTACCACCTAAAAGATCCTGAGCCAATGAGCTTGGACCTTCTTTGTGCCTAAAATGATCTAAGTTATCCAAAATATCATCTTTTAATTTTTGTAAAAAATCCACTACAGAGGGAAATTGCTCAAATTCTTTTACCACTCTATCAAGAGCCCTTTCTATTTTTTTTAGAGCAACCTCTTGCTCTAATTTCCGTTCATTTTTTCTAAAATCCTCTTCCTGCTTGCCCATTTTCCGAGTGTAATTAATAAGGACTTCCATTACCTTATTACTTTTAGTGCGTAATTTCTTTCTTAAAGATGGATCCAACTTTTCAAATTCTTCTGGGGTTAAAACTTTTCCCTCCCAAAGCGGATATAAAGTAAGGCTATCTTCTTCCATGTTGAGGCTAAATCCATCTTTTTGGGCCTCTTGCTCCATTTTATCAATTATCTTGTCTCGTAAATCTTGATAATTTTGTACAAGGTGGTCATGCTTTTTTATAAAGCTCTCTTGCTCAAAGGCCATAGGAATAGACTCTTTTAGTTCCTCTATTGCTTGATGAAGCTGTTTTTTAAAAATCTTACCCAATCCAGCAGGCAAACTTATAGCTTTTGGTTTATCAGGATTTTCAAAATTATAAACATATAACCAATCGTTAGGTGGAGATGTGTCTTTAAGTTTTTGTTTTAAAAACCTAGTTACAAAATAGGTTCTTCCTATCCCTTGCTCACCAGCTACATATACATTATATCCTTTATGTCTGATTCTTAAGGCCATTTCTAAAGTTTCATAGGCCCTCTTTTGGAAAATACCAAGCTTAGAGGCAGGAGCCTTTGAACTATCTACAAAAGGAACTCTTGTAGTATAAAGCTTTACTTTCAACTTAGAAACAGGAAGGGCACAACGATGTCTCTTCCCATTTATTAATTTTACTTCTCCCAACTATTCACCTCCTCAACAAAATATCTAAAAAAATCCTAAACCTAGGTATAATCAAAGGCAAGCAATAAATTAACGCTTCCTAAAGAAAAAATATTTTTTATAGATAGTCTTACTACTTGCCTAAAAATCAAAATAACACAATTTTTTATAGATTTTTAACAAATTATTATATCTGAAAAAACACAACTTCTTTAACAAAGTAACTATTTCCAAATATTAGGCTAACTATTTTTAATTTTAAATTAATACACCCCACTTTAAATTTTCTAAATTCCTTGTGAAGAAAAAAACAAAAGATTGACTACTTGACTTACCTTATGCTAGGAAGCAGGCATTGTGAATGTTTGAACGCAAAGAATCAGTATTCAAACTTGAAGGAGAAAGGCTATTTTATGCTCTTTAAAAAAAGAGATAGCGTAGTGTGGCAGACTTTAAGCAAAGCCAGTTTAATTGGAATTCACTTGGTTTCTTGTACTTTTGTTGGGCTATTAATAGGTTATTATCTTGATAAGTGGTTAGGAACAAAACCTTGGCTTTTAATTGCTTTTTTAATCTTTGGAATAGCTGCTGGATTTAAAAACATGTATCTAGAAACCAAAAAAATCCAAGAGGCTGATAAAAAAGGTGAAGACCATTCATAAAAAAATAGAAAAATTTCTTTACTCGCGAGGATTCCAAATAGAAGGAACTCGCATTTTGATGAGGAATCAAATTTATTTTAGCATACTGGGTTGTTTTATAGCAATTATCTTAGGGTATTCCACTTGGGCATTGGATTTTATTATCGGAGTATTGCTAGGTAGTTTTAATTTCTATTTTTTAGCTAAATTTGTTCAAGAAATAATTCATATTAAAAAGGGAGCTTTGGCTGCCTTACTTTTTCATTTTTATTTGCGTTTAGCAGTAACAGGCTTAATTTTATTTTATGTGATTGTATATTTTAAAGTCAATATAGTTGCCCTATTGGGTGGCTTAAGTATAGTTATTGTAAATGTATTGTTCTATGGATTAAATTTAGTGGGGGAAAAATTTAAGGAGGCATAGTCAATGGCAGAAGGATTACATCCAATTTTCTTGTTGGAAGAAGCTGTAAAAATGATAGGGTTAGTTGATGCCCATGGACACAGTTTAATACCTAACAATGTACTTTATTCATGGGCAGTAATGGGTCTCTTAATCTTTTTTGGTTGGTTAGCCACAAAAAATATTTCCATGGTTCCGAGAGGGGTACAAAACTTCTTCGAATTTTTAATAGGTTCGTTAGAAGACTTTGTGGTAACCAATATGGGAGAAGATGGAAGAAAAGTATTCCCTGTACTCGCAACTTTATTCATTTATATTTTTTGTTGTAATGTAAGTGGTCTTATTCCTGGAGGTGATTCTCCAACTGCTAATATAAATACAAATGCCTCGATGGCTGTATTTGTGTTCCTTTACTACAATTACTGGGGAATAAGAAGGCATGGAATAAAGTATATAAAACACTTTATGGGACCTTATTGGTGGCTAGCACCTATTATGTTTCCTATAGAAATTGTGAGTCATCTTGCTAGACCTTTATCTCTTACTTTACGTCTCTTTGGAAACATCATGGGTGAGGATATCGTTTTAGCTTTGCTTTTTATCCTCGCACCTGTAGTGTCCACTTTACCCATGTACTTTTTATTTCTATTAGCTGATTTTATTCAAGCTTTTGTATTTTTTATGTTATCTATGCTGTATCTCAAAGGAGCCTTTGAAGAAGCTCATTAGAATGGGGGGAATTGGTCTTTTGACCAAATTTAAATATTATTTTTTAGGAGGTTGTTATGCGTAAGGTTTTATTGGTTGCTTTAAACACTGTTGCTTTTATTGTAATGGCTAGTGTAGCTTTTGCTGCTGAAGCTGCTCCAGAAGTTATTTCCTTAACTTCTATTGCTACTGCTCTTGGTATGGCTCTTGCTGCTGCTGGTTGTGGAATCGGACAGGGCTTAGGTCTTAAAGCTGCTTGTGAAGGCACTGCTAGAAACCCAGAAGCTAGTGGTAAAATTACAGTAACCATGCTCATCGGCTTGGCCATGATTGAGTCCTTGGCTATTTATGCTTTGGTTGTTAATTTGATTCTCTTGTTTGCTAATCCTTTCTTGGGTTAAGTTAAAAAGTACAAATGGGGAAAGTTTAAAATAAACTTTCCCCTCTTTTTTTAAAGAAAATACTTGTTAAAAAATTCACACAATGCTTAACCTAAAAAACGAAAAAATCCCAAGAGCTACAATCACAAGACTTGCCCTCTATGTCCAACAGCTAGAAGTTTTAGAACAAGAGGGGGAAAAAGTTGTATCTTCTGAAAAATTAGCAAGAGCCTGTGGAGTAAATCCCTCTCAAATTAGAAAAGATTTAGCTTATTTTGGAGAGTTTGGAGTAAGAGGGGTTGGGTATTATGTATATGAACTAAAAGAAGCTATAAAAAAGAGCTTGGGATTAGATCGTGTTTGGAACGTGGTTTTAGTAGGTGTAGGTAACTTAGGTAGGGCTCTACTTCGACATCACGTACTTAGAAAAAGAGGGTTTGTCATTGTTGGAGCCTTTGATTGTGATCCTTTTAAAATAGGAGAGGAAATAGCAGGACTAGAAGTAATGTGTTCTAGCAACTTACCTACAAAAATCAAAGAATTAAATGCTGAAATTGGAATTATAACAACTCCTCCAGAACGAGCCCAAAGGGCAGCTAATTACTTAATTAGAGGTGGGATTAAAGGAATTGTAAACTTTGCTCCTGCCAGAATTGCAGCACCTGAAAAGGTAGTAGTAGAATATGTAGATTTCATCAATCATCTCTTTTCAGCTGCCTTCCAAATTTCTCTCAACCAATCAAAAGGATTTTATTCATAAAAAACTTCCAAAACGCAAACTTCAGTAACACTATCTACTATTTTTCCAGGATATTAAAAAAATCTTGCCATTTGAAAATCTCTACGGTAACTAGATTCCTCTTGAGCTTATTTTAGTTAGAGGAGGATTAAAATGAAAAAAGAAATTCATCCTAAAATGTATAACACAACAGTAGTGTGTTCTTGTGGTTATTCTTTTGAAACCAAGTCTACTGCTGGAGAAAAAATTATGGTGGAAATTTGCTCTAATTGCCATCCATTTTTTACTGGCCAACAAAAATTTGTAGATACTGCAGGAAGGATAGATCGTTTCCGTCGTAAATACGCTAAATTCCAAAAGAAAGAAGATAAATAATATTTAGTTTATGGCTAAAGAATTTGTAGGTGGTCAGGCAGTCATGGAAGGCGTAATGATGCGCTTTCGTGACTGGCTTTCAATTGCAGTTAGAACACCAAAAGGTAATATTGTAGTAAAAACGCACAAATGGTGGACACTTGGAAAGAGGTGGCAAAAGCTAAAGTTTATTAGAGGTTTTTTTGTATTATTAGAAACATTAGTAAATGGTATAAAAGCCCTTAATTATTCTGCTAAAGTAGCATTTGAGGAAGAGTCCGGAGAGGAGCTAAGTGCAGGAGCTATTTTGCTAAGTATGTCTTTAGCCATTGGATTTGCAGTGCTACTCTTTGTTATTTTGCCACATTTGTTATCTTTTCTTTTAAATAAAATTGGCATGGCTGGGAATCTACACTCTCTATCTTTTCATCTCTGGGACGGATTATTTAAGTTAATACTTTTTTTAGGATATATTTTAGCTATTTCCCTTATTCCAGATATAAAACGAGTATTTGAATATCATGGAGCAGAACACAAAACCATTTATGCCTTTGAAAATTCTCTTGAGTTAACGTATGATAATATAAAGCAATTTAGTAGACTACATCCTAGGTGTGGAACTTCTTTTTTATTATTTGTATTAGCAATTTCTGTATTTATTTTTGCCCTTATCATCCCTATTTTCCTAAATTTATTTAATTTTCAAAATACATGGTTAAGGCACTTATTTACTCTAATCTTAAAAATAATTTTAATGATTCCTATAAGTGGAATTGCCTATGAAGTTATAAAGTTAGCAGGACAAAAAGAACACACCTGGTGGTGTAAAGTGTTGTGCTTACCTGGACTTTTTTTTCAATTCATTACCACTAAAGAACCAGATGCTAAACAAATAGAAGTTGCTGTTGCAGCCTTAAAAGGAGCATTGGAGAAAGGAAATTATGCTAGCTAAGTTAGAAAGTCTAGAGCAAAAATTTTTAGAATTAGAAAAAGAATTAAGCTCCCCTGATATTTTTCAAGATCAAGAAAAATATAAAAAAATATCTAAAGCCCATTCTGAACTTCAAGAAATAGTTTCTACCTATCGAGAATACAAAAAAATTCTAAATCAAATAAAAGAAAATCAGGAACTTCTAAAAGACAAAGACCCTGAAATTAGAGAGCTGGCAGAGGAAGAAATTAAAGAATTAAAGCCCCAACAAAAAAAATTAGAAGATAAATTAAAAATTTTACTCATACCAAAAGATCCGCTAGATGAAAAAAATATTATTTTAGAAATAAGAGCAGGCACAGGTGGAGAGGAAGCTGCTCTGTTTGCTGCAGATCTATTTAGAATGTACTCACGCTATGCAGAAAACAAAGGCTGGAAGGTAGAAATTATGGATGCCCATGAAACAGGAACTGGTGGCTTTAAAGAAGTAATTGCTAATATATCAGGAAAACAAGTTTATAGTCGCTTAAAATTTGAATCAGGAGTTCATAGAGTACAAAGAGTACCTGCCACAGAATCCCAAGGCCGTATCCATACTTCCGCAGTCACTGTGGCTATTCTGCCAGAAGCTGAAGAAATAGATATTCATATTGATCCTAATGAGCTCAGAATAGATGTTTTTCGCTCTTCTGGGCCTGGAGGACAAAGTGTAAATACCACAGATTCAGCAGTAAGAATTACTCATATCCCCACAGGGTTAGTTGTAACATGTCAAGATGAAAAGTCCCAGCACAAAAACAAAGCAAAAGCTTTAAAAGTGTTAAGAGCTCGTCTATTACAAATCAAACAAGAAGAACAAAAAAAAGAATTAGATGAAAATAGAAGATCTCAAGTAGGAAGTGGAGACAGATCTGAACGCATTAGGACATATAATTTTCCTCAAGGAAGAGTTACTGACCACCGTATAAATTTAACTATTTATAATCTTGACGCTATTTTAGAAGGAGAGTTAGATCAAGTAATAGATCCTCTTATTCAACATTTTCAAACCGAGGCTCTTAAACAAGAAGCATCTATCTAACGTGCTAACGTGACTTATAGAGAAGCTTTAATAAAGGCTAATAAACTTCTACAAAACAATATTGATTCGCCCAATCTAGACGCAGTTTTACTTTTAGCCTTTACCTTAAAAAAAAATAAAGAATATATTTATACTTGGCCTGATAAAAATCTTAATTTAAAAGAAGAAAATATTTTTTTTTCTTTTATAAATCAACGTATTCAAGGAAAACCTCTAGCTTATATCATACAAGAGAAAGAATTTTACGGTCTAAAATTTTATGTAAATCCTTATGTACTTATTCCACGTCCAGAAACAGAACTAATTATAGATCAAGTAAAAAAACTTTTTTCTTTTGAGCAAAAGTTTACCTTCTGTGATTTAGGCACAGGGAGTGGATGTTTGGGCATTAGCCTAGTCAATAATTTTCCTCTCTCAAAAGGCATTTTAGTAGATTGTTCTTATCCTGCTCTAAAAATAGCAAAAAAAAACGCAAACCGACATAAAGCGTTAAATCATCTTGCTCTTGTACAAACCAATATGACAAAACTCCACTTTTCTAAAAAAATTGACTTATTGATAAGCAATCCTCCCTATATATCCTATAAAGAGGCTCAAGATCTCCCCCCAGAAGTTAAATCAGAGCCCCAAATAGCTTTAATAGGAGGTAAGACTGGCCTTTTATTTTACCCTTTTTTAGCTAAATTAGCAAAATATTGCCTTAAACCAAAAGGAAAATTAATAGCCGAATTTGGAGCAACTCAGACTGAATATATAAAAAAAATTTTTGCCAAATTTTCTAAAATAACCATCCATAAAGATTTGGCAGGACTAGATAGAATTATAGTTGTAGAAAAATAACATTATTTTGTGGTAAAAAAACCACAATTTTTCCAAAAACAACACTCTACATTCAAATTTCTCAATAAAAATACAATAAAATAAGGATGTTAAGTTTGGAACAGTTTTTGTAGAGAAGGATTTTAAGGAGTGAAAACATGAGACAAAAAACCTTAAAAAAAACTATAAGCTGTGCAGGTATAGGACTTCATGAAGGTAAAAAAGTAAAGCTTACTCTAAAACCTGCAGCTGAAAATACAGGCATAGTGTTTTGGTTAAGAAAAAATCATAATGTCCATGCCTTTAATTTAAATCCCTATCTTGTTACTGAAACCACTTTAGCTACCACCATTGGCTACAAAGATAAACAAATAGCTACAGTAGAGCATTTGCTTGCAGCTATTCAAGGTTTAGAAATAGATAACTTAATTATAGAAGTAGAAGGAGATGAAATCCCTATAATGGACGGCAGTGCTACTTCTTTTGTTTTTTTAATGCGTTCTGTTGGGATAAGAAAACAACATGCACCTAAAAAAGTTCTGGCTATAAAAAATAAAATAGAATTTAAAGATGGAGATAAAAAAATAATAGCTAGGCCTTATCCTGGGTTAAAAGTAAAGTATCATATAAATTTTCCCCATCCTCTTATTGGAAAACAGACCTTTTGTTATTCTAATTCTTCAGAAAACTTTATAAAACATTTAGCAAAAGCAAGAACTTTTGGTTTTTTACAACAAGTAGAACTTCTAAAAAAAATGGGAAAGGCAAAAGGTGGTTCTCTAGAAAATGCAATTGTTTTAGATGAATATAATGTAATAAACCCAGATGGCTTGAGATTTAAAGATGAATTTGTACGCCATAAGACGTTGGATTTCTTAGGAGATATGATGTTATTGGGCCTTCCAATGTGGGGATACTTTGAAGTCTATTTTTCTGGACATGCTTTTAATAACCAATTTGTCCGATTCTTAGACAAAAATAAAAACTTTTATCTTCAAGAATTAACTTTAAATCAAGAAATGGATCAGCTAAAATTAGATCCAAATCCATCAGGTCTTAAAGAACCTGTTATGGCCTAATTAGAACTGATTTTTCGTATTGTCTCAATTATATAAGAACAATCTAATTTATATTTTTTACAAATCATCTCCAAAGGTGTAAAAAGTTCTTTACAAAGTAAACATACTCCAAGCTCTTCTCCTAATTGTCTAAAATATTGTTCAATGCTTTTATTCTCACTTACAATATCTAATAAAGTAAGGTTAAGAATATCTTTTATTTCCACTTAATACTGTCCTTAAAGCCTCAGGAATTTTCTTTATAATGTCTATTATTTGTGTTGCTGGAGTAGGTTTGGCTAAGCTACCAGCTAATCTATTTACTTTTGCTCCCAAAAATAAAGATTCTTCCCATGAGAATCCGGCCCTAACTAAAGCAGAGACAATTCCTGTTAAAGTATCTCCTGTTCCTCCTATTGCTTCTAATGCAGGTTCGCAAGGAGAGTCTACTGCTTTTAAAATTTCACCTTTCTTTACAATATAATCTTTTGCTCCCTTTACCAAAAGGTACTTGGCAGCATTTTTATGCTGCACTGAACGCCTAATAAGCTCCTCTGTGTTTTCTTCTTGATGCAAAATAAATCCTCTAGTATAAAAAGGATGTGGGGCACATTCATCTGCCAAAAATGCTAATTCTCCAATATCTGGGGTAAAAAGATCATACTTAGAAGCTTGTCCACTCATTTTAGCAGCATACATATGACCAGCATCTGCAATTAACTTCGGCTGACAAGATAACTCTTCAATCGCAAGAAGCATCTTTATCTCCCAATCTATATTGGGGAGAAGATAGTGAAAAACTATTAGAGTAGGCTTTAAGCTTCCTAAGTTATTAATTAAATAATTATAAACTTTTTGACTGCCATTGCCTTTGCCAATATCTCCTCCTAAAACCAAGAAAGGGAACTCTAGATTTAAGACCTCACAACAAACACATACTGCTCCGGCCAATGCAGGAGTCCCTCTAGTTATAGGGATAATCTTGTTCTCTATCTTGAGCTCAAAATTATCAAACAAAACTTTACCAGCTAAAAGACCAAAATCCTCCTGGGGAAATGTTCCAACTAGGATAAACACTTCTTCTTAAGCTCCTCAAATGCCATACCTAAAGCATAACCGCACAAAGTATGACTCAATTTCTTAGGATTTGAAATCTCAGTAATCTTTTTCCCTACAAGAGCAAAAGCAAGGTAAGGTACATCCGGACAACCTCCTCCTGACACATTAACAATTACAAGTGTATGTTTATCTATAGTTAGCTTCATATTAGCTGCTCTAACCATTAAAAAATTCCCAAAATCTTTCACTTGAAACACATTAACAGGCCTTAAAGACGTAGAAAATGGGAAAAAATCAAGAGGTTCTAATCCTCTTTTTTTTAAATGTGTTATGCATCTAGGAACTTCTATTAATTCTATCTCTAACCCTAAATCACATCCTGTTCTTATTTCTGCTGGAGGACCAATTACCCGAACGTTTACACCTTCTTCTTTTAATATTCTTTCGCCAGCTATAACTTCACTTGTATTAGAAAAAACAAGAATTCCCTTATCCTTAGCTTGAAAGTTTTTATTCTTCCAAAACCTCTCAATGTTTTTTATCCATACTTTTAAAAAGTTGAACATTATCTTATTTTTTAATTTTTAAGACAATTATTTCTTCACTCTCTTCTTTAATTTCTACTTCCCAACCTTTTGAACCAGCAGCCCTACTTACATTTTCTAAGGCAGTCCTAGTATCTAAAATTATTTCAAACTCTCCTTTTCCCAATTCTTTCATTTTATCTAAAGCCAAAATAACAGGTTGAGGACAAGAAAGCCCTCGTGCATCTACTGTATCTGCCATTGCCTTCCTCCTTTAATTTATCTTCCTTCTCATGGTGAAACCTACTAAAAGACAAAAAACTAATCCCACAATTACAGCTACCATAGCATGAGGACCAATGCCTTTTGGAGAGCTAGCCAAACCAAAATTATGAGCAAAAGCAGCTCCTACAATCATACCCAAAACAAACACTCCTGCGTCACTATCACCCTCACCAGCCAAAAAAAGTTGTCTTCCAGGACAACCTCCTGCCAAAGCAAAGGCAAGACCTGCTAAAACCATTCCTGTAAAATTCCAAAACCAATTGGAATGAGCTACTGGTTGATGATAGAAACCTGGATGAAATTGACTCAATACTAAGTTAGTAAGAAAAGCAGCAATAACAAGAGCAATAACACCTAAAAGCAAATGAGATTGTCTAAACAAAATAAAATCTCTAAAAGCTCCCATAGTACAAAAACGACTTCTTTGGGCTAAAAAGCCAATAAGTAAACCAATTGCGAGAGAAATTAATAATGGAGCATGCATAGCTCCTGGTCCTTTAATACTATAAAATAATACTCCACTTTTATTAACTCCTACAATTTGAGGCGAAACAATCATTAAAATAAAAAAACCCAACATTATTAGAGGAAAAATCAAACCTACAGAAGAATAAGTATTATAGCTCCGTCCTAAACTATAACCTTTTTTAAAAAATAAAGTACCAATCCATATTCCTACCACTAATCCAGCTAATCCAAAAAGAGCATTGCCATCGCCCCCAGCTAAGCGTAATAAAGCTCGCCAAGGGCATCCTAAAAAGACTAGTGCGCCAATCATGGCAAAAACACCTAAAACAAACCTAACTAAAGGCGCAGAACCTGACCTAGGTTTAAATTCTCTAAACAAAAAAGCTGCTAGAAGAGAACCTAAAACAAATCCTATAATCTCTGGCCTCATGTATTGAACAACTGCAGCTCGATGCAAACCTAAGGCGCCAGCAATGTCTCGCTCAAAACAAGCCACACAAATCCCCATATTAGGAGGGTTACCTAGTTTTTGCAAAATAGGCGCTAACACTCCTATGATCGCACCTACAACTACAATACCTAAACTGGAACTAAAAAAATTTTTCCTCATTACTGATATGCCTCCTCTAATTAAGTTAAAAAATCACTCCTCTTAGTAAATGACAAAAACTACAGCCTTAACACCCATCCTATCTTTTTAATATATCTCTCAAAGCAATAATTATTTCAAATAGAAATATTTGATGAAAAGGATAATAGACTATAAAAAAAAACTATACGTTGGTATTAAAAAAAGAACAATTAAGCTCTTATATTAATCTTTTAATAACACTCTGTACTGGAGAAATTAAATTATAAGAAATTAAAATTATAGATAGGAATTAAAAGTTAAATGGATATAAAATTATATTTCAGCAAGGTTCAAGTTTCTATTTAAAGATTCTTGAATCCCCTCTCCTAATAAATTTGAAGATATTAAAGTAATCACAGTCATACCCCCAGGAGCTAAAATTAAATGAGGAGCTGTAAAGATATAAGAAAATCCCTCTCTTATCATCATACCCCATTCTGGAGTAGGTGGTTGAATTCCTACTCCTAAAAAACCTAAACCAGCAATTGAAACAACCTTACGTCCAAAATCAAAAGAAGCAAGCGTTAAGGTAGGAATTATAGCATGTGGCAATATATGTCTGGATATAATATAAAAAGGCTTTGCTCCCATTAGGTTTGTTAAGAAAACAAAATCTTCATTTTTAATTTCTATAACAGAAGCTCTAACTAACCGAGCATATTTAGGCCACGACATAATAGCCAAAATATAAATAATATTTAAAAGGGAAGTGCCTAAAAAACTAACTAAGGCCAAAATTACAATTAAACTAGGCAAAGATAATATTATATCACTAATCATCATTAAAATCTCTTCAACAAATCCACCAAAATACCCCGATATAATACCTACAATAGTACCGAGTAAGAATGATCCTAGCATTGTCATAAACGCTATGGAAAATGATATTCTTCCTCCATACATAATTCTAGTAAATATGTCTCGCCCAAATTGGTCTGTTCCGAAAGGATGTTTTAAACTAGGGGGTTTTAATCTATTATAAATATTTTGAGATTCGTAAGTATAAGGACTAAATAATGGACCAACTATAAAAATAGTAAACATAGCCAATAATATCATTATTCCAATAAAAATTTTTTTATTTTCTCTAAACATTTTTATATTTTGCTTCAGGATTAATAACAAAATAAGAAATATCTGTAAGCAAATTAATTAAGGCAAAAACAAATCCAACTACAATAATACAAGCTTGTATTACAGGAAGATCTTTAGACAAAAGAGCATTTTCTAACAACATCCCCAAACCAGGCCAACCAAAAATAGTTTCTACAATTACACTTCCTTCTAAAAGCCATCCTAATTCTAATCCTATACAAGTAATCACTGGGATTAAAGCATTACGAAATATATAACGTTTAAAAATCAACCATCTTCCTAACCCTTTAGATTGAGCAAAAAGAATATATTCTTTTGTTAAAACATTAATTACACTCACCCGAGTTACTCTAGAAATTACAGCTATATATCCAACTGCTAATGTGAATGCGGGTAAAATTAAGCATTTTGGCATCTCTGCTCCTGCTGCTGGTAATATTCCAAGCTGAATGGAAAAAATTATCATCAAAACTATACCTAAAAAAAAATTAGGCAATGCATCACATAAAGACAAAATAACTAATAAAACTGTATCTATAAGTTTATTTCTATATATTCCACATATAAAACCAGTACTAATAGAAATTGGCAATGAAATTAAAAAAGCAAAGAACGCTAAAATACATGTCATAAAAAAACGTTCTTTTACTAATTTACTCACCTCTTCACCAGAAACAAACGATCTTCCCCAATTGCCATGAAGATAGTTTTTTAACCACCTAGTATAAAGTACAAAAGGGGAGGCATTTAAGTTGAGTTCTTCCCTAACTTTCTCAACAACTTCAGGAGGGGGGAATTCTCCCCCCATTCTCTGCCAAGCTATTAAATCTGCAGGATCTCCTGGAGTTAAAAGAAAAAGAGAGAATGAAACTATTGATAATAATATAAGTGTTAAAATAAATAAAAATAATCTTCTAAAACACATTATTGATTATTTTTTTATCCTATTCAATTCATAACTAAATTCAGTTATATGACCATTATAATCAGATATATTACTTCTTATGGCATCAATATTTACGTAATAATCTATAAATATCACAGGAGATTCGTTGTAAATAATATTTTGAACTTTACGATACATATTTAATCTATTTTTAAAATTAAAATCAGTTCTTGCTTGCTCTAATAAACAATCTACTTCTTGGCTCTTCCAACCATATGCTCCCCATCCCCACTTTTTACGTCCTGAATAATAATCTTGCATCATAATAAAATCAGGATCAGGAATAAAAAATAATCCCCTACTAAGTAAAATTATATCAAAATCACCTTTTTTACGAATAGATTTTATTGCTGCTACTTTTACTACCTCTAACTCGACTTTTACACCTATTTTTCTAAATTGATCCTGCAAAACTTCTGCAATAAGAGGCAATTCTGCTCTTTCTGGATAAGTAACTAATTTTATAATAAATTTTTCTTTTGTTTTTGTATTTTCAAGAATACCATCCCCATCTATGTCTTTCCAGCCAGCCTTTTCTAATAAAACTTTAGCCTGATGAATATTATAAGAATAGGGTTTAATTTTAGCAGACCATACCAGCAGAGGAGGAAATAAAGCTCCGGCAGACATACCAGCTCCATCTAATATCTCTTTATCTATCGCTTCTCTGTTAATTGCATATTGGAGGGCACGTCTAATTCTTTTATCTCTAAAAATATTTTTTAAACAATTAAGTTGTAACATTCGAACTCTTGTTATTGGATATTTCACAATCTTAATATTGGAAAACTTAGTTAATTCTAATACACTTTGAGGAGGAATAAGTTGAGCAATATCTACTTCCCCAGACAAAATCATGGGTACTCTGCTCCTTGGATCTGGAATACTTTTTAAAACAACTTTATCAACTTTAGCTTGATTTCCCCAATAAGAAGAAAATCTATCCAATAGAACCTCTCTCATAGAAGTAAATTTTACAACTTTAAAAGGACCTGTGGCTATAGGAGAAGTAAAATTATTCTTAGAATCAAAAGAATTGGTAGAAAGTATAGCTGTTTTTGCACAAGCTAAATAAGCAGGAAGAGGAGCAAAGGGTTTCTCTGTAACTATTAATAGAGTATATTTATCAGAGGCCTTTATTTCTTTAATTGGTACAAGCTTATCTAAGCCTGTTTTATGGAAAATAAAGCGCAAATATTTAGCCACATTAAAAGCATCCATAGGGCTATTATCATGAAATTTAACTCTTTTTCTAAGTTTAAATTCCCAGGTGATTTTATCCTGGTGAACACTCCAAGAAGTAGCTAAACTGGATTTTAACCTACCTTCTTTATCTACTCCAACAAGGGTTTCTGCTATATTATATCTTAATAATGGATATCCACCTTTACTAGGATCAAGACTTTTCACAGGCCAACTTGGAATTATAACAAGTCTACTCATTCCTTTTCCTAGTTCTTTACCTATTCCATTCCCTACAGCGAAAAATAAAAGACAAAGGCACAATAAAAACTTGATAAATCTCATTGACACCCTCCTTATTTAATAACACCATTCCCATATAAGAACTTGACAAGTAATATTTTTTAGAAAAAAATCAACCATAAATATAACCTATATTTTTTTAATTAATAAAAATTAAAATGTCTCAAAAAAACATATTATCTATTAAAAACCTAGCTGTTCAGTTTCTTTTAGATAAAAAAAGGATAAGGGCACTAAGTTCAATCAATCTAAGTATATATAAGCGAGAAATATTAGGAATTATCGGTGAGAGTGGCAGTGGTAAATCTATATTAGCCCTAAGTATATTAAAATTATTGCCTTCTAATACTGAAATCAAAGGAGAAATTCTTTTTGACCAAAAAAATTTAATTAACCTTTCAGAAAAAAAATTAAGTAAAATTAGAGGAAAAAAAATAGCTTGGATACCTCAAAATCCAGACAATTCTTTAAATCCTTTGCTGCAAATAGGGAAACAGATATCCGAGTCAATAAAATTACACCATAAAATAAGCTATAAACAAGCTCGCAATACAACTCTTGCTTTACTTGAACTACTCCAAATAACTCCAGCTAGACAAAGAATAAATCAATACCCTTTTCAATATAGCGGAGGGATGAAACAAAGGGCTCTTGTTGCCATAGGAGCCGCAACTTTCCCACAATTATTAATTGCTGATGAACCCACAAAAGGTTTAGATATAGTCAGAAAAAGAGAAACTTTATATTTTCTTAAAAAAATAAAATCTGCAACTAATGCCTCTATCTTATTAATAACTCATGATTTAAAGTTTGCAGAAAAAATATGCAATAGAGTTGCTATTATGTATTGTGGAGAGATAATTGAAATAAGCCCCGCTTCTTTATTTTTCAATAAACCTTTACACCCCTATTCGATTGCTCTTCTCCAGGCTCTTCCTGCTCAAGGTTTACAGAATATTCCAGGCCCTCTACCACACCCTTTATCCCTGCCCAAGGGATGCAATTTCTCCCCCCGATGTAAATTTTTTACAGATAAATGTCTTACCCAACCGCCTATAATCAAGATAAAAAATTCCTATGTAAAATGTTGGTTATATGATAATCCTTAGAGCTATCAATTTATCTAAAACATTTTCAAAAGGTTTCCTTAAAACAAAAAAAACTAAGGTAATAAACAATGTTACCTTTAATCTCAAAAAAGGAGAAACTCTTGCTTTAATCGGAGAAAGTGGAAGTGGCAAGACCATTCTCAGCAAACTATTACCACTACTTATAAGACCTACCTCTGGTAAAATAATCTTTAAAAATCTTGATCTAACGACCTTAACATATAACCAGTTGCATAAAGTACGTCAGAAAATCCAATTAATCCCTCAAACTCCTCAAAAATCATTAAATCCAAAGTGGAAGATAAAAAAAAGCATGTTAGAACCATTAAAAATACAAAATTTATCTAAAAAAGAAATAAAAAAAAATTTATATAACACTTTTTCAATTTTACAATTAGATATGGAATATCTTGATAGATATCCACATGAGCTAAGTGGAGGACAATTGCAGAGAATAATAATAGCCAGATCTTTATTTCTGTCTCCAGATATAATTGTATGCGACGAAATAACATCAATGCTAGATGTATCTATTCAGGCGTATATAGTAAATACCCTTTTAAAACTTCAAAAAAAATTGAAAACAAGCTATGTATTTATATCTCATGATATTGATTTAGTAAAAAATATAACAGATAAAGTTATTGTCATTCATAATGGAGAAATATTAGAACAAGGAATAGGAATATTAGAAAATCCATTACATCCATATACCCTATTTCTTTTAGGAAAAACCGATATTTTATCTCCTATTAAATTAGGATCTAACTTAAATAAAGCGGATCATTATTCAACATGCCCCTTTATTACTAAATGTCCTGTACGCATCTCAAAATGCTTTAAAGGCGAGCCTCCAACTATTAAATTAAAACAAAGAATAGTTCGTTGCTTTCTCTTTTAACCTCAACAGATATACAATAAACTTAAAAGATTTTAACTTAATATCCTTTTTCTAAGAAACTTGTTCTAAAAAATCTAAAATTTTCAATTTGTCATGCATAAAAAAAAAGAATATTATTACTAAAAAGTTTATAATAAGAGGTGAAACCATGAATAGCGACAAGATTACTAAGGGTTTAGAAAAGGCACCGCATCGTTCTTTACTTCATGCCCTTGGGTTAACCAAAGAAGAGCTAAAACTCCCTCTAATTGGGGTTGTAAATGCTGCAAGTGAAGTCGTCCCAGGACATATCCATTTAGATAAAATCAGCCAAGCTGTAAAAGATGGAATACGTTTAGCAGGAGGAGTGCCTTTAGAATTTCCTGTGATAGGCGTTTGTGATGGCATTGCCATGAATCATGAGGGCATGCGTTTTAGCCTACCAAGTAGAGAACTGATCGCTGATTCTATTGAAATTATGGCAACAGCCCATGCTTTTGACGGCTTAGTCTTTATACCTAACTGCGATAAGATTATTCCTGGAATGCTTATGGCCATGTTACGTCTTAACCTGCCCGCTATCTTAATAAGTGGTGGCCCAATGTTAGCAGGAAAATTTAAAGGCCAGACAGTAGATCTCATTTCTGTTTTTGAAGGTGTAGGTAAAGTAAAGTCAGGTCAAATGACAGAAAAAGAACTATCTGCTTTAGAAATAAAGGCTTGTCCTGGCTGTGGTTCTTGTTCTGGAATGTTTACTGCGAACTCCATGAATTGTTTGGCAGAAGCGGTTGGCTTGGCCCTACCAGGTAACGGAACGATTCCTGCCATAAGTAGTGAACGCATTCATTTAGCTAAACAAGCAGGAATGCAAGTTATGAGTTTAGTAAAGGAACAAATTTGTCCTAGGGATATTTTAAAAAAAGAAAACATTCTAAATGGTGTTAGTGTAGATATGGCTTTAGGATGTTCTACTAATACTGTTCTTCACTTACCAGCGATTTTTAAAGAAGCAAATTTAGATCTAAGTTTAGATATATTTGATCAAATCAGCAAAAAAACACCTAATTTATGCAAACTCTCACCTGCAGGTCCCCATCATTTAGAAGATCTCTATCTTGCAGGTGGAGTATATGGAGTAATGAAAGAGCTAAGTAAAAAAGGCTTATTACATTTAGAGACAAAGACTGTTTTAAACAAAACATTAGGAGAAATTCTACAAGATATAGAGGTCCAAAATTATGAAATAATAAGATCCATAGAAAATCCTTATTCCTCTGAGGGAGGTATTGCTATTCTATATGGCAATTTAGCTCCTGAAGGCGCTGTAGTAAAGCAATCAGCTGTTGCCCCAGAAATGATGGTTCGCACAGGCAAAGCAAAAGTTTTTAACAGTGAAGAAGAAGCAACAACTGCCTTACTAGAAGGGAAAATTCAAAAAGGAGATGTGCTGGTAATACGCTACGAAGGACCAAAAGGAGGTCCAGGAATGAGAGAAATGCTTACTCCTACTTCTGTAATTGCAGGACTGGGATTGGATAAAGACGTAGCCCTTCTTACTGATGGAAGATTCAGTGGAGGAACAAGAGGAGCAGCCATAGGTCATATTTCTCCTGAAGCCTATGAAGGAGGAACCATTGCCTTGGTTCAAGACGGAGATAAAATTTTAATAGATATTCCAAATCGCAAGTTGGAATTATTGGTCTCTGAAAAGGAATTAAATCAAAGAAGACAAAATTTTAAACCTCTTCAAAAAGAAATACGATCACCTTTTTTAAAAAGATATCAAAAATTGGCCAGCTCTGCTAGCAAGGGAGCAGTTTTTAAGTAAAAGCATTTAGACCAAAAATTTATCTTAAGGGGCAATAAGAGAGAAAAAATTTTTAAAATATAAAAGACCTTATATTTAACTCATTTCTAAAAATTATTTATGTGGACAAAACAAGAAATTCTTAATTATGAAAAGTGGTTAGAAAGCAAACAAGGAAATTTTATATTAAAACAAGAAAAAAGACTCTTAGGACATCTTATCTCTTCTTGGCCAAGAAGAAAACAATCGTTTATCGATCTAGGGTGTGGCCCAGGAAGCTTTTTAAACTTTTTTTGGAAGTCTGGTTTTGAGGTACATGGCGTAGATAAAGAACCAGAAATGCTCAAAATTGCTCGGAAAAGAACAAAAAATAAATTTCCTCTTACCCTGGCTGATCTTACTCATCTACCTTTTGATGACAATGAGTTTGACTTTGGAGCCTTAATCTTGGTTCTTGAATTTAGCCCAAAACCAGACCTCATTTTACAAGAAGCAAAAAGGGTTATCAAAAAAGGTCTACTCCTTGCTTTTTTAAATAAATATTCTTTTTACTTCCTGGAAAAAGGTATTTCTCGGTCCCACAAACCCCAAAGTCCACTAAAAAAAGCCCATTGGTTTTCGTGGCTAGAAGTAAAAAGATTAATTGCTCAGAATCTAAAACCAGAGGAAATATATGCCAAATCTATTTTACCCTTGCCAACTAGCTGCTGGAAAGAAACTCCCTTCTTAAAACCTTTTAACAACTTCTTTTATCCTCCTATTATAGGAGCTTTTGTAGGAGTAAGAATAGAATTCTTAAAAACAGCCACTATCTCACATCCCCTGTTAGTATCTGAAAACTCTCCATGTCCTCCTATTTAGTGAAGCAACCACACCTCTACTTCTCTACCAGCAACTATTCCTTCACAATTGTCTGCAATAGGCAAAAGGCCATCAGCTAAAAATAGCGTTTTTATTAATCCAGATTTGCCTAAAATAGGAGTAGCTACCACTCTCTGCTCTCTTTGAGATAACCTTACTCGCACAAAATCATATCTTCCTTGTTTTGAAGATATATTTCTATCTAAAACAGCTTTGATCTTACACGGCCAAATATTAGTAAATACATTTTTCTCTCCTTCTAAAACACGCAAAAAGGGATTAACCACTACCAAAAAAACAATTTGAGCAGAAGTAACCTGGCCAGGCAAACCAAAAATGAATTTTTCTCCTACCTTCGCTAACATAGTTGGCTTTCCCGGACTTAAAGCAAGTCCGTGAAACAACACTTTAGAATCAGGAATTTCTTGCAAAACATTCAAAGTTAAATCCCGCGTGCCAACGGAACTTCCTCCTGAAAGGAGAACAACATCTTCTTTATGTAATGCAGTAAGTATCTGATTTTTTAATGCTTCTTTTCTGTCTGGAACAAACTCATAAATAGTTGTTTGAATTTGTTGAGTTAACAATAAAGCATTTAAGGTAAAAGAATTTACATCTCTAACTTGTCCTGGTTGAGGCACAGTATCTACTTTTACCAATTCATCACCTGTCGAAATAATACCGACCTTGATTCTCTTAAAAACTTCTATCTCGCTACAACCAAGAGTTGCCAAAGCTCCTATTTCTCTAAAACCTATTCTCTGGCCACTCTCTAAAACTCTTTCACCTTTTTTAAAATCTTCTCCTTGTAAAACGATATTTTCTTGAGGAAATAAAGATTTCTTTACTTCTATCAAATTCCCTACCTGTTCACTATACTCCACCATTAACACACTATCCGCACCTTTAGGTAAAAGTGCTCCTGTCACAATGGCAACACACTCTCCTGATTGGAGTTCAAAATCTGGGATTTCATCTATTTTAATCTCCCCGCTCAGCGTAAGATAAGCAGGATTCGTCTCACTTGCTCCAAAAGTATCCTTAGCCTGCACAGCATAACCATCCATGGTTGCTCTAGGCCATAAAGGCCAATCTTCTTTGGCTTGCACATTACTAGCCAAAACCCTACCTACTGCTTGCTCTAAAGGCACTTTTTCTATTTTTCTTTTAATCTGTAAGATAGAAAACAAATGATAGACATCTGATAGAGACAAGACTTTAAAAAATTCCATAATACCTCAAGACTTAACTATTTTCACTAATTTTTTTAGTGCCTCTAAACAATTTTTTTGTTGAAACACATTCCTACCTATACTAACGCCTCTAATTCCAGTATCCAAGGCTTGCTTTACCATAGCTAAAAAATCTTTAAATGTAGATTTTTTAGGACCACCTGCAATTAAAACAGGAACAGGACAAGAGTCCACTGCCTTGGTAAAACTTTTTTTATCTCCTGAATAAGGAACTTTAATTAAGTCTGCCCCTAATTCTGCACCTAATCTAATACAATGAGCAATTAAAGAAGGATCAAATTCATTTACTATTTGTCCTCCTCGAGCATAAATCATTGCTAATACAGGCAAACCAAATTGATGGGCTTCATCTACAATTAAACCAAAATCTTGAAGCATCTTATCTTCTAAATCATTTCCAATATTTATATGAACAGACACAGCATCAGCTCCCAATCTCAAAGCCTCAGCCACAGAACAAACTATTGTTTTATTATAAGGAGGAAGACCATGTTTACTTCCTGCTGACAAATGAACGATCAATTTTACATTTAAGGGTAGAAATGTTCCCCACTCTTTTGCAATTCCCTTATGTACAATCACTCCATTTAAACCTAAATCTCCTAAAAGGGGAAACAATTTATCCAACCTTTCTAAACCATTTAAAACCCCTTCTGTCACTCCATGATCAAGGGGCAATAATACTGTTCTTTTAGAACTAATATCAAAAAACTGTTCTCTGCGTCTAAACACACCTAGCATTTTACTACTCCTAACCTTGCCAAAGAATTCTATTTTGTCTTATTTTTACCCATCCTAATGGTAAATCTTTATAAAAAAATGGTAAAATTCCCTTTTCTTCAGCCAATATTTGTTCTCCCTGAAGAAGCTTTTCTAACTCTCTTAAATCATAAAAGCAAATCTTGTTTAAATTTATCTTCTCAATACATCTTAGTCTATTCCAGACCTCAATTCTTTTACCTTTTACTAAACCAACATCCATTCCTTTAAAAGAAATAAGAGATAAAAACTTCATCGCCTTTTTAGGTAAGAAAAACACTTTTTTGCCAAACAGAAAAAATTTACCAGGATATGTTAAATCAAAATCGGAGAAATTAACTTCATCTAATTTCTTTTTCTTTTTTAAATAACCGTCTTTACTCAAAAGAAAATTTTTATCCTTTTTTTTCAATAAAGCAATAAAAAAACCTTGGCTCTCTCCTTTTACCATAGGTACTTTATAGGTGCCTTTTATCTTCCCCTCTTCTAATTTAAATTTAAAACAAAATTCCTTATCCTCAATAGGAGTTAATCCTAACTCATCTATAGCCCAAGAAATTTGTTCCTCATTTTCTTGTTTATTCGTAGTACAGGTAGAATAAACAAGAACTCCGTTAGTATCTAGAATTTTACTTGCTCGAGTAAGAAGTTTTCTCTGCAATAAGATTAAATTAGAAATCTTCTTTTCATTCCAAATATGCTGGACCCTAGGATTTTTTTCTATTGTTCCCCATCCACTACAAGGTACATCGAGCAAAATATACTCAAAATTTATGTTTAAGGGAAAGTTTTCTGCTTTATAAGAGGTTGTAATTACATTCAAATGGTTGCAACGCTTAAGATTTTGAACCAAAGTAATATAACGAGACTTATTAGGTTCATTTGCTATAACCAACCCCTCTTCACCCACAAGCGAAGCTAATAGACCTGTTTTACTACCTGGACTAGCACACAAATCTAAAACCACACTTCCCTTTCTAGGCTTTAAAGCTAGGGCTGGCAAAAACGAAGACTTATCCTGAATATAAATCAAGCCAAAATAACTAGCCAAAGAGCTACCCAAGGGAAAAGGCTCTCTCTCTAATTTAAAAATTAAAGGATGGAAACTCGGACTAAATTCAAAACCCTGCTCAGTTAAAAAATCCAAGATTTGTACTTTATATTTAGGAGTGGTAATTCTAAAATAACGCATATTTAAAAGCTAAATCTTAGGCTAATTTTATCTCAGCTCGATAAAAACTATTTACTTATGCAGGCAAACTATTTATGTCAAAAGGGAATTTATAAAAATTTTCAAGGAGCTTTAAACACAATGCTAAAAAAAATCTCTTTAGCCCTTATACTTCTCTTTTTTATTACTACCTTAAATGCAACTGCAAGTAATCCTAAAACATTTTTAGTTTTACCTTTTAAAATCTTAGGTCCTCAAAAATATCTCTATCTCGCGCAAGGTGCAAAAACAATGCTCACTACCAGACTTAGTTGGCCCAATCATCTAGAACCCAAAGAAGATTCCATAAATAAACAACCCAAAAATAAACAAGATGCTATCAAACTCGCCCAACAAATTGGGGTGGACTATCTAGTTTATGGAACAATTACTATTATGGGCAACCAATGCAGCCTAGACATTCAAACAGTTAGTGCTAATAAATCCTTTCCTCAAAGTATTCAAACAACCCTAGATAATCTCATCCCAGCCTTAGAAAAAGTAGCTAAAACCATTAATAATCAAGTATTTAATAGACCAAAACAGCAACAAGCATCTTCTCAACCTAAACAGACAAAAGGTCCCATTAACTCTGAATTTGTTTACAATGAAACTTCTCCTAAATCTTCTTTTTACCTAAATCCAGAATTTAAATTTGCGGGCAATGCCAACAACCCTAACAAATGGAGAAGCCAAAGTCTTCCTTTTGCTTCTGTAGGTATGGTAGCAGGAGATGCCAATCAAGATGGCAAAACCGAAATATTTATCTTAGAGCATCAAAAAATACACGCCTATCGGTTAGTAAAAGGGCTATTAAAACCTCTTGCAACATATAAAACTCCTCCGAGTTATCAATGTCTAAATATAAATATCGCTGATTTAAATAGAGATGGATTCCAGGAAATTATCGTATCTGCCAAACAAGATAATTTTATTCGTTCTTTTATCCTTGAATTTAAAGAAAATAAATTTCAAATTCTTCAAAATAAAATTCCTTTTTTTCTAAACATCGTACGTACCCCTCCAGAATTCCAAAAAACACTTATAGGTCAATCTTTTGGCCATGGTCGACTCTTTGACCCTGATAGTGTTTATGAGTTGATAAAAATAAAAGGTAAATATCAAAAATTAAGAAAACTCTCTTTACCTCCTTATGCAACAGTATTTAACTTTACTTATCTACCTCAAGAAAAAGACTATAAAATTATTGTCAACCACAATGATCACCTTTACATCTATACTCCAACAAATAGTTTACTTGCAAAAACAGAAGAAATATATGCTGCGACTTCTATAGGATTTCCTTATTACGAAACTATGTCTGGCCTAGGCACTCCAAAAGATATTGATCCTAATATGTATTATATCTCAGGTAGATTGCTACCTGTAAACCTGGACCAAGATAATAAGTTTGAACTAATTGTAAGTAGGCCTATTTCTTTATCTTCTCAATTTTTCTCTAGATATAGAAACTTTCCCCAAGGGGAAATTCACTGTTTATTTTGGGATGGTATTGGTTTAAACCTTCTTTGGAAAACTAGACGCATCAAAGGTACAATTGTGGATTATGGTCTTTATGATTTAAATGGAGATAATAAAAAAGAGTTAGTGGTATGTGTAAATTCCCATCCTGGAGCAACAGGACTTAAACACAAAAAGACTATTATCTTAAGTTATACTCTGCAATCTACTCAAAAAAAATAAATTTGTCCTCTTAACAAACATAGTTAAAAGCTTTAAGCTAAAAAATGCTTAGTTCTGTTCAATTAATTAAAATAGACCACAGTTCAGAAGGGCAAAAACTTATTTCTTTCCTTAAACAGAAAACAAAAATTCCTTATTCAGGATTAATGCGCCTGTTGAGGACAGGACAAATTAGAGTAAATGGTAAGAGATGTTCGGCTTTTTATAAATTAAAAGTTGAAGATAAAATTCGCATACCTCCATTTAAAATAGATCCTAATCAATCTTATTATAATAAAGCTCTTCCATTCCAGCTCATCTCACTATGTAAAATAAAAGAAACAAAGCAAACGTTATCTAAGAATGTTATTCCCATTATTTATGAAGATAATGAAATACTATTAATTAGCAAACCAAGTGGCTTGGCTGTACATAAAGGAAGCAAAACTCTGTTTTCTCTTATGGACATCATCTCTGTTAAATATCAAGATAACACATTTATTCCAACACCGGTTCACAGGCTTGATAAACAAACCTCAGGGCTTTTACTTTTAGCCAAAACTTTTTCCAAATTAAGACTACTTCAACAAAATTGGTCCAACATTACCAAAAAATATCTTGTTAAAGTCCAAGGGAAATGGCCTTATAACCGCGAAAAAAAAATTACCCATTATCTGTACAAACCTAAAAAGGGAATTATCCAAAACAATCCCCAAAAAGGTAAAAAAAGTGTTTGCATTATAAAACCAATTATTATCACTGAAAAGCAATCTTTTTTAGAAGTATCTCTTTTAACTGGCCGAACAAGACAAATACGTGCTCAACTTGCACTAGAAGGCTATCCCATAATAGGTGATAATAAATTTGCCTGCTTTCCTAAAAAAACACCTTTATATTTACATGCTTTTTATCTTAGTATAAAAGGTAAGCAATTTATAGACTGGCCCCAATGGGCACATAATCACCTAAAAACATTACAATGTCTTTAAAGTATAAAGTCTCTATTATTATCCCTGTCCTTAATAAATGGGAACTCACTAAAAACTGTCTAGTTAGCTTAGCTGAACACACTCCCCGTGAGATCTATGAAGTAATTGTAATAGATAACGGCTCTACTGATAAAACCCCTACTATGGCTAAACATTTTGGACTAAATCTTTTTGGCAAACATTTTAAATACATCCGCTTATCTAAAAATATTAACTTCGGTCCTGCTTGTAATTTAGGAGCAAAAATAGCTAAGAGTGATTTTTTATTTTTTTTAAATAATGACACAATATTAACTCCTAACTGGTTAGAACCTTTACTTAAAGCATTTACCCAAGATCCTAGTCTTGGAGCAATTGGGCCTTTACTACTTTATCCTAACAATACTGTCCAACATCTAGGAGTTGTTTTTTCTCTAAGAAACAAAGTATTTCATCTTTATTCCCAATTTCCTAAAAATCATTATGTAGTTCAAAAAAAACGCTACTTTCAAGCAATTACAGGTGCTGCCTTTTTAATCCCTAAAAAACTTTTCTGGCAACTAAATGGATTTTTTGAAAAGTATAAAAATGGAAGTGAAGATATAGACCTCTGTGCTCGCATTATTCAAAACAGCCACAAACTAACTGTTATACCCAACAGTGTTATCTATCATCTTGAAAGCCAATCTCAAGACCGAAATAAACACGATAATTATAACGCATATTTACTAACTAAACGTTGTGAACATATTTTTAAGCCAGATGCTTGGAAATTTTACCTTCAAGATGGCTATAAAGTTAAAATAACAAAATATTTGAAGCTATTTATAACCTCTGATTCTCAAGAAAAAGAAATCCCACAAAGTATAGAGAAAATAAAAAAAATAATTTTTAATGAACCATATTTGTGGGAAGGGTATAAAAAACTAGTTACTTTCTATATTAAAAAAAATAAATTCCAAGAAGGCATAGACTTATGTTATTTTGCTCTATCTTTTTATCCAGAAGAAAAAATTCTTCCGTGGCTCTCTTTATTTGCACAAAAACAAAATAATATTCAAATAATACATGAAATATCTACATTACAAAATAAACTAAAAATCCAATCTACACAAATTAAAGAAAAAGGTAAAGAATATGTAAAAAAATTGCTAAAAAAAGAACCTACTCTAGAACCATTGCTTTTAAACTGGCTAAAAAGATATTCTATAAATTATTAAAGTGTATTTTTACCTCTGAACATTTAACCTTTAAAATTATATGTTATTAAACTGAATCATTAGATATTAACTTTTTAATAAAATTATTTAAAAAACTCTCCTTTTGAATATCAAGCGAATAGGCACACGCAGTTTTATATGCATTTTCTAAAACTTTATTTACCTTTTGATCTTTTTCTAAAATCCACTGAACGGCTAGCTCTAAATTAAGTACAACATCCATCACATCACCATCAGCAGAAAAAAAACCATTTCCCTGCCAGGCAACAGAGCGGAGAGGAAAAGAAGGGATATACTTATCAGGAATAATTTGCCGCATATAATCCCATCCTCCAAATCCTGTAAACCCCACAACCAAACATCCACTAGCCATAGCCTCTAAAGGTGGCAATGGACATCCTTCTGGAAATCCTGTGTTTAGAAAAATATGTGCTTTAGCAAACACCTTGGCAACATCTTCCTGAGACAGATTTTCAATTTTTAAAAAGTTTATTTTATGCGATATTCCTTTCTTTTGTATAATTTGGTTAAAAATTTGTATTACCTGCCTTGCCAATGCACTATTTTTACGAGGCATATAACAAATATTTATTTCTTTTTGATTTTTTTTAAAATTAAAATTAAATAAATTTAAATCAATGCCTGGTCGTAAGATCGGGGTCTTTATTCCTAAAGTATGTTCGATAAACCATGCCACTGGCTGGGACACAGCCCAAAAGTCCACATCCAAATCCTGCCATTTACAATTTGAAGGTAAAGCAGAAAATAAATAAGCCCAATTTTGACAATAAACTATTGTTTTAGCATTAGATTGTAATCCAGGTAATAAAGCATTAAACCAACCTTCTGGAACAATCCAAAAATCTTTTTTGTGTAATTTCACTCTATCCCAAACTACAGACAAAATATCTTTTGCCCACCATGGGCGCCATCCTCTAGCACCTCTATGCACAGCATAGACTTCATATCCTGCCTGTTTAAAAAAATAAGCTAATCTGTATAAAACAATCACCCCTCCGCTTACTCGTCTTAATGAAGGAATAAAAAAATAAAACTTCATTTTATCCTCTCGTTCATTACTTAGGCATTATTTTTGCTAAAAATTTCAAAACCAAATCTTTATTTAAAAATGTTTAAACCAACTACTTTAAAAATAGCAACCGTTATTTTACATTATGGAGAGCCAAAAATAACTAAAGCTCTTCATCATCAACTTTTAAAGGACGATCCCCAAATAGTCCAAAACTTATTTGTATTAGACAATAATGCTCCTAAGCCATACCACAAAAGTTGGAAAAGACTTCCTAAAAATTTATATTGGGCAGGAGCTTTGGAATTTTGTTTAGACTTTTTTCTCAATAAACATTATGATTATCTTTGGTTTTTAAATAATGACCTTATCTTTACCTCTAAAGGGCCTATTTTGACTAAAGTACAAACAAGAATAGCTTATTTAGAAAAAAAACTTGGAAAAGTAGGCATATATTCCCCAAGTTTTAGCTTTAATCCATATCACCCACAAATGAGCAGACAAAAAGAAAAAGGCTTTATAAAAGTTAGTTATATAGATGGCATAGCTCCTGCTATAAATTTAAAATGCTATAAAAATATAAATGGTCTAGATTGCGATAATAATCTATATGGATATGGAGTAGATATTTGGCTCTCTTTGCGAACCTACTTACAAGGATGGCCAGTTATAGTGGATCAAGAAATAGAAGCAAAACACTTTTATCACGCTACTGCTAAAACAATAGGTAATTT
Source organism: Desulfonauticus submarinus (assembly GCF_900104045.1). NCBI lineage: Bacteria > Pseudomonadati > Thermodesulfobacteriota > Desulfovibrionia > Desulfovibrionales > Desulfonauticaceae > Desulfonauticus > Desulfonauticus submarinus. Next base: position 125,504 of record NZ_FNIN01000002.1, read on the forward strand.
TTTAAATAAAGCAAAATTACAAAAAAATACTTATTTAAGAAAAAGATTAGGACCAAATTTTACAACTATCTTAAAAAAACTTCAAACTGCTATTTACTATGAAACAAATTAAATATCTCATCATAGGAGCAGGGCCAACAGGTTTAGGGGCTGGCTATAGACTCAAAGAATTAGGAGAAAACAATTTTCTCATTTTGGAAAAAAATTCTTATCCCGGTGGTCTTTCTGCGAGTTTTAGAGATAAAAAAGGATTCACCTGGGATATTGGAGGGCATGTAATTTTTTCTCACTACAAATATTTTGACAACTTGCTAGAAAAACTTCTGAGTAAAGATTTTCTATCTCATCAAAGAAAAGCCTTTATCCGTTTAGAAAATACTTGGATACCCTATCCATTTCAAAATAATATTCGTTATCTGCCCCCACATCTCAGATGGAAATGCATTGAAGGTATTTTGGATAAGCCCTCCATACTACCAACAAACTTTAAAGAATGGATTCTCAGCACCTTTGGAGAAGGAATAGCTTCTTTATTTTTATTGCCATATAATTTTAAAGTATGGGCAACGCCTTTAGAAAAAATGAATTTTCAATGGATAGGAGAACGTGTAAGTGTAATAAATTTAAAACGGATTCTAAAAAATATTATATTGGAACAAGACGATGTATCTTGGGGACCCAATAATCTATTTAAATTCCCTCTAGTAGGAGGTACTGGAGAAATCTTTAGGCGCCTTGCTAATAAAATAAACAATAATATCTTATACAATAAGAAAATTATTTCCATAGATATCAATAGAAAAAAAATTACCTGTCTGGACGGGACAAAGTTTAAATATGAGTTTATACTAAATACCTCTCCTTTAGATCAGTTAGTGCTTGAAACTATAAAGCCTACTAATATGCCTAATATTATGGAAGCTGCCTCAAAATTAAAGCACAATAGTGTTTTTATTACAGGTATAGGAATAAATCATCTTAAAAAAAATGATAAATGTTGGATGTATTTTCCAGAAAATAATTGCCCTTTTTATAGAGTAACTAATTTTCATAATTATTCCCCAAATAACACACCTCGACCTGGTTTACAAACCGCTTTCATGGCTGAGACCTCTTACTCAGATTATAAAAAAGAAAATTTATCTCTTATTTCAGAACAAACAATTAAAGGGCTTATACAATCTTCTCTTATGACTCCCAAACAAAAAAACAAAATTATAAGTATCTGGGAATTTAAAGCCGAATATGGTTATCCTATCCCTTGCTTAGAACGCGATCAGGCATTAAAAACTATTCATTCTTTTCTAGAAGCTCACCAGATATTTTCTAGAGGAAGATTTGGTGGATGGAAGTATGAAGTAGGCAATATGGATCACTCTGTAATGCAAGGAGTAGAATGGGCTGATTTTATGCTAAAAAACATAAAGGAAAAAACATATCGATGGTAAAAAAATATTTTGATAGTATTTCTATATGGTCAAAATTAAATTTTGAACTTCAACAAACTTTATTAATTAATAGCTCCAGTACTATTTTCCTATATCAAAACTTACTTAATTATTTTTTAACCCAAAAAATAAATATAAACCTAGAATCATATAACTTAATAATAGAAATTCTTAAATATATTTGGGAGAGAGAACCATATAATGGAGAAGTAGCCAGTTATTTATGGGAATTAAATAAACAAGTTCAAATTATTCCTCAAAGTCATTTAAAATTAATAAAACAAATTTCTACTTTATATCAAGAACCCCAAAATAAAGATATATTTTTAAATATTTGGCTCAGCAAGAATATTTCTAAAATCAAATCCTTCTTAAAAAAAAATATATCCCAGGAAGATAATCTATTCTGGCGAACCTATGCTCTAAAATTAGGCTTCTACGAGTTGGATCAAGAAATAATAGAATATATCTTATCCTTACCCTGGCCTCATGAACTTAGTATCATCCTTGAATCAATTCGGGCACATTATTTATATTTATTTAGACAAGATAAAACATCTGCTTCTAAGCTCTACACCAAACTTATAAAAAAAAATTTTTATAGCTATTATTTCTTATTAGCTAAATTGGAAAAATTAACAAGTTATCCAGATAATCAAGAAAAAGTGCTCTACTATCTAAAAAAAGGCCTCGTTCATTATCGCTGGCAGATATCATATTGGTTAATGTTATACGATATTCTAAAAGGTCTTGATATAGAAAAAAACTACCTCCCAGGACAAACAGGAATATTACTCTATACTTTTAACAAATCTAATGACTTAGACAACACACTTCGAAGCTTAACTAAAGCAAAATTAAAAAACTGTAAAATATTTCTTCTTTTAAATGGATGCACAGACAGCAGCAAAAGTATTGCTTTAAAATATAAGAAAATATGGAATGACAAACTAAAAATTATTGAACTCCCTGTTAATATAGGGGCTCCTGCAGCTAGAAACTGGCTAATGCATGACAAAGATGTAAAAAAGATGGACTGGGTCATATATTTAGACGATGATGCTTTGATCCCTTCTGATTTTCTGAAAATATTTGGAACAGCTGTAAAGCAATACCCAGAAGCTGGGGTGTGGGGATGTAAAGTAGTAGAGGGAGATAATCCATTTATGATCCAACACGCTGACTTACACCTTTTATCTCCTCAACAAATTAATACCCAACATAGAATATTAAATATCTCTTCCACTATTTCTACAGAGCTAGAATCAAATTATGATTATATAAGACCATGCTGTACTGTCACTGGCTGTTGTCATCTATTTTCTAGAAAACAATTAGAAAAAATCGGAGATTTTGACTTGCGTTTTTCTCCATCACAATTTGATGATGTAGATCACGATTTAAGAATCTGCTTGCAGGGCAAACAAGTAATTTATACAGGCCATTTAAAAGTAAAACACATGTGTAGAAGTGGAAAAGAAAGTAATATTTATACACCCCAGATTGCCAACTCCCAAGCAAATCTTTATAAACTTGAGAACAAGTATTCAATACAAGAATTGAATCTTATTCGTAGACAAAACAAATACAATTTAGAAAAAGATTTTTTCCAAAAGTATAATTTAGTTAAATCTTTTGTTTCATAAGGAAAGATACGAAATCTACAGCATTAAAAGGTAAAATATCTCTAATCTCTTTAAAAATCTTTCTAAAATATTTTTTTTCTTCTTCTACTACTCTAGTATTAATCACACTCAATTCTTTTTCATTAAACTTAGCTTCCATCTTCATATGATTTCCCCATACATGAGCCCAAGATGCCCTATCCTTAATTGCATTTTTGCCAGCATCTTGTAGATGCATAACTTCTACCCTACCGTCATATAAAACCTCTCCTCCCTGGAGCCATATTTGCAAATCATGTTCAAGATCATCAACCTGAGAAGGTGAAAATCTAACATCAAACCAAGGAATTTGTTTTTGTTTCCATCTTCTTACATCAAACATATGACAACAGCCCATTACTGAAAGACACGGTCGTCTATAATCATATTGTCCCCAATCTATTTGTTCTGGACTATTTGCTGTAAACCGAATTTTATATCTTCCTATTTCTTGGAAATATCTAAAAACATATTGAATAGTCCGCAAGCCATTCGGATTTACAACTTTAGGGCCTACTACAACAATATCAGGAAAATTTAAAAAATCTTGTATGTAAAATTTTAACCACTCGTGAGGCAATAAGACATCATCATCTAAAAAAACCACAAAATCAGCCTCTTGGCTATCTGGCAAATTCCAAAGCCAATTTCTGGCTGCAGGAGCTCCTATATTAACAGGCAAATGAATCAAATTAATCTTATTAAAACCATCTAGTTGCTTTATTTTATCTTCCAATATAGAAGGAGAAAATTTTGTGGATCCGTTATTTAAAAGGGTTATTTTTGAATTACCAATATCAGAATTTAATAAAGAATTTAGGGTTCTAAAAGTAGTGTCTAGTTTATTATAAGTATAGAGAACAATATGTATATTATAATCATTTACATTGGGTAAATTAGAAATTTGAAAGGATTCATAAATACGATAAATTAAATAAATCTGAGAAGGATCAAATTTAAGAGATAATAACCAATATTTAACAGCCTCTTCTACTTCTCCTTGTTTAAAAAAAATTTCTGCCAATAAGTTATAATCTAAATATGTTCTGTTTCTTTTTTCTAAAGTTATATCAATATCTAAATCCAATCTAAATTTAATCCAATTCCAAAGAACTCTAAAATAATCACACTCTTTAGCAAATATTTGCCCTAAATTCTTTAATAAATCTGCATCGCCTAATCTCCAGATCCTAAATAAAATATGCCATCTTATATGAGGATGATTGTTTTCAAAAAATATTCTTTTAAGAACTGCTGGGTCATTTTTCGTAGCTTCTAATAAAGATAGAATCTTATCTGTTGTCAAACCCCAAAATTTTTTTATCTGCTCTTTATTCTCTATTAGCCAGCCTTTATATCCATGATCAATAGCTACTTTACCTAACAAAGACTCAACCGTTTGAAAATGTGTTTTATCAAATGGATTTTTTACTAAATTCTGAGCTAATACTAAAAAAGCTAAAGAAATATTAGAATTATTTTGGTCTAAAATTTGCTTAGCAAACCAAAAAGAGTAATCTAAAGGTAAACTACCAAAAAACAACAGATGTTGTCGGGGTGTAAATAACATAAGCACCTTCTTATTTTTGATTATAAAAATTACAAAGTTTAATAAAAAGCGTCAAGAAAAGGATTATTATGCAAAATCAATATCACTATCAGTTCGTCAGTAGCGGTCTTCCAGAAGAACTACATTATATAAATTTAAAAGAAGTTATTTCCCATTTAAAAAATCATCTTAACAATTTTCTTTTGGACCCTAGTGTTACTGCATGTTATATAAACAGAATAGTACAAGATAAAGAAATACTGCAAGATAAAGAAGCCCTGTCATTTCTTAAATATCTTTTAAACAAGTATATTCAATTAGATCCTTTTGATCTTAATGTTCTTTCACTATTAATTCAGATAGATCCCCAAGAATGGATTAGAAAAAGAATATCTATTATAAGAAAATACGCTAAAAATAAAATTATAGATAAAATAAATGATATTGTAAAAACAAATAACGAAAAAAGTCGCCATATTCTTCACACATTAATCAAAGATAATCCTGACAATATACTTTTAGCTCAAAAGGCTCTCTTATTAGATTATTTAAAAGGTATTGCTCCAGGACAATGGATAAATTATTTTAAATGTCCCCAAGAATTATCATTATTATGGAAAATCTACCTATTTGAACATTATGCTAAACTTAATATAATTGAAGAAGCATATAAACTCTGGAACAATATTTATAACGATCTCAATTTAAAAGAAAATACTTTAAATCTAGCAGCAGAAATTCTAGTTAAATGTGGAAAATTAGAGCAAGCTATTTCTTGTTATAAAAAATCTTTGAAATTAGATAAACTACAAATACCTGTAAAACTGCGTTTAAAACAGCTAGAATCCCCCTTACCTTTAAACAAAGAACTATTGATATCTAAAAAAGTTAATATTTATTTATATACCTATAACAAAGAAAAATTTTTATTAAAAACCCTAAAATCACTTTTAAACACAGATATAGGAAATTCACAAATTACTGTTTTATTAAATGGATGTACTGACAATTCAAAAGAAATACTAAAAAAATTTAATACTATAAAAACAATAGAATTACCTATCAATATTGGAGCTCCAGCAGCTAGAAATTGGCTCATTGCCCAAGAAGATACATGGAAATGCGACTATATAGCTTTTTTAGATGATGACATCACTTTGTCAAAAAATTGGCTAATTAATTTTCTTAACGTAGCAGAACAAGATCAAAAAACAGCTGTTGTCGGTGGGAAAATATTATTCCCTCAAAAACCTTCTCGTTTGCAATATCTATATCGAAACTTTTCTATTATAAGAAAAGATTTATTACGTATCTCTCTAGATGCTCCCAATAATCAATTCGATAACAATGTATATGATTTTGTACGAGAGACTTGGAATGTTATGGGGTGTTGCCACCTTTTAAAAACATCTGCCTTAAAAAAAGTGCCTTACTTTGATATAAGATTCTCTCCTTCTCAAATGGACGATATCGCTCATGATATTGAATTAAAATTAAAAGGATATAGGATAAAATATTGCGGACTCGTCTCTATAGTTCATTATCAAAATTCAGGAATCAAAGGTAGAGAAGATTATGCTAAATTTGGAAATGTTATAGGTAATGATGTAAAATTTTTTTATAAATTTATTAGCCTATTAACTTAATAAAAAAATACTTTCCCGTTGTTTTCTATCTGTTATTATTTTTTTAAACGTATCATATCCATATTTATTAGCCAATTTAACAGAATTCCCAAGCTGATTTCCTCTAGCGACTTTGCTCACTTTTCTTTCTTCATGTGTTAATTGAGCATGAATAGTATATATATTCCCATTATATAACAAATCGTAACCAGCTAGTCTCATTCTAATACCATGATCAATATCTACATATTGAGAAGGAGAAAACATAATATCAAATAATCCAACATTATCAAATATACTTTTTTTAAAAACAGAAAAACATCCTGTTACATAATCACAAATATTATTTATAAGATCATATTGTCCAAAATCAACTTCATCTCTATGAGTAAAAAAACCAATCTTGCTATCATCTTCTAAAACATTTTCTAAAATAATAGGAAAGGCATCTTGTATCTTCCCTGACACAGACAATGTTTTTGATCCAACAGCTGCCACATTCTTAGAATAAGTAAAAGAATTTAAAAATAATTTAAGCCAATTTGGGGGAAAATCCAACACATCATCATCAAGAATCGCTATAAAATCTGCTTCCGAGTGATCCCAGTATGTTAACATAAAATTATGACCTGCAGGCCTACCAATATTAGTGGGTAAAGAGTGAATAAAAAAATTAAATTTCTTTTTAAATAGACCATTAGACAAAATATCAGAAAGTAAATCCTTTGTCCCATCTATACTACCATTGTCTAAAATAAAAACCTCGCAGTTGTCATATTCTGTCTGATTTAAACACTTTATTGTCTCTACCAAATAATCCTTTCTATTATTAGTAAGTATTAAAACATGGACTTTTGGTTCTTTTTCAAACAATAATTTTTCTCCTGTAACTAAGTGAAAATATTTTTCCAATTGAAAAGCTCTTTTTTTAGCAAACCATATTTTTCCTTCAGACAAAAAATACGATTTATTCCAATATATAATAGCTTCTTCATATTTATGTAACTTGAAAAAAGCATTACCTAATAAATAATAACTAAAGGGAGACAAACTTTTTACTTTTTGCTGAAAAGTAGATACAATTTTATTGTATTTACCTTGAAGAGTCATAAGCAACATATATTGCTCTATATCATTAAAATGATCTTTCATTTTCTTTCCCCATGACAATACTTAACTTAATAATTTATTAATATTAGTTTTTATTTTATCTAGGTTGATTTTCTCTTCTAATTTCTCTCTAGATTTTTTTACAAAATTTTCCCAAATATCTTGTTTTGAATACAATAAGCTTGTTTTTAGCGCAAAGTCATCCGGACTATCCGCGACAAAACAATCTACTTTATCCCTTAAATCAAACCCTTCTATGCCTATAGCAGTAGAAACTATCGGGAGCCCACTGACAATTGCCTCTCCGATTTTCCCTTTCATTCCTGCGCCATAGGTAAGAGGACACACAAACACTCTAAATTGCTGCAAAAATGACTGTAAATCCTTAACCTTCCCATGCACAATAACATTTTCATTTTCTAGATGTTTAAATTTTTCTCTAGATTTAAAACCAACAATATGAAATTTAATATTATCATTAAGCTCTAAAATGCGAGGATAAATTTCTTTTAAAAAATATAGTACCGCATCATAATTATGATTGACATCAAAATTGCCTAAAAACACTATTCCTTTTCTTTTTGCAAAAGGAATATTTATATTTGAAAAATAATGAATGTTAGGAATAACAGTAATAGGAGGCAAATTAATCAATTCTTGTTCTAAATCCTTTTTTTCCTGTTCAGTTACTACAATAAGTTGATCAGCAAAAGGATAGGTTTCTTGTTCTAATTTTAAAAACTGCTCTGCAACATATAAATCAGAAATATCTTTAGAAAGACGATATTTACGTAAAAATTTCTTAGCATGAAAATCCATTGTATCTATAATAATTTTTATATCCTGACCATGCTTCCTAATCTCTTTCACAATAAATCTAACTTTTTGGAAATATTCTAAAAGCCAAAGATTCGTTACCCATAATACTTTTGGGTTACTGTCTAATATATATTCCAAATATCTTTTGGAATTAAAATCTATTAATTTAAAAGTTACATTCTTATGTAGATCAGCATAGCACTGATCATTTTCATCAGGGATAAAATAAAAATAATTTAACTTATAGCCTAAAGATGTACATATTTTTAGTATATTATGCACTCTAAGTTGAGAAGAACTACAATCAAATCTAGGCATAAAATCACTAACAAAACATATATCTGTATCTTTATAAGAATGAAAAAAACTCTTTTTCTCCATTTTAAACTTTTTCTGAAAATTATCTGTCACTAGTTTGTTCTCAGCAGAACAGAAAAAAGAGAAATGGTGGTATTTTCTTTTAATATAATTATTTGCCACCCTAAAACCTAAAAAGTCGCGATCCACAGTCCAAACACAATCCAAGTCTTCTGGCCGATCTTCATGTTTCCTTAAAGCAATGCTCCACTTTTTTAAAAATTTTTTTCTATTGATACTTAAGAAACGTCGCATTCCTTGATTTTCATCTAAACCCGCAGAAACAGAGCCATGGTGCAAAATTTTAGCATTAGGTTCATAATAAGTTTCCAACCCCAATGAACGTAAAGTAAAACTATAATCCGTATCTTCATAATAACCAGGGGAGTAAATAGGATCAAAACCTCCAACTTCTTTAAAAATTTCTTTAGGAGTCAATAAACAAGCTCCAGAACAATAGTCTACTCTGCTCACTCTATTAAAAATAGAAAGCATTGGATCTTTACCTCTACCAAAATTTAACGCAGTCCCATCTGAAAATACAACCGCTCCTGCTTCTTGAATAGTTCCATTAGGATAAATTAGCTGACAACCAACAGCCCCAACATTACACTCTCTTTCAAAAACTTTTAACATGTGTTCTAAAAAACCTGAAAATGGCTCCGTATCATTATTTAGAAAAAGTAAAAATTCACCACTCGCCTCTTCAGCACCTTGATTACACGCCAAGGTGTATCCTAAATTTTCTTTATTTGTAATTACTTTAAAATTCCCACTTACTTGTTTGAGAAAATTAGATGTCTCATCTGATGAAGCATTGTCTATAACGATAACTTCACAATTTAAGAATTTTTTTAATACATAAGACAGAATATATAGACAACGTCTTGTATATTCTACTTGATTATAAACTGGAATAATAATTGATATTTTTGTCTGAAATAGTTTATTCTGTTTATATAAAAAATTTCTATTTCTATACATCGAACGAATATGTTCTTTCTCATAAATGGGCAAAGAAGACTTAGCATGATTAGAAAGAGCATCCTCATCTAACCAATATAATCCAGTAAATAAAGGAATATGTTTTAATTCAAATTCTTCTCCCACTCTCAACCAAAATTCTTGATCAGCCATTGCAGTATAAAATTCATCAAAAAAACCAATCCTATCGTGAATGCAAGTTTTCCACATAGGATGAGGACCTACCAGACAACGTTGCAAAAGATCAAAATAAGAAAAATCAGGCCAAACAAAATTATTAGGGTGTGTTTTGCTAGGAGAAGCATTTTCAAAATCTTGATGGGGTTCGTCTGTAACTTTAGTATCTCCATACACCAAAGCTACATGAGGATTACTCAGCAATTCCTTTGCAAGCAATTCATAAGCATCTTTTCTTAATCTATCATTTGTACTAAACGGAGTTATCAGACTACCCTTTGCTAATAAGATACCAAGATTCCACGCTGTATAAACTCCTATACGAACTGGTGTACGTACATAACAAATATTTAAATATTTTTTTTGATATTCTCTGATAATATCGCCTTCATTTTGAGGAGAATCAGCATCAATAATAATAATTTGTATTTTATCTTTTAATGTTTGAGAAAGTAAATCATCAAGACATTCCTTAATAAATTCTTCTCCTTTATACGAAGAGACAATCGTAGAAATTAAATAATTTGACCTTTTATCAAAATGTATTTCACATTCTTTCAGCATGCTGTAGAGTAATTGTTTTTGTTTCTCTATAATCCTCGAACGTATAACCTGAGAAGTAGCAGACCTTATTGCATCTGTTATTTCAGAACTTAATCTAGATAAACACCTAAAAATAGGTTTAAAGTTACTTCTATCAACCAATTCACTGAGAGGTAAAAAGGAAATCCTTTTGTAATTTAAATTAAAATTAAACTGAGCATACTGTAACACAAAAGACTCTGTATCCAACCACCTTTCTAATCTACTTGTTTCTAATATAGTCTTTTTTTTACTCTTTATATACCTTCCTCCCAAAATACTTTCTATAATATATAATTTAGTCTTCTTTAAAAAAAGACTCCACAAATCATCTGCTTTCAAGTAGACATTATCCGTTAATTTCAAGTCATTAATTAAATCTCTTCGCCAAAAAGAAAATTCTACTCCAATCTTTTTATTTTTTTCAATATTAAAATAATTTGGGAAAGATTCTATTAGGTTATTAACTTGATTGTATTCATCCCAACAAACAAAGGCTTTAGATGTAATCCATGATATATCTTGGCAGGATTTAAAAATCTCTCCTACTACAAATAAAGAGCCATCAAAGTACCTAGCCTTAGGATATAAAAAACCAATAACCTGTCCACTAGTTTTCGATAAAACTTGTCTTATTGCATTAAACCTGTCCTCCGTCGGTATATGCTCCAAAACAATATCTTTCTTATAAGCATTTACTATATCTAGACTAGAATCTATACTTCCACAATCTATTACTATATACTCTAGATTAGGATACTCTTGAGAAAGAACAGATTCTATGCACTGAGATATAAATTTCTCATCATTTAAACATGGAGTAATAATACTTATTCTTGGAAAGTCCTGACATCCTCCCATTATAAACCTCTATCTTTATCTCGATTTTACAAATAATTTATTCGAAACTACTTCTTTATACCTCCTAGATCTTTTCACTAAAAGATCAACAACTAATTTGATCTGGGGAATTGATATCTGCTCTGCAGTATAATATTCTAAAATATTAGGATAAACTGCTGGATTGCAGGTAGGAGAATTAGAAAAAGTCCAATAATAATCATCAAAATCAATGAATCCCCCAACTTTAAGGAGCATATCACACAAAAAAAAAGCAAAACCATCTATTTCCCATGTATGCGCTCCATCTAAATAAATATAATCAAATTTTAAATTAATATTATCTCTGATTATCTTCATAAAGTCCCAATTATAAGAATCTTTTAATTTATTAGAACAACCATGAATAAATATATTTTTATACCCAAGATGAGATAATCTCTGATAAACATCTTCTACTATATGCTGGCGATCAAACAAATGAATCTCTCCATTGTTATCTAGTATCTTAGCAAATTTTAATGATGTATTACCTTTGGCAACTCCAACTTCAGCAATATATGGATATTTTATGTCTTTAACTATTGCAGCAAACAGATCAACAGTATTTTTATTTTGTATCATATCTTTTCCTATTTAAGAAATTTAACATCTTTCTTCTGCCATCTCCATGCACTTTCAACAATATCTTCTAATTTTGTAAACTTAGGAGACCAATTTAAAATAGCTTTAGCCTTTTCATAATTTGCAATTAATTTAGGTGGATCTCCATCACGTCGACTACCAATTTTACTTTTAATTTTTACTCCTGTTACTCTGCAAGCTACATCTATAACTTGCTTTACAGAATATCCTTGTCCGTTCCCAAGGTTAAACACATTAGAGGTATTATTTTTCTTTAAAAACTCTAATGCTAAAAAATGAGCTCTTGCTATATCTAAAACATGAATATAGTCTCTAATGCATGTACCATCAAATGTATCGTAGTCATCTCCGTAGATTTCAATATATTCCTTTTTACCTAATGCCACATCTAATACCAAAGGGATTAAATGCGTCTCAGGACAATGTCTTTCTCCAATTTCTCCATCTAAATCAGCACCAGCAGCATTAAAATAACGTAGAGAAATATACTTCAATCCATACGCTTTAGAATAATCTTCTAAAATTTCTTCTACCATTAGTTTACTTCTACCATAAGGATTAACGGGAATAAGAGGATGTTTTTCAGAAAGAGGGATAAAGCTAGGACTGCCATACACTGCACAAGACGAAGAAAATACAAATTTATCTACACCAAACTTTTTCATAGTATTTAATAAATTTATAGTATTATACACATTATTCAAATAATATTTTTCAGGGTCTACAACAGACTCTCCCACATAAGCAAATGCAGCAAAATGCATGACTGCATCTATTTCATACTTTGCAAACAACAATTCTAGCTGTTTTAAACTATTTAAGTCTCCTAATACAAACTCTCCCCACTTAACAAATTCTTTATGGCCATAAATTAAATTATCAAAGATTACTGTAGAATATCCTTGTTCATAAAGAAACTTATTAACATGGCTTCCAATATAACCAGCTCCACCAACTAATAAAATCATTAAATTACCTCTATTTTTTTAAAATATCATCATATAATTTTTTATATCTATTTGCCTGTAAATCTAAAGAAAAATTTTTCTTACAAAACTCTCTACAATTGTTAATAATATTTTGATTATATTTCTTTTGTGCTATAGCCCACAAAATACCTTCTAATAACCCCTCGCTACTTTTAGGAGGCGCTAAAAATCCATTATATTTATGCTTTATCATATCAGGGATACCACCAACCTCAAAGCCTACTACAGGAGTTCCACACGCTAATGATTCTAACACAATATTAGGTAAGTTGTCTTCCAGAGATGGAACTATAGTAACATCTGCTAAACTATAAATTTGAGCTAATTGGCTTTCATCTTCTACATAACCAAAAGATATAACGGGAAAGCCAAGTTGAGAAACGACTTCTGTATTTCTACCAAAAACAGCTAAGACGATACTTTCTTTTTTTTGAAGTGCTTTAAGGTGTACCAGTGTATCTAAAAGAAATTTAATTCCTTTACGTTTATTACTAATGGAATCAGCACCAAATAACACTACAAAATCATTTCTTTTTATATTAACAAGATTACGTAATTTATTTTTATCATAGGGCTTAAAAGTATCCAATGGCAATCCATACGGGATAATATGCACAGGATAATTTTTAAATAAGGAACTATTTTTAGCACATTCAGCTAACCATTTACTAGGAGCAACAACAGTTATATCCAGTTGCTTATATATTTCTCGCTTTTGTTCCCAAATCTTTCTGGAAATATCCTGCTCTCTATCAGAACCCAATAACGGACACTTTCCACACATCTCTTTATATTTTTCACATCCATTTGAGTAATGGCAACCACCAGTAAAAGGGTTCATATCATGCAAAGTCCAAACTATTTTTTTGGTTTTTAAAAAATCAACCTCTTTAGCTAAGTTAACTGTACCTGCAATCCAATGAAAATGGAGAATATCTGCTTCCTTTACTTCTAAAATGTTTGATATTTGATTAGTTGAGCATAAATCTGTAAATATCTCCAAATAATCGGAACGTCTTTTATAGGGTTCTATTATTTTTTTAATATGGTTGGAAAAAAATTGCCACCCAGGAGAAATAAAATGAGTACGTTGTTTAACTGGCTTATCATATAAAGGGAAAGAACACTCCTTCCACTTTTTCAGATTATTTAAAAATAACTTACTATCCTCACCTATAGACAATAATCCCTCATGAAGTCTCAAGGCTGCAGTACCAGCTCCTCCATAATCTTGCATACAAAATTGAACTATCTTCTTAACTGGCTCTGTATTATAGGATTTATTGTTCCACGCAAAAATTGTAAAAATATATTTATCTGTATTTACGAATTTAAAAGGTGTTTTATTATGTCTGACCCAAGTTGCTAAATGGCAGTCAGAAAGGACATATCTAAAGTCACCTCTTTCAAAAACCTTAAAAATATCTGATAACAACGTTTTCTTTTCATTCAATTTATGCACTTCTACTATAGCAGTAGAAATTTTGTCTATACTATCATCTATATCTTTTAAAACTTCAAACTCTGCTCCTTCTATATCTAACTTCAATAAATCTATCTTATCAAAATTGTCCAAAAATTCTTTTAATTTTAATGAAGGAACCAAAGCATGACTGCTTTTATTAGATATATATCCAGAATCATTACCTTTTTGACAAAAATAAACTCCTCTATTATGTATCCATACAGCTTTATTATAAATTTTTATGTTTTTTATTTTATTATAAGAAATATTATATTCTAAAACTTTAAATATATCTTGATCAGCCTCAAAAGAGTAAATCCTAGCAGATGGATATAATCTGGCAAAATAAATGGAAGTTAGTCCAATATGGGCACCGCAATCTATAATAACAGGTTTTTTTGAATTAGAATAAAACTTATAAATCTCTTTTTTAAAAATCTGCTCTAATTCAAAAAATAAACTGTGCAAATCAACAAAAATAAGTGGTATTCCTTCTACAATTATTTTCCCATATCTACAGCGAGGATATGTATCCTTTAAAGATAGTAAAATATTTAGTACTTCCTCTAAGGATCCCTGTGCGATTAAAGGATATTTATTAGCTTCTATATTCATAATAAATACAACCAAGATTAAAAATTAACATATTCAAACCCAATCCATTCAAAAATAGCTTTTAATTCTTCTGGTGTTTTTATTTGATCATATCCACCCCATTCATTCATAAATTTCAATTGAATATCCGAAAGTTTATCACTAAACTTAGAAAATAATGACATAGCTTTTTTTACCATATGATTCTGATAAAAAGAAACATCTGGATCAGAGACATCATACCTATTTTTAACAAAAGAAACATCCTGTTTAATATAGAAAAAAGGTTTTTTTAAATAACAACAATAAGAAAAATGTGTACCTAAACTATTTGAAACAACGCAATCAGCAATATAAATAATACTTTTTAATCTTTCCAAAAAGTGTCTATCGTACATATGGCCGGCACTAACACATAAAATATTCTCTTTGTAAAAAATATTATGTAAACCTTTAAGCACATCCTTCCAATAAATACACGCTACAATATGATCAAAGTTTCTCCCTATAGCTTTTACCTTGTTTATAAACTCAATTATATCATAGTAACTATCTATCCAATGTGTAGAGTGGTATGGAAAAACTAACAACACTTTACCTAAAGCGTTTTTTAAACTCATTAAATCTTTTTTCTTATAATAATAATCAGCATAATGAATATATGGACCTATAGCAAAAGATAAGCATTTAAATCTATCAGATAGCCAAATTTTTCTTATTTTTTTTTGGACAATTGCAATTTTATATTTACTTATTAACAAATCCTCAGGATTAGCATTATATCTAGGATTACCATGCTCTATACAACATTTTAAAGATACATTTTCAGGAATTGAAGAATACTTTTTTAATATATAAGCATGACCATAAAAATCGTTTCTAGTATTAATCTCTGGTGTAATTAATGGTTTATCTATACTCCCTGCGTATCTTTTTATGTCATAAAATAGAGGATGATCAGGTATCATATAAAATCCTTTTATAATATTAAACTCCAATTAAGAGGAGTTCCTTTTTTTATGTCAACCTTGGCCTTTTTACCTAAAATATGGCTTATATATCTAGTATGCAATCCATAACCTGGTCTTATTGATTTTACTTTTTCCTCTGTAAATTCCTCTCCTGCTTTCATATCCTTTACCACAAAAAGAGAACGTCTAAAAACTCTACTTTCTTTTTGTTTGTCTGTAAGCTCATAGCTCACGCTACCCAGAGCCTTTTCTACTGCTCTCACTGACTCTACCATTGTTTTAAACTCATCTGGCTCCAAAGAAAATGACGCATCAGGAGAGGGAATATCTCGTGATAAAATAAAATGCTTTTCAACTATTTTTGCACCCAATGCAACAGAAGCCACAGGAACAGCAATACCTAAACTATGGTCAGAAACACCTACAGGCAAATTAAAAGTTTCTGCCAAATGAGGAATCGTTCTTAAATTCATTTCCTCATAAGGTGCAGGATAGGCACTAGTACATTTAAGCAAGGCTATCTCTCCAGCTCCATCATTTCTTAATGTCCTTACGGCTTCATCTATTTCAGCAAGTGTGGCCATTCCAGTGGACATAATTACAGGCTTACCAGTTTTAGCTATTTTGCGAAGTAAGGGGATATCCACTATCTCGAAAGAAGCTACTTTATACAAAGGAACTCCAAGATCTTCTAAAAAATCAACTGCTGAGGGATCAAAAGGTGTGGAAAAAAATATAAGTCCAAGATCTTCAGCAATTTTTTTTAGACTGGAGTGCCACTCCCAGGGAGTATATGCTTCTTCATAAAGTTGATATAAAGTTTTCCCTTGCCAAATTGTATCCTTAATTCGAAAATATTCATTATCACAATTTATAGTCATTATATCAGGGGTATAGGTTTGAAGCTTTATAGCGTCAGCTCCCGCCTCTTTAGCAGCCTTAATTGTTTGGACAGCAATATCAAAGTCTTGATTATGATTAGCTGATAACTCGGCGATTATAAAAACAGAAGAGAAAGTATTAACTATTGTATTAGTTATCACGAATATACCTCATCAAGTATTATTTTTAAGGGCTTTCCCTTTTAAATCCTTAACTAAAGTATTCCAACCCTTTTCTCTCAAAAGATACTCATATTTTTTTTTATCTAATAGTTTATGAAACGAACCTCCCGGAGGCTGTTTTTTACGCTCAACTTTACCTTCCAGGATAAAAGGCCAATTTTCCTTAAACAAACTAATTATCTCATAATTAAGCTTATTGTATGTTGTTGCAAGAGTCTCTTGCTCTTCATTGAAAAAAATTTCCTTTTGCGCTATAATATCACCTGTATCTATACCTTCATCAATGTAATGAATAGTTACACCCTTTGGCGTGTCTTCCAAAAAACTCCACAAATTTGGATCGGCTCCTCTATTCCATGGTAATAAAGATATATGTAAATTAATTGCATTGCCTTTTAAAAATTCTAAAACAGAGGGTTTAATAATATGTCTATAGCGGTAACTGACAATAAAATTAACCTTGTTTTCTATTAAAAAGGATATATCTATTTTGTCTGAGTACTCAATAACCTTACATCCAGAATTTAATATGGTAGAAGTAATTTGTAAGTTATTTGGTCCCAATAGGAGAACATTCATAATTGAGTAACCTCGTAAAGAATTCTTTCTAAACCTAATCCATCAATAAGTTTTTTGCTTTTTAAATACATCTTCTCTCTTATACCATCATAGAGTATTTTTCTAATTTCTTCTTTTAATGTATTAACCTTAATTCTTAAAAACCACCCTAAATTACGAGCAGCCCCAAATTTTTCCAATCCTGTACCTATTCCTTCTTGATTCTCAGCAACAGTAATTATTAAACTCGGCACCCCCATAAACACCAGTTCCCAACAAGTACTTCCCCCGGCCGTTATTGCTAGATCCGCCCATTTCATAAATTCTGGCATTTCTTCAGGTAATGGAGAATATATAAGCGAGGCAGGTAGATCTTTATCTTCTATATAAAACTTAATCTCTTCCAAATGTGGATTAGAAGGACCAACAATCACTTTAACTTCTATATCCAAATCATTAAGAAGATATATCGCTTTGAGAACCTTAAGAGTTATATTCTCTATATCTGCTCCTCCCATTGTTACTAGAATATTACGAGCTTTTGTAGGAATTGTCCGTTTGAAGTTTCTATTTCGCAAAAACTCCTGTCTTAACATAACATATTTACATCCCAGCAATTGGACCGTATTTTCACTACACGAATAGTTCAACTCAGGAGCATTAATGTTCTGATTAAGCAAAATATCAGCGTAATAGAGAGGAAGATGATTATAATCATCAATCACCATTAACTTGTATCCATTTTCTTTAATCGCTTTCTGATAATCAGCGTCAAAGTGGTATCCATCTGCCACCACTATTGGCTCTTTCTGGCCGCTGGTTTTTAGATTACGCAAAAAAGCCAATGTGAATTCAAGATCAAAAGAATCTGGATGAGGGGTCTTTAAAGAAACCAGGTTAAAACCTTCATCTTGAATACGCTGACGCAAAAGTTTACTTCCACAATGAGAAAGAAAAACGACTTCACCACCTCTATCCTGCCATGCCTGCGCCAAAGCTATACACCGCATGATATGACCTGTTCCTATTTCAGGAGTTGAATCCGTACGAATTATTAACATAACTACTCAAAATCATTAAAATATAATTTTTCACCTTGTAAAACATCTCTTTTTAATCTTTTCCCTAAAACTAAAAAATCTAAGTGAGCCTCAATTCCATCTCCTGGCCTTCTATACTCTATCATATTTTGTTTTAAAAACTCCCCTTTCTTTAAATTTACTCTAGCAAATAAGCTTCTCCTCACTTTCTTTCTATTATCTAATTCTTCTTTAGTTAGACTTTTCCTTCTACTACCCATCATCATCTCAATATTTCTAATAGCTTTTACAAACTCATACGCCTCATCAGGTTCCAAAGACATAATATGTTCAGGGCTACGAATAGTTTTGTCTAAAGTAATAGTTTTTTCTATAATATTAGCTCCTAACGCAACAGCCGCAATATCTGCATCTCTACCAGGAAAATGATCGGAAAATGCTACTGGATAGGGAAACATTGCTTGAAGAGTAATAAGAATTCTCAAATTAACTCCTTGTAACGGAGAAGGATATCCTGAAGGACAATGATTAATAATGATCTTATCACAACCATTTCTTTCTAAAATATCTATTGCTTCCTCCACTTCTCCTAAAGTAGCTAATCCTGTGTCAATTTGTACAATCCAATCATATTTCGCTGCCTCTGCCAGCAAATAGTGATAATTAATATCTCCTGAACAAATTTTTATCATTCTAACACCATGTGAGTATAAAAACTCTAACTCTTCTACTGTTGTGACTGTAGAAAAAAATAATATTTCTCTTTGTTTACAATAATTGATTAAATCTACCCACTCTTCTCTAGTAAGTTCTCTTCGTTTCAAAATATCTAATAAAGGTTCGCTAATTTCTATAATTTTCTTGGTATTCTTATCTACTAAAACTTTATATTTAAATAGTACTTCTTTAGAAGAAACAAGATCTGATGCTCTCAACATTTGAAACTTTATAGCATCTGCTCCTGCCTTTACTGCGACATCTACTAACTTTTTAGCTGTATCCAACCCATTATGAGTTGCTCCTGCCTCCATTACAATAAAAATAGGTTGTCCTTTCCCTATCTTCTTGTCTCCATATTCAACTATCTTGCTCATCGAAAATACCCCTTTCGAGTAAAAACTCAGCAAACAAAAAGTCCTCTAGTGTATCAATATCAACACTTCTATTCCATGGCATGGTATAAGTAAATAAAGGCCTACCATAGTAAGTTCTATTCTCTAGAAAAGAAGGTATATCAACAATTGTAATTGCTCCATTAGCTCTATAAGTATTTGGCAATTCATGCCTCTTTAAATTAATAAAGTCAGGAAAACACGGCTCCATTATTAAACTCTTTTGTTTTAATCTTTTTAAAGCCCAAAAAGGGTTATGACCAAACTCTGACACACTCATTAAAAACTTAGCTTTATTTTTTTTAAATATATCCAAAGCATTTCTAATATCATTAGGAGTCCTAAAAGGCGTAGTTGGAAGTAATATAATCAATATGTCAAAAAATTTCCCTATTCTTTCATATTGCCTTAATACGTCCAGACATACATCTGCCACTCCAGCTGGATCTCTTGCCAGATCTTTAGAACGCATAAAAGGAACTTTAGCTCCTGCTTGCTTGGCAATATCAGCAATTTCTTCACTTTCAGTGGACACCATAATTTCTCCACAGCATCCTGACTCTGTCGCACTTTTAATTGTATACTCTATTAGAGGACGCCCTCTCAAGGGCAAAATATTTTTTCTCGGTAGTCGAGTAGAACCGAGCTTTGCAGGAATAATTGTTAAAACTTTTTTATCCATTGTCCCTTCCATCTTTCTTCTCTAATAAAAACCAATTCATATCATCTTGCGGAAAATACTCATCTCTATGATAAACAAAACCATAATCAATTAAAAACAAATCATTATATAAATCTAACATTTCTCCTGCAAAATCTCTTTTAAAGAGTTTGTTTCTATGGCCTCTATAAACAACTTCAACTGGAGTTGGATTATAATATTCACATATAAGAATATATCTTCTTGAACTATGATATAAAAGATTATAAACTATTTTTAATTTGTTAGGATTTATATGAATTAATACCCCTTTAGTAAAAGTTAAATCCCATTTTTTGTCAAAAGCAATATCTAATATAGAACTAACATAAATTTCTGCACTAGGTATATTATTTTTTAATTCTAAAGCAGCTTTTTCATTTATCTCTACTGCCCCCATCTCTAGTTCAGGGATTAAATATCTAAGGGCCATTAAATTAAGACCGATATTTGCTCCTAACTCTAAAACGCTTTTAACATTTATGGTATGTCGTAATATCCTACTAAAAAGAGAGATATTCGAAGCAATACGTAAATAATCTCTATTACGCAGTGAATAATCATCTCCAAACTTACCTTTCCAAAATAATTCCTGCTCTGTAAATTTTCTATCCATTGTCTGATTCATCCATTACTTTATGAAAATACTTTGCTTCAAAATACTGACAACCCTTTCTACCTCTATCTCTTTCATTTCTGGAAAGATGGGCAAAGATAATATCTCTTCATACGCTGCCTCAGCCACAGGACAAAGTCCAAAATCATATCCAAATCTCTTACGATAATAAGGATGTAAATATACAGGAATATAATGTACATTTACACCAATACCGTTCTCTCGCATCTTTTTAAAAAGTTCTTTTCTATCTACACCTGTCAATAAAGGATCAACTCTTACTACATACAGATGATATGCATGAAAGATATTATCTTTAACTACTAAAGGAGAAATCCCTCTAATATCTTTTAAAGAATTATCATACTGCTTTGCAATTTCTCGACGTTTTTCTAGAAATTTAGATAGCTTCTTCAATTGACTTATACCTAAAGCACATTGAATATCCGTGATGCGATAATTGTATCCCAACTCTTCTATTTCGTAAAACCACGAACCTATCTTCTCCCTATGATGGAAATCAAAGCTAATCCCATGATTTCTAAACTTTTTCACTCTTTCTGCCAATTCCTCATTATCTGTTACAATCGCTCCACCTTCGCCAGTAGTAATATGTTTTACAGGGTGAAAACTAAACACTGTCAAATCTGCCAAAGAACCAACTTTCTTTCCCTTATATTTTGCTCCTAATGCATGGCAGCTATCGGCAATTAAAGTTAATCCATATTTTTTAGCTAAAACCTGAAATTTATCATAATCACAGGGTTGCCCAGCATAATCTACTGTAATTATAGCCCTAGTTTTAGACGTAATTTTTTTTTCAACCTCATCAGGACTCATGAGTAAAGTATCAGGCTCAACATCAGCAAATACAGGTTTTCCTCCCATATAACATACACAATTAGCAGTGGCAGCAAAAGTAATTGGTGGCACAATCACCTCATCTCCTGGCTTTAACCTCAAAGCATACATGGCACAATGAAGCGCGGCAGTTCCACTTGATACAGCCACTGCATATCTTGCTCCAACATAATTTGCTATAGCTTGCTCAAATTGAGCAACTTTCGGCCCTGTAGTCAGCCAATCAGAACGTAACACTGAGCAGACACTGGCAATATCATCTTCATCTATTGATTGACATCCATAAGGAATATAATCTTTATAATCCACTTACAATACTCCTTAGCTCCTCTACACTTAACCACCACGTATTCTTATCTGAACTATACTCAAAATCATTAGGTACAGATGTACATCCATTTCCTTTAAAACGTCTTGTAAAATAAGGAAAAGCTGGCTTAATTACATAATAGTCTTTAAATTCCACTGTATGCCTAGCTTCATCCTTAGGAATCATAACCTCATGAAGCTTTTCTCCTGGTCTAATACCTACTATTTTGGTTTTGCACTTAGGACAAATAGCTTTTACTAAATCCATAATATTCATACTTGGAAGCTTTGGAATAAAAATCTCTCCTCCAACCATTCGTTCTAAGCTTTTTAAAACAAAATCTACTCCTTGCTCTAAAGTAATCCAAAAACGCGTCATCCTCGGGTCTGTAACAGGCAATACACCTTCTTCTTTTTTCTTAAGAAAAAACGGAATAACACTCCCTCTACTTCCAACTACATTTCCATATCTTACTACTGAAAAACAAGTCTCATCCCGTCCTACATAACTATTTCCTGCAATAAACAGTTTATCAGAACAAAGCTTGGTGGCTCCATATAGATTTATAGGATTAGCAGCTTTATCTGTACTAAGAGCGATAACACGCTTTACTCCTGTATCTATGGCTACATTAATTACATTTTGAGCCCCAATTATGTTAGTCCTCACTGCCTCAAAAGGATTATACTCTGCTGCTGGTACCTGTTTTAAAGCAGCCGCATGAATAACATAATCAACCCCTCTAAAGGCCCTGTAAAGTCTTTCTTTATCGCGAACATCACCAATAAAATAACGCATACATGGGTATTGTTGTTCCGAAAAAATCTGTGACATCTCAAACTGCTTTAACTCATCTCGACTAAAAATTATCAGCTTCTTAGGACGATACCGTTTTAAAATAATTTCTGTACATTTTTTTCCAAAAGACCCAGTTCCGCCCGTTATTAAAATAACTTTATTATTCAACATTTTCCATACCTTTTTATTTTAATTTACTATAACCAAAAGCAAATATTGTGCCATATTCAAAAACTAAATGAGACATTTCAAAAACTAAAAAATTGAAAACCTTCTTAATTTTTTATAAATTCTAATCTAACATGAAAAATATTTTTATAGACAGGATAAATAAGAAAAGGGTATTCAATACCTAACTGAATAATCTAAAAATATAAAATAGAGAATTTATCTAAGGAGCAAAGATATATGCATAAAAACTCTAAAATATACATAGCCGGCCATAAGGGAATGGTGGGGAGTGCTATCTGGCGTGCTCTTAAAGATAAAGGATACTCTAATCTAATTGGGTTTCCATCTAGCAAACTAGATCTTACGAATCAAAAGCAAGTAGAGGACTTTTTTCTTACATATAAACCAGAGTATGTATTTTTAGCAGCAGCCAAAGTTGGAGGAATATTAGCCAATGCGACCTATCCTGCTCAATTTATTTATACAAATATTGCCATTGCGACAAATGTAATTCATGCTGCTCATAAGACAAAAGTCAAAAAACTCTTATTTTTAGGTTCTTCTTGTATTTATCCAAGGGAATGTCCTCAGCCGATTAAAGAAGAGTATTTACTCACTTCTAGTTTAGAACCCACTAACGAAGCATATGCAATAGCTAAAATTGCTGGTCTTAAAATGTGCGAATTTTATTTTAAAGAATATAAAGATAATTTCTTTGCTGTTATGCCAACTAATTTATATGGACCAAATGACAATTTCCATTTAGAAACCAGTCATGTTTTACCTGCCATGTTACGCAAATTTCATGAGGCAAAAATAAATAATAAGCAGCACGTCACCCTTTGGGGAACAGGACGTCCTAAAAGGGAATTCCTCCATGTGGACGATTTAGCAGAAGCCTGTATCTTTTTAATGAATCTAAAACAAGATTTTCCCCGCCTATTAAATATAGGATGCGGCCAAGATTTAAGCATAAAAGAACTTGCTTATAAAATTAAAACAATCATTGGATATAATGGAGAAATTATATGGGACACATCTAAACCAGATGGAACTCCTCGCAAACTTTTAGATATAAGCAAAATAAAAAAATTAGGCTGGCAACCTAAAATAAAATTAGACAAAGGCATATCCTCTACCTATAAATGGTTTGTTGCCAACTATAACAACATAAAGGAATAGTTATGGAAAAAATAGCTTTAATTACAGGTATTACAGGACAAGATGGTGCATATTTAGCAGACTTTCTTTTAAAAAAAGGATATATTGTCCATGGAATTAAAAGACGTACTTCTCTTTTTAATACGGATCGCATTGAACACTTATACCAAGATCCACATGACCCAAATAGGCGATTTATTTTACACTACGGAGATCTCACTGATTCTACTAACCTAATTAGATTAATTCAACGAATCCAACCAGATGAAATATATAATCTAGCTGCTCAAAGCCATGTTCAAGTATCTTTTGACAATCCAGAATATACTGCCAATGTAGATGCCCTAGGCACTCTTAGAATATTAGAGGCAATAAGAATTCTAAATCTAGTTAAAAAAACAAAATTTTATCAAGCATCTACCTCTGAATTATTTGGCAAGGTTCAACAAATACCTCAAAATGAAAACACTCCTTTTTATCCCCGCTCTCCTTATGCAGTAGCTAAATTATATGCTTACTGGATTACTGTAAATTACCGTGAGGCCTATGGTATATATGCCTGTAATGGTATTTTATTTAACCATGAATCTCCTATTAGAGGAGAAACTTTTGTAACCAGAAAAATTACCCGCGCTTTAACTCGAATTGTATTAGGATTACAAGACAGACTATACCTTGGGAATCTGGATGCCAAAAGAGATTGGGGACATGCTAAAGACTATGTAAAAATGATGTGGCTTATGCTTCAACAAAAAAAACCTGAGGACTATGTCATCGCTACAGGCGAACAACACAGTGTTAGAGAATTTGTAGAACAAAGTGCCAATCTTTTGGGTTTAGAAATAGAATGGAAGGGCAAAGGAGTAGATACAAAAGGGTTCGTAAATAAATTCAATAAGGACAAATTCTTCCATTTACTTGATATTCTAGGCTTAAAACCTAAAATAAATAGTTTCGACTTAGAAGAACGATGTATTATAGAAATAGATCCTCGCTATTTTAGGCCAACAGAAGTAGAAACTCTTCTTGGGGATGCTACCAAAGCCAAGGAAAAGTTAGGTTGGGAGCCTAAAATAACCTTCTCAGACATGATTAAAGAAATGGTTGAACAAGATTTAATACTAGCCTGTAGGGATTTTTTATGTGAAAACAATGGCTTTTGTATACAAACTAGAGAATGGTAATAAAAATTAAGATCTGCTCATTCACTTCTTAGATAAAAGAGAAAACCAATATTTATGACTATTTATAAAATCTACAGAAATATCAAAATCCTCTTTAGTGTGTGGCTCTAAAGTATATGTTGGACTAATCTCTAAAAACTCAAGTCCAGCAAAAAGCTCTACAAAAGGAATATTTCCTGCTCCCAAACCAAGGTGTTTATCATCAAAACCATCATTATCATGTAAATGAAGATGTTTTAAAAATGGTCCCAACAACTGAAGCCATTGTGCTAAATTACCAAGCTCACTTCCTTTTCCAAAACAAAACCAGTGACCTATATCTAGACAAAATCCTAAATACCTAATACTCCCTAGATGAGATAATAAATCTTTTATTGGTTCAGGCTCAAGTTCATAGACATTTTCCAAAAAAAGAGGAAAACGTTCATTTATCCTATCCAAAACCATTTCCCAAGTAGTCAAAGAATTGACCAACCAGTCAGAAAAAAAATCATCATATTCTTGAGGAAAATATCCAATATGAGCTATACTATGCACAGGGCTATATACTGCAGCTATGTCAACAGCCTCTAACAAGCGCTTCCTTGTAGCTTCTAAAATAAACGGATCAAGCGCTCCAGGCCTTAATTCTAAAAAAGGCAAATGAATAGAAACCTTAAGACCTTGTTTTGCAAAAATATCTGCAACTTCTAAATGCCAGCTCTTAGGGAACTCCTCCACACTAAGCCAATCTAACCCCAGTTCAGGCTGAATACGATGTTTAAGAAAATAATCCAAATATTCTTTGCCATCATAAATATATCTTAAAGGCAAGTTAACAAAAAAATTATGGAGAGACATAAATATCCTCTTTCTTTACTAAATCAAAGTTAAGAGCATTTCTGATTGTAATCCTATGCAACCCTTCTTCTAGTTTAAGAATATCTCCACTATAGTAAGGAAGAGGATATTTATCAAGAAATAAACAAAAATATTTTTCAGGATATATCTTTATTTTATAGTCACCTTGTTTTATCTTACTCTTTAGCAAAGTATACTGACTATTTTTTTTATCAATTAAAACAATATACTCTAATTTTGCTTTAGAGACTAAAACTCTCCACTTATAGGGATAAGAGTTTTTTGTTTCCCGTATAATATCAAACTGCCAAGTATTATCATTTAACACTTTAATATATTTTGACATAAACACATTTTTTGTTAAGTAAATAGGTGAATCTATATCCTGACCTGTATTAGTTAAGGAGTTAAATTTAATATAACCTTTTACATTTATCACCTCTCTCTTATTAGGCCATAATCCATATACAATTAGTGTTTGTCCTTCAAATGCCTTAATTGTTTCTCCTGGAAAAGCACATTTGACCTTACCGTCTAAAGAATAAATTAATAACGGATACCCAATACAAGACGAATAATACTTACTTTGTCCTATTTTTTTCTGTAAAACATTTTTTCCATCTAAAATAAAAGCAATATTTGTCCTTTGTCCTGGAAAAAGGACGAACTCTTTATTTTTTAAATCAATATCTATATCTCCAACTTTTACACCTACTTCCACACTTTTTGGATAAGAAAGATGCACTTTAAATACAAAGTTATTTACACGATAAATTTGAAAGTCTATCCTCTGTTTAAACCAATTTTTTATATCTTTTTCTATTTCTTTATTCCATGGAAGTTCAAATTCAACTCCCATCTCAGCACAAAGCCTTTTAATTAACATAAGCATATGTTTTGCTTTCCAAGACAAGTCCTTTATATTTTTACTAACTTCTATAGCAAAAGCAGGTTTGATATAATTTTTTAGTACATTATAAGTTAAAGATTTTTTTTGCTCTGGATATAAAGTTGTTGGAGAGAAGGTGTTCATGTTAAATAAAGAAAAAGAATACTTAGAAGGCGTAACTTGAGGGTTTACATCGCTTAAAACAGTTTTAGCCACACTTGCCAAATAAATATGTTCATAAACTGGTTCATCTATAATAATAGACTGACCATAACGTTTAGGATTTCTCAAGACATCAATATAATATTTAGAATAAAAACCACTTCCTTCATGAAGATGAATAAGGCCATCGCTCAATCCTACTAAATAAAAAATTGCTTGTGCTAAAGAATCTTCATAATATTCACGATAATTTTTATCAAACCTTCTATTCAAATCCACATGAACTTGTCTTTTAAATAAAAACAAAGAAGGCCAATTAGCTCGCGGAACTATTATCAAGCTTCCCTTTTTTACTTTCGCCTTACTTAAAATCTGAGCACAAATTACTCCTGTAAGCTCATCACCCTGAATGCCACCTTGAAGCATTATAGTTGGCCCAGGATGTTCGCCTTTTAAAAAATAAACTTTTAAAGGGAAAAAAGTTTCTTTGAAATAAACGCCAGAAGAAGCAAAAACACTATTGCTAAGAGCTACACTACAAAAGAATATTATCCAAAGGATATGTCTCACGAAAAATTACTTTTCCTTGATTGTTTTTAACTGTTAACTTAAATGCAAAAATATTATTCATGCTTATATAATCTGGAACTTTAAATCTAATCTGAACAGCCTTGAATCTTGAAATGGTAAATTTCAAATCTTCATTAGTTAAATTTAAGTCATAACTTTTTCCATCTCTAGTAATAACAGTAATAAAAACTCTTCCTCTACTTTCTTTATTTGCTTCCAAATTATTTAAGTCAAAACGCATAAGAAAATATTTATTATCTCTTATACACTGAACATTACTTATCTTAACTAAATTCAAATTCTTTTTACCAAAAAGTTCCTCTAAATCTAATCCTGGCTTATTCTTATTTTGAGCAATCCCTGAGACTAAATCTTTAATATATGTCTCATCATACTTTTCTAATAACTGTTTAACATTGTTCAAACGACTTAACTCAAATTTTATTTCCTTTAACTCATTCTCTTTTTCTTCTAATAGCGCATAATTTTTTTTATTTTCTTTATTTAATTTAAACAAAAAGAACGTACTAATACCACAGTATAATAGAATAAACACTAATAAAATGGGCAAAAATTTAACTACCCATCTCTTTATTCTAAAAGTTTTAAGAGAAGTATCATCTCGTAAAACAATTATATTATAATATATCTGCTTATTTTTCATCTATTCTAGTCCATTTTTCCTTCAAAATTCTCCATTTATCTTTATAAGGTTCTACTATTATTTCTTTTTTACCAAGATCAAAATATCCTGACATATCTTCATATCTCTGCACAAAATTTATTTTAAATCCAACCTTACTAAGTTTTATTTGCAAGTTATAAATCTCTATCTTTTTAGGTTTACGTTTAGCCCAAATATTTTTCTTAAAGTTTATAATATTTTTTAACCCTTTAACCTTTCCTTGTACAGCATTATCTGCATAAAACAAAGAATATGCTTTTATATCTGCCTTTTCCCAAGCTGTTTTCCACCCATCCAGCCATGTCTTCAAGTCTTTTGTTCTAGCTTTTAAATATTTTTTCAATACATCTGTTCTTTTTTGTTTTCTCCACTCTACCCCAACAATCTTCCAATCCCATTTATTTTGCATCCAATATAATCTCTTTATGCCAACAGATAAAAGAGCAGGTGAACGAAAAAGTTGGTCAAAATAACAAACTATATAATCTGGCCCATAAATTATTTTAGGCTTAGATATAAATACATCTATCCATTTATATTTTTTAAAAAGAGCCTTTTTTTTTGCAATAAAATGGGCATAATCTTTTTTCTTTTCTACAACTAAGTTCGAATCATAAAAATCAAAAAAATCAGGCGACTTTTTACGCCAAGCCCAAGACCACTCTTGAACTTTTTCTAAAATAAAACCAAAGAGTTGTGTCGCTTCTTTTTCCTTTAACCAATAAAAATCTTTTGTAATTATAACAGGAGTTTTTTTAAAAGAAATATTTTCCTCAATCAATGGAATATGATCTAAATTTACTGCCACGCAACCTTGAGTGTTAAACGCTTTAATAGGAGTACCTCTTCCATGAATCCATATCCCATGCCCACTTTTATTATGAAGAATATCCACAGGATTAGGATAATTTAAAGTAAAAGCTACCCCCCCATACAAAGAAAAATCTAAACCATGAGTTAATTTTTTTTCAATAAAGTACACTCCCTCTGGAGTTTTCTTGTCTCCTTCTTTTTGTTTGTCTCCTCTTACTTGTCCAGTAGTACACGGCAAGACAAAAATTTGTTTTAATGGACTATGATTTGAAAAAAAATAAAGTTTTTGTTGCTCTTTGCTAACAACAAAAAAATAACTTGGTAAAAATTGATTATTCTCTACCCTAAGTATCCATTCTGCCCTAGCCTCCCAGGACATGAGTAAACTTAACCAAGTTAAAAGAAAAGCAATTTTACCAAGTAAAGACAACCTGACCCTCTGGACCTGCAAACATCAATTCTTTAAAATTTGCAATATAAGGGAATCTAATAATATAAAAACTCTGCCATGGATTTGTAAATGGGAAAAATTCCTTTATCTTAGGGTAAGGCCATTCAAGCTCTCTAACTTCTAAAGGATAAATTTTTTTATTATTCTGGACAAGAAAAATTGACCATAATGGAGAAAGAATTTTAATTTTAGATAACTCATCAGTTGTAGAAGAAATAGCTACAAAAAATTCTATACTCTCTTTCCCTTCTTCTAAAACCTTTTGGGAAAACGCATCTTTTTCCTCTTTACTTAAACTATACACTTTTGCCCACTTTCTAACAAATGCTTTACGCCAGTCCATACTCTTATACACGCAAGAGACATCTATAACTTCATCTAATCCAACATATATCTTTTGATTATTAGTCCATTTTTTACTAATAGAATAATAATCTGTGGATTCAGATGGCCACAGTATTTTTTCCATCTCCTTAGAAGAACACCCACAATTTAATATCAAAGCCACTACAAATATAAATTTCAAATATCTCATCTCTTGTCTATCCTTTTACCAATGCAACCAATTCCCCTCTAGTAAAAATAGAGTATAGATTGTAACCTTCTTTTTCAAGAGATGCCCTTCCTCCTTCTTCCCTATCTAAAACACAAATTATATCTTCTACCACAAGTCCACTATCCTTTACCCGCTCACATGCTTTTAAAACAGAGCCTCCTGTTGTGATAACATCCTCTAAAATACACACCCTATCCCCTGAAGAAAAATTTGCCAAACCCTCTAAAAATTGATTTGTCCCATGTCCTTTTGCTTTTTTGCGGACAATAAATCCAAATAAGGGCATTTTTTCTAAATAAGATGTCAAAACTACTGAACTGACTAAAGGATCTGCTCCTAAAGTCATTCCTCCAACACCTACAATAGGATAGGGCAAATTTCGAATAATCTGCATAAATATCCTGCCTAAAAGATAACTTCCTTCTGGATGTAGGGCTGTCTGTTTACAGTCGAAATAATAATCGGATTTTTTACCAGATGTCAAAACAAAGTTACCTTCTTTATAAGATTTTTCATAAAGTAAACTAGCTAATCTTTTTTTTAAATCTTCCACAACTACTCTCCAAACACCCGGTTATAAATTAAATCTACATATCTTATATAATAGTTTAAATCAAATATGCTGTCTAATTCTTCCTTAGACAAATAATTGGTAATGTCTTGATTCTCTCTAATTTTCTTTTCAAAAGAAACCTTTTCCTCCCAACAAGAAAGAGCTGTCTTTTGAACTAACTCATATGCTTGTTGTCTTTTTAAGCCTTTATCAATCAAGGCTAAAAGAACTCTCTGAGAATAAAAAAGACCAAAAGAAGACATTAAATTTCTTGCCATATTGTCTTTATTTATCTTTAAATTACTTAAAATAGAATTCAATCGATGCAGCATATAATGCACCAAAATAGTAGAATCTGGCATAATTACGCGCTCTACAGAAGAATGACTGATATCCCTCTCATGCCATAAAGCCATATTTTCCATGGAAGCTAAAGAGTTTGTTCTTACCAATCTTGCCAATCCACTCAGGTTTTCGGCAGAAATAGGATTTTTCTTATGAGGCATTGCTGAGGATCCTTTCTGTCCTTTGCTAAAGCCCTCTTCTACTTCTAAAACCTCTGTTCGCTGAAGGTGTCTTAATTCTACACAAAGGCGCTCAACTCCTCCTGCAATAAGCGCCAGCGAAGTAAAATAATGGGCATATCTATCTCTTTGCACTATTTGGGTAGAAATAGGATCAACTCTTAATCCTAGAATTTCACAGGCAATTTTTTCCACTTCTGGAGATAAATGGGCATAGGTTCCTACAGCGCCAGAAATTTTACCAATACGAATATTTTCTACAGCATTTTTCCATCTTTTTTTATGGCGCATAAACTCAGCATAAAATCCTGCCATTTTTAAGCCAAAACTAGTAGGTTCAGCATGCACTCCATGAGTTCTACCAATCACAATAAGCTCTTTATGCTCATAAGAAAGTTTTTTTAAGGTGTCTAAGACTAAGTCTAAAGCGTCTTGAATAAGCTTTCCTGCACGTACTAACAAAATACTATTCGCAGTATCTACAATATCTGAAGAAGTACAGCCTAAGTGAATAAACCTAGAAGCAGCTCCCACCTTTTCTTCTACTGCAGTTAAAAAAGCTATTACATCATGTTTTGTCTGCTCTTCTATTTCTAAAATCCTATTTAGATCAAAATCAGCCTTTTCGCGAATTTCTTGCATTTCCTTAACCGGAATTACTCCTAACTTATGCCATGCCTCACAAACAGCCAATTCCACTTCTAGCCATACCCTAAACTTATTTTCTAAAGTCCAGATAGATCCCATTTCAGGGCGAGTATAACGTTCTATCATTGCTCTCCCCTTGATATATGTTTCAAGAAAAAATAAAAAAGGCAGCTACCTGCTGCCTTGCGAAATCTAACCTCAAGACTTGGCGCTTCCACCAGACGAAATGCTGCAACTTTTTCCAGAGGAATTGTTTTTGGAAGAAGTGTTAGAAGTTTTTCCTCCTCCATTATTAGCAGAAGACCTACTACAGTAATCTGTCACATACCATCCAGAACCTTTTAACACAAAAGAAGTGTTAGAGATAAGACGATGGGTACTCCCCCCACATACGGGGCAAGGAATATCTTGTTCATCAAAATTCTTTTGCCATTCTTCAAAAACATGACCACATTCCTTACATTGATACTCATAAATAGGCATCTTTCCACCTCCAGCAAAAAAGTGCAGCACCAGATAAGTATTTTACCAAAAGAGTCAAGAATATTATTTACCTTTAGATTTTTTAGCAGCTTCTATTGCTTCTTTTATGCGTTGTTTTAATCTTTTTTCTCTTCTCTTCCGTCTCCTGTCTAGCTCTTTACGGCGTTCAATTTTCTTATGTCTAGCCATCTTACCCTCCTTTAAATTTCCAAAGCTCAAACTATCTTAATTAACTAAATTTTTTTTACTTGTCCAGAAATATAGGGTAAGATATACCTCCCAAAAATAAAAAAGGCAGCCCAACCATTTTGAGCTGCCTTTTTTTACCAAATATTCTTCTTTAATTATAAAAGAGGCAAATACTTTTTAATTTCATATTCTGTTACTTGGGTTCTATAAGCATCCCATTCCATTTTCTTATTTTCAATAAATTTATTAAAAATATGCTCACCCAAAGCCTCTTTTACTACTTCACTTTTTTCCATAGCTTCAATCGCTTCATTCAAGCTGCCAGGCAAACTTTCTATACCGTATTTTGCTCTTTCAGCTTCGTTCATTTCAAAAATATCTTCTTCTACTGGAGCTGGTAACTCATATTTCTCTTCTATTCCCTTAAGACCAGCTGCCAACATAACAGCAAATGCCAAATAAGGATTACAAGCTGGATCTGGAGAACGAAGTTCTATTCTCGTGGCAGCTTCTTTCCCTGGTTTGTACATAGGCACTCTAATAAGAGAAGACCTATTTCTTCTCGCCCAAGCAACATATACTGGAGCCTCATACCCAGGAACCAAACGTTTATAAGAGTTTACCCATTGATTACAAATAGCAGTAATTTCTGGAGCATGCTTTAATAGACCAGCAATATAATGGCGGCACTCTTCACTTAAATTATACTCACCTTTAGGGTCAAAAAACACATTTTTACCATTTTTAAACAATGACTGATGCACATGCATTCCGCTTCCATTTTGTCCAAATAATGGCTTGGGCATAAAAGTAGCATAGCAACCATGCTTTCTTGCAGTTTCTTTTACAATAACTCGATAAGTTACTGCAGTATCAGCCATCTTAACTGCTTCTTGATAACGCAAATCAATCTCATGCTGACTTGGAGCTACTTCATGATGGCTATATTCCACAACAATTCCCATCTTATTTAAAGCAAAAATAATATCTCTTCGCACATCATTACCAAGGTCTAAAGGAGGAGCATCAAAATATCCACCTCTATCTAAAAGAGTAGTTTCCCTTTCATTAGGAAATAAAAAGAATTCCAATTCTGGACCTACATAAAAAGCATAGCCCTTTTCTGCAGCCTTCTCAGTCATACGCTTTAAAGCATAACGACTATCACCCTCATAAGGAGTTCCATCTGGATTTTTTATGTCACAAAACATTCTAGCAACGGGCTTTTCAGTTGGTCTCCAAGCCACCAACTGAAAGGTAGTAGGATCTGGGAAAGCTACCATGTCACTTTCTTGAATTCTACAAAACCCTTCTATTGAGGAACCATCAAATCCCATTCCCTCTTCAAATGCTCCCTCCAACTCACTAGGGGTAACCTGAAAACTCTTTAATACGCCTAAAACATCTACAAACCAAAATTGAATAAAACTTACATCATACTCTTTAACTGCCTTTAAAACATCATCTGCATTTTTACAATTAAACTTTGGAAAATCAGACATAACTCCTCCATTAATTAAAGTTTTTAATGCTTAATCCCTAACAAATTATATGCCAACACAAAAACAACATTAATTACAACATATTAGAAGAAAACCATTATCTTCGCCATTTTTTTCTCCATTTTTTTTACAAAATTGGCAAAATAAATCTTTTTCTCTTTAAGCTAATTTTCCATTTTTGTAAAAATAACTTATAATTTTATTATAAAAAATTTTTTCTTATCTAAGTATCTAAAAAAATTATTTTTTAGAGAAAACTTATTTTTATCTAAATTTTCCATTTTTGTAAAAACTCTCTACTTTTACCTCCATTGTTTAAAAATCTAAGTAGAGAAGTTCCAAAAACAACTCCATCGATGAAAGAAATTATGGGTTTAATTTGAGTAGGATTTGAGAGTCCAAATCCTAAAACCACAGGACAAGAAAAAATCTTTTTTATTTTCTCAAGAAGAGAAAGTAAACTATCTTCTATAAAAAGTTCATTGCCTGTAATTCCTAAAACAGAAACGATATAAACAAAAGGGGGATCTAACTCAGCATACGCCTTCATACGTTTTATAGAAGTATTTAAGCCGATTAAAGGGATATACCTAACTTTACTCTGTTTTGGAAAGTATCTTTGATACTCTTCCAAAGGCAAATCTGGAATAATAAGTCCTTTTACCCCAACCTTGGAACAATCTTCAATTAACTTCTTAAGCCCATATTTATAAAATGGATTAAAATAACCCATTAACACTAAAGGTGAATTAAACTTTCTTTGCGCTAATCCATCTAAAATATATTTTATATCTACACCTTCTTGAATAGCCTTCAAAGAAGCAGCTTCAATAACTGGGCCATCTGCCACAGGATCTGAAAATGGGACACCTATTTCAATAATATCAGCCCCATTTTCATCTAACTCTTTTAATTCCTCCCAAAAATTTTTTTTGTCTGGAAACCCAGCAGTGATAAATGGAATTAAAGCTACTCTTGAATTCTTTTTAACCTCATTAAATTTATAAACAAAACTATCAGACATCTTTATTAACTCCTTCTAGTAGTTTTTAAAAACAATATCTAAATCTTTATCCCCTCTGCCAGACAAGTTTACTACCACATTAGTCTCCTTAGATAATTGATTTTTTAGCTTAAATGCATAGGCTAGAGCGTGAGAACTTTCTAATGCAGGAATAATCCCCTCAGAGGAGCTAAGTTTATAAAAAGCAGCCAAAGCTTCTTGGTCATAAACGACTTCATAACGCGCCCTGCCAATACTTTGAAAGTAGGCATGTTCTGGCCCAACCCCAGGATAATCAAGACCTGGGGCAATAGAGTGAGAAGGTAATATTTGTCCTTCTTTAGTCTGCAAAAGTGCAGTCATGGTGCCATGAAGAACACCTGGGGTCCCTTTAGTTAAGGTAGCTGAATGAAAATCCTCCTCTTTACCACTTCCCCCTGCTTCTACACCAATTAATTCTACATCTTTATCCTCAAAAAAAGGATAGAAAATGCCCATGGCATTTGAACCTCCACCAACACAAGCAATAATTTTGTCTGGCAAACACCCCATCTGCTCATAACACTGTTTTTTAGCCTCTCTTCCAATAACAGCCTGCAGCTCTCTTACTAACAAAGGAAAGGGATGGGGTCCTACCACAGATCCTATACAATAATGAGTGTCTTTTTGATGAGAAATCCAGTACCGCAAAGCCTCATTAATTGCATCTTTCAAGGTTTTTGTACCACTATCCACAGACTTAACCTCTGCCCCAAGGAGTTCCATTCTTTTTACATTTAAGGCTTGCCTTTTTACATCTAAAGCTCCCATAAAGACTATACATTTTAATCCTAGCATAGCAGCAGCTGTTGCTGTTGCTACTCCATGTTGCCCTGCGCCTGTCTCTGCGATCAATTGTGTTTTCCCCATAAATTTAGCTAGTAATGCCTGTCCTAGGGTATTATTTATCTTGTGAGCTCCAGTATGGGTTAAATCTTCTCGTTTAAGCCACAACCTAAAGCCCAATTCCTCTGATAAATTAGGACAAAAATATAGAGGGGTAGGACGACCAGCATAATGTATTAAAATACTCTCCAATCTTTCCTTAAATTCTCTAGAACCTAAAAAAGTATTCATTGCTTCTTCTAATTCCTGCAAAGGTGGCATAAGCAACTCAGGCACAAACTGACCACCAAACTTGCCAAAATAAGTATTAGTCATTTTTTTCTCCTTTAAAGTTAATTTGCTTTAAAATAGAGCTAACTTTTTCTTTACTTTTAATCCCTGGTCTACTCTCTACTCCAGAGTTTAAATCTATTCCTAAAGGACCAATCTCTAGTATCTTTCCTAAATTGTGGGGATTTATACCTCCAGCTAAAAAAATAGGATAATCCTTAAGAAGTTTTATCCATTCTCCAAACTCAATAATCCTCCCATGCCCTCCTAAAGATTTACCTGCATCAAATAAAAAATATTTCACAAAAGGCAAAAATATATCCAATTCCTTTTTCAACAAACTAACATTATCATATCTTTCTGGCCAAACCACTTTAATCACTTTTTCTGCCTCAAGTTCCTTACATAATTCAAAGTCATAATCTCCATGCAATTGAACAAAATCAAATTTATTCATTATATTTTGTATTTCATGTACTCCCTTATCTACAACAACACCAACCTTTTTAAGTTTAGTACAAAGATTATCAACAAATTCTAATTCTACTTTCCTAGGACTTTTTGAATACAAAATAAACCCTATTAAATCTATTTCCATCTTTTCTAGCCATTTTATATCAGATAAACGTGTAATACCACATACTTTGACAATCAATTATTACCTCCATAAACAAGATTTCTTAAAGTTAAGCATATTTTTTCTTGCTTCATTAAATATGTGCCTATTAAAAAAGCATCATATCCAATATTTTTTAAATCAACCAACACGCTTCTTTTACTTAATCCACTTGCTGAAATCCATATTTCATTATCTTCCTTATATTTTATTAAATTATAAGAAGTTTCTAAATTCACCTTTAAAGAATTTAAATCCCTATTATTTACTTGAATAATCTTAGCCCCTACGCGTTTTGCTATTTCCAAATCCTTTTCAGAAAACACTTCTACAACTGGTTCTAGCTTCTTTTCCAAAGAATAAAAATATAATCGTTCAAAATCACTCATATCTTCAAACAATCTAACAATTAAAAGAACAGCAGAAGCTGGTGTAGTTGCTGTAATTTCTACTTGTAGGGGGTGAAAAATAAAATCTTTTCGTAAAATAGGAAGCCCAAACAGCGCAGCACGATATAAAAAGTCTATCTTGCCAGCAAAATAATTCTCTTCTGTTAAAATGGAAAACGCTATAGCACCTCCTTCTTTATAAAAAACAAGCACATTTTCCAAATCTGCCTTAGAATTAATATTTCCTAAAGAAGGAGAAGCCTTTTTAAATTCTGCTATAATGTTTATCTTATCTAAGGAGTTACTAATAGCCTTGGAAAACGATTCTTTATTTTTCCCCCACTCAGGAGGAAATTTATTATGAAATTTCAAATCAACTAGTATTTTTATTTCTTTTAACTTAGATTTTTTAAACTTATTTAGCATAATTGCTCCTTAGAAAACAAACTATTAACTCCTGTATTGACCTTTTCTCTAGCTTCTTGAAAACACAAACCTAAATCCTTTCCTTTTAACAAATACAAGACGCACCCTAGATTTAACGCTACCATAGCTTTTAATTCTTTTGGCCCCCTGCCTAATAGAACTTGTTTTTGAAGCAAGATAGCCTCCTCTTTAGTAGAACACATTAACTTTTCCTCTTCTACTATAGGGAATCCATAGTCAGCTGGATTTAATTCAAATGAAAAAATAGAGCCATTTTCAACAAAATATATTTTATTGATTCCACAAGGTGTTAATTCATCAAATCCTTTTGCTCCATATACTACGCATCCTTTTTTGATATTCTCTTTCTTAGCTAACACCCTTGCCACTAAAGGTAGAAATTCTTGATTAGGAACTCCTATAATTTGATGTGTGGGAAATGCAGGATTTAAAAGAGGGCCTATAAGATTAAATAGGGTCCTTACTCCAAGTTCTTTTCTAATAGGCGCTACATTAGCAAAGCAAGGATGAAAATAAGGAGCAAATAAAAAAACAAAATTTCTTTTTTTCAATTCTTGTTGGACTAAACTTTCTTCCTGAACAATAGGCAAATCTAAGGCCTCTACAACATCGGCACTCCCACAGGTGCTAGAAATAGCCCTATTACCATGTTTTACTACTTGTATCCCCATATCTGCTAAAAAAAACGCCACCGCAGTAGAACAATTAAAGCTTTTTTTACCATCTCCACCTGTACCACAAGTATCCACTAAAATTTGTCCAAGTCCCTTTACTTTCCTCGCTTTATCTAAAGCCACATCCACAGCACCTAAAATCTCATCTTCTGTTTCTCTTTTAGCACTAAGTCCCATTAAAAGGGCTGCTGTTTGTACAGGAGAAACTTTGTTTTCAAAAATTCTTTCAAAGGCCTGCCTACTTAACTGATAGTCCAGATCTCTTCCTTTACTAAGCCGATCAAGACAGACATTTATAACTTCCATTTTTACCTCCTTTTGTTATAAATTTAAAAAATTTTCTAAAATCTTAGGTCCGTTCTCACTTAAAACAGACTCGGGATGAAACTGTACACCATACCAAGGTCTATCTATATATTTTAATCCCATTACCTCCTTTTCTTTTGTCCAAGCTATGACTTCTAGCACTTGAACTTTTTGAGGATAAACTAACAAAGAATGATATCTTGTCATTGTAGTTGGACTTGGAATCCCGTTAAAAATTTTCTCTTCTTTTTTAAAATAAATAGGAGATGTTTTTCCATGCAAAATATTACGAGCTGGTTTTACTTTTGCACCTGCAAAATACCCTAAAATCTGATGGCCCAAACACACCCCTAAAATAGGAATTTTCTTCTTT
Organism: Desulfonauticus submarinus; assembly: GCF_900104045.1. Classification (NCBI taxonomy): domain Bacteria; kingdom Pseudomonadati; phylum Thermodesulfobacteriota; class Desulfovibrionia; order Desulfovibrionales; family Desulfonauticaceae; genus Desulfonauticus; species Desulfonauticus submarinus. Next base: position 164,726 of record NZ_FNIN01000002.1, read on the forward strand.
ACAAAACGCAATAAATCTAAACAATAACCCGCATTCTCTGGTTTACTTGGTCCAGGAGATATTAGTATTTTTTTTAGCCTTTTTAATTAATTCAAAAAGACTCTTATCATCATTACGTAATACTACAGGATCTTCTCCTAAAACTTGTAAGACCTGAACCAGGTTGAAAGTAAAGGAGTCATAATTGTCTATTAACAAAATCATCAGTTCCTCCCTGAATTTTTAAAGACTTTAATATTGCCTTGGCTTTATTTTGACATTCCTGCCACTCTTTTTCAGGATTAGAGTCAAACACAATCCCTGCCCCAGCCTGCCCATAGACCTTTCCTTTTCTAAACCACAATGTTCTAATGGTGATGCCAGTATCTAAACTTACCCATTCTTTGTCTAAACCGAGCCAACCAATTGCTCCTGCATAAGGACCTCTAGAATGTGGTTCTAGTTCAGCTATAATTTCCATAGCCCTTATTTTTGGAGCACCAGAAACAGTCCCTGCTGGAAAAGTCGCTTTAAGCACATCAATGGCTTTTAATCCTGATTTTAATGTAGATCTTAAATAAGAGGTAAGATGCATTACATGAGAAAATTTCTCCACCTGCATAAATTTTTCTACTCTTACACTACCTTTAGCAGATATTTTCCCCAAGTCATTTCTTCCTAAATCAACCAACATCACATGCTCAGCTCTTTCTTTTGGATCTGATAAGAGTTCTTTTGATAGTTCTATATCTTCTTGTTCAGTTTTTCCTCTAGGGCGAGTGCCAGCAATTGGTCTTAATTCTAAGAGATTCTTTTCACACTTAACCATTAATTCAGGCGAACATCCCAACAATGTCTCTGTCTCAAAACGCATAAAAAAACTATAAGGTGATGGATTAATTGACCTTAAACGACGATAGACTGTGAATTCATCTCCCTTAAAAGACGCCTCAAAACGAGTAGATAATACTACTTGGATGGCCTCTCCCTGTTGAATAAGTTTCTTTGTTTTTATTACAGCTTCTTGAAATTTCTGTTTAGAAAAAAGAAATTTTAATTTTCCTACTTTAATATCTGGGTGTTCTCTTCTTCTTTTAGGCCGTGGTAAATCTCCATGTCCACTTAAAGAAATAAAAATACAACGATGGTACAAATGCTCAAACAACAATAATTTTGAGGGAAGCACTAAACAGGCTTCTGCTTCCTCTACAGGTAAAAATGGGGTTAATTTTGGCTCAAAATGAGAGGCTAACCCATATCCAAGATAGCCAATTAAGGATCTCGTTAAAAAAGGACAGAAAATGTTTTTCGGGGATATAATTTTTAAATTATCTAGCAAATTTTGCAATCCATCTAAAAAACTCTCCCCTTGAAAGTCCAAAAAAGACTTTAAAGAGCTATCTCCTATTTTTAATTTTAATTTACCAGCCACACATCTTGCTTCTAAAATGAAGTCCCAGGCCAATAGACTATACTTGCCAAGTCTTCCATCAATTTCTGCACTTTCTAATAATATACCTGGTTTCTTACCAATTAAATCTAAAAAAAGAGATACAGGGGTTTGAGTATCTGCTGATAAGATTTTTGCTTCTTGCTCTAAAACAATCATTTAGCTTTCCTCCTTAAAAATAAAAAAAGCCGTATCCTCAGGGAGGACACGGCTTTTTAAAATCCATTGAAATTTTTAATAATATTATGGTCCTCCCTTTATTTTTATGTTTCTCCACCACCACCAAGCTTTCTCTGCCAACACTTCTAAATCTCCAGCCGCTGCTAAATTTAAATAAGATTTAAATTGACGCACACTTTCTCCAGAATATGGATTTTTTTCAAACAAATCTGCAAACAACCTAAAATCTTTTACCAACATTTTATAGGCAGAATCCATTCTCCTCTGAAAAGAAGGGGTAATAAATTGTTCAATCTCCTTTTGGCCAGCTTTATAAGCAAAATAGGTCAAGTTTGTTATAAAATTTAATCCTTGGATATAAGCCATTGCTTTATCATGCTCAACAGCAGAAACAATAAATGGATCAAATCCTAAATCTTGCCAAAAAGTATAAACCAACTCCATCTCAGATTCAGATATCTTGCCAGGACATAAAGCTATTTTTCTAAAATCATCCTTAAGATCAGGGCCAAACAAGGGATGAGAACCTACAACAGGTCCTGAAAAACTTTCTTCCATCATTTGCAAAGGTAAAACTTTTACTGAACAAATATCCATCAAAATTTGAGAACTATGAAGATAAAAAGAAATTTCTTTTAAAACATTTGTTAACGACTTAATAGGAACGCAAAGCAATATTAAATCACTCCTTGAAAGGGCATCTTCTATATCTTGTAGGTTTAAGGGCAAATCAAATCCATATACCAAGTAACCTGAATTTTTAGCTTTTTTAAAAAATAACCTTCCCATCTGTCCTCTTGAACCAAAAATAGTAATTTGCTTTATTGACTTAAGCATAGGCTAATATCTCGTTTATTATAGAGAAAAAATTAGGAAAAGATTTAGCCACACAATCTGGATTATCCAAAATCACTTCTATTCCTTTAAAACGATATAAACTTAAGCTCATAGCCACTCTATGATCATTGTAAGAATGAAAATAACACTTTTTTCTTAAATGTTCTTGAGGCACAATCTCTAATTTATCCGCCTCTATGTATGTTTTTGTCCCTGTTTTACTTATTTCTTTTGCCATAGCTTCTAATCTATCGCTTTCTTTAATCCTCAAATGAGCAACATTTTTAATAACTGTTTTTCCTTTTGCCAAAGAAGCCAACACAGCTACTGTTGGAACAAGGTCAGGACACAATCCCATATCCACCTCTATTCCCGTTAAAAAAGAAGGATATGCCACTACCCCTTCTTTTTTAATCTCTAATTTAGCTCCCATATTCTTTAAAATATCTAAAATAGCCCTATCCCCTTGAAGAGACTTTAAATTAAGTCCTTGGACATAAATAGGCTTTCTACCTAAAACTCCTGCACCTAAAAGATAAGAAGCATTGCTAAAATCTCCTTCTACCTTAAAACAAGTCGATTTCAACGTCTTTGGGAAAACAATAAATCTTATTTTACCGGGTATAACAGCTTTAATTTCTCTAAAATCTTTATTTAGCCATTTATTATTTTCAAAAACCTGAACCTTAAATTTACCGCCAAAATTTTCTAACACCTCTAAAGTCAAACCAACATAAGGCCAAGACACAGCCTTTTTACCTATCACCTCAATAGTAATCTCTCTCTTTGCTAAAACAGCACCTAAAATTAACCCAGATAAATATTGACTAGATTGTTCTAAAGAGACTTGTAAGCATCCACCATTTAACCCCACCGAATCTAATATAAAAGGAGGGCACTTGGCCTTCTTTAAATAAGTAAAAGTTGTCCCAGTATTTTTTACTGCCTTTTCTAAACCATCTATAGGTCGTTCTCCCATTCTTCCTGCTGGGACAAATTCAAACTTTCCTCTAGCACCACAAAGCAAACCTGTAATCAACCGAAAGGTCGTTCCTGACTCTCCACCATAAAGACATATCTTATTTGAAAAATTAAACTTTTTCCCTCTACCCTTTACCAACAATAAAGAACCTTTTGTTTCTATTTTAACCCCTAACGATAATAAACACTCTCTTGTCCTTAAAATATCTTCACTTTGCAACACATTATCTAAACAAGATTCTCCATCTGCTAAAGCTGCACAAAGAAGCGCTCTATGCGAAATAGATTTAGAAGGAGGAGCTTCTATAGTTAATATTTTATCTGAATTATACTCTTGCATCCAAATATTCTCCACTAGGATAACTACCCAATACTTTTAAAGTATGGCACATTATACCTAAATCATATATTAAATTTTTATATTCATTGCTGGTTAAATCACACTCTACATCTGCGAAAAAAACATATTTCCACTTTTCACCTCTTAAAGGCCTAGACTCTAATTTTTTTAAATTAATGCGTTCTCTAGCAAAAATTTGTAATACCTCAAAAAGAGCACCTGGCTTATCTGGCAAAGTAAAAACAATAGAAGTCTTTTCTTTTCCCTCTTTTTCTGAAGGAGAGGACGCTATAATCAAAAATCTTGTCCAATTATCTGGAAGATCTTCTATTCGAGCAGCTAAGATATTAAGATCAAACAAATTAGCTAATTTCCTATTACCAATAGCAGCCAAATTCTCGTTTTGACATACCTTTTGAGCAGCCTGAGCAGTACTAGGCATAGGCACTAACTCAGCATCTGGGAGATTAAGCTTTAGCCACGTACTACACTGTTCAAGAGCTTGAGGATGAGAAAGCACCTTTGTAATAGTTTCCATCTTTTTTGCTTTAGAAAGCAAACTATGACTGACCCGATAATAAAATTCTGCATGAATAAAAACATCATAACGCATAAAAAAATCTAAACTTTGTCCAACACTTCCTTGTAAAGAATTTTCTAACGGAACAATTCCCAATTCTGCTTCTCCATCCACAACACCCTTAAAAATTTCTTCAATATTCCTTTTAGGTAAATAATCTAAACTCTGTCCCAAATATTCTAAACCAGCTAGATGAGAAAATGTTCCTTCTGGGCCAAGAAACAAAACAACCTGAGGACGTTGTAAACGTCTAGAAGAAGACAAAATCTCTCTATAAATAGCTAAAAGGTGTTCTTTAGGAAGGGGACCTATATTTTGCTTAAGAAGATTTTTTAAAATTTCTCGTTCTCTAAATGGTTTAAAAACAATATCATCAGAATTAGCTTTTATTTTACCCACCTTTAAACTAAGTTCTGCCCTCTGATTAAGTAATTCCACTAACTTAGTGTCTATAATATTTAATTTTTGGCGAATTTCTTCTAAAGTTTCCATGACTCTATTTTTCAATAATTTCTTCTTTTATTTTCATTCCAAAATGCCTACCTGCAGAGTCTAAATAAGCCTTTACCTTATCCCCTACCTGTAAATTAACCACACTAATAGGACCTTCTGGACCAACTAAACGAATAGTCTCAGCATTTTGTAAAATCACACAACCAGAAAGCCCGTCCACCTCTGCTTCAATCAAAAGCATTGGACGTATTTCTGTCTTTATTCGACCAACAACAGCTATTTCCTGCTCTCCATTTTCATTTACAATCAAAACTTCATTTCCTGGTCTTAGTTCCTCTAAATAAGCAGTTTTATCTGCAGGCAAAAAAGTATAAGAATGCACTCCTCCTGCATTTATCCTAAATGGACGAGGAGAAACATATGGATTAGATTCTGTCTCTGCATGAACCAAAAAAGTAAATTTTGAAGAGTTTCCTACTAACATTCCCTGGCCAGTCTTTAACAAGGAAACAGTATCCACACACACTCTATGACCAAGACCAATAGGCTCTATTTTTTTTATCGTTGCCAATTGCAAGTTTATTTTGCCCTGATTTAGTTTTGCCAAACGAACAATCTCCTTTAAATCCCTACTAGCTGTAGGTAAAACCATTAAAAACTCTACCCCTCTTTCCAAAATACCAAGAGAAGTTTGAGCCTGAGACAAAGAACTCACTTCTTTACCTATATTTTTTACTTGAGCCAAAATATTCTCTATAGGAATAATTTCTGTATGCTCCAAAAGAACAACTTGTTTACCTTCTTTTGCTAACTTCACTGCTTGTTTTTCATCTTTTTTATCTTGAATATCAACAAACACAAAATCTTCTGGCTCTAAAACTTCTATCCTTCCAAGACTTCTTACATCTTCAACATGTTTTTTTTCCACAACAACAGCATCAACACCTGACTCTAAAGCCAAAGTAACCAATTTTTTTTCAAAAGGTATTGCCTTAAAAAAAATTTTTTTAGACATAAATTATTCCCCGTCTTTTGTTTCTAAAATAGCTAAAGCATCTTCAATACTTCCCTCCTCATGTACAATACATGAAAGAGCTTTAACAAGTTTAGTGGGATTATCATGTTGAAACACGTTACGCCCCACTGAAAGCCCAGCACCTCCAGCTGCAATAGAATTGTAAACCATTTTAAGAATATCATAATCGCTATTCATCTTTTCACCACCTGCAATTACCACAGGAATACAGCAGGCCTCTACCACTCTTTCAAAACTCTCAGCACTTCCAGTATAAGGAACTTTTACTACATCTGCCCCCAGTTCCTCTCCCAATCTAGCGCAATGTTTAACTACCTCTACATCATACTCATTTTCTATTTTTGGCCCCCTTGCATACACCATAGCCAAAACAGGCATACCCCATTCATTAGCTCTAGAAGTAACATCTCCCAACGCTCTAAGCATATCGCGTTCTGTTTCATCTCCTATATTTACATGAACTGACACACCGTCAGCCCCTAAACGTATAGCATCTTCTACTGTACCCACCAAAGTTTTGGCATTAGGAAAAGGCGACAAACAAGTGCTAGCAGAAAGATGAATAATTAGGCCTACATCTCTTCCATGCCCTCTATGAGAGCAACGAGGGAGTCCCTTATGCATAAGTACTGCGTTTGCTCCACCTTCTGCCACCTTATTTACAGTATCTCTCAAATCAATTAAACCATAAATAGGTCCAACGGTAACTCCATGATCTAAAGGGACTATAATAGTCCGCCCTGTGTTCCTATTAAAAATTCTCTCCAGCCTTACGACTTTTCCAAGCTGCATTTTCGCCTCCTTGTCTTTGAGGCCGCTTTTAAAAGCCAGGGCCAAATATATAAAAAAAGGGCCGCTGGCTTTTGCCTGCGGCCCTTTGGGATCTTTTTATTTGTTTATTAAAAAGCCTACAACTCACCCTCCAGACCACAGGCCCTCATAAAATAATAATACCAAAAAAACCAAAAATAACTGAGGTTGTGGTTGGAGAGTTGTACATTCATAATGATTTACTTTTAGGCAAAAGTAAAATTCCTGTCAAGTCTTTTTATTTAGGACAAATAGAATCTTTAAATACAAACTGCCCCTTATTATTAATCTGAACAACTACCGCACATTTTACAGGATCTCCTTGATAGGTAAAATGCATCTTACCTGTCACTCCTTCAAAATTTCTAATCTTGGATAAAGCAAAACGCAAAATAGACTTATTTTTTTCCAAATCATTTCCTAACAAATCCTCTGCATTTTTTAATGCAGTTAAAAGCAAATTTAAAGAATCCCAAGTAAGTGCTGCTGGATCATCTGGCAAATATCCGTATGTTCTCTTAAATAAATCTACAAATTGCTTATTTTTACCTTTAGCGCCTAGTGCAGCATAATGGGTTGAGAAATAATATCCCACACATGCAGATCCACATAATGGGAACAAATCTGCCGACCCCCAAGAATCAGAACCAAAAATAGGTTTATTCCAACCCAACTTCTTTAAATCTTTTACTAATTTAGCTACTTGATAATAATGACAAGGCAAGAAAATCATATCTGGATTTGCAGAAACCAATCTTCTCGCTAAATTTAAAAATTTATCTTCTCCTGTCACAAAACTGTCAAAAACTATCACACTCCCCTCTCCGTATACATCTTCCCAGTCCAATTTAAATAAAGCCGCTAGATCTTTGGAATAATCATCATCACTTACATAAATAATACCAACCGTTTTTTTAGATTTAGACTCAGGCAATATTTTGTTAGAAAAATAAAGGGCAACTTCACTCTGAAAAGGATCTAAAAAAGCTGCTCTAAAAACCCACGGCCTATTAATCGTAGTTTTAGGATTTGTAGACCAAGGAGAAATCATTAATGTCTTTTTTTGATTACATACTCCCCCTGTGGGTACTGCTTGTCTACTAGCCATCGGCCCAACAATTGCCCATACTTTATCTTTATCTATTAATTTTAACGCAACTTTTTTAGCAACTTCAGGATCAAATTTATTATCTTCGTAAATAAATTCTAACATATATCGCTTCCCGCCTAAAACCAATCCTCCCTGAGCATTTATTCTATTCTTTATTAATTCAGCAGCATCTTTAGCTGATTTACCAGTTTGCTGGTTTTCACCACTAAGCGGAAGGTCAAAACCTATCTTTATTGTTTCTGCAAAACTCACACTAGAAAAAACTATAACCAAATAACACAATAAAAGTGATACTACTCTTTTCATATAATTCCTCCTTCGCTTTCCATCCAAACGCCTTTAGAATAATGGGCGCATTATTAATAAAAAATGAAAAGTAAGTCTACTTTTTACATGAAAATACTAATTTTTTTTACAAAAAAACATTTGTTGCTTATTTTATTAAATAATTTCAAAATGTTATGTTAATGTTTTTTATTTAATTCACAAAGAGTACAACAGTATAAACAATAAACAATAAGCAAAAACTAAACAGGCCTTCTAAATATAAAGAATCTTAAAGTCTAGTCTTATTTTTTTCTTGAAAACGCAATGTTTCTTAATTAAATAAGTTTAGAAAAGGAAATTAATGCTAATTGGAGGACAAGATGGGTGCTAAAAAAATCTCTCAATTCCCTTTAAAAAACCAAGAAAACAATCAACAATTTGCTCAAGAAATTATAGCTAACACTCAAAAAGATATGGGCAAAGTTGCTCTTATTATTTCTATCTTAGCAGTTCTTTTAGTAGCAATACTATTTTTTGGTTTAAATCAAAATGTAAAAGGCTTAAGTACTCAAATTCATCAACTAGAAAACCTACCCAAACAACTTACTACTTTAGGTTCAAAGGTAAACCTCTTGGAAGATAAAGTTTATGCTCTAGAAAATCTTCCTCAACGAACTAAAAATTTAATTATAGCTAATACTCTTCAAGAAATGGCCTCTAAAACTAAGTATCTTAGCACTCAAGTACAAAACGAAAATCAAGCTGTTAAACTTATTCAAATCCAACAGCTTTTAAAACAATTACAAGCAGAAATCGGTTCTGCTAAATAATTGTCTTAAAACATTTTATGGGGAGTGCGTTTAATTTAAAAACGTACTCCTTTTTAAACAATAAAAAATTAAAAAGAATGTCTAATAAACCTTCCTTTAAATCTAATAAATCTAAAGAAATAATTTGTTATTGTTTCTCTTATACTAAAGAAGATATTGAAAAAGATTTAAAATTAAATGGCAAGTCTACAATTTTAGAATATATAAAAAAAAGCAAATTATTAGGAAAATGTAATTGTATCTCTAAAAGTCCATTAAAAAAATGATGTTTAGCTAATGTCTACCAGGTGGTAGAAGAAATAAAAAATAAGTTGAAACTTTAAAAAATTAATCTTTCAAAATAAAAAGCATCTCTTGCAGCTCTTTTTTTACTTCCATAAACACTTCTAGCCAACGAGCTTCTTCTTTCAGACGTAGTTTAGCTCCTTGAATAGTTAGCTTTTCTTCATAAAGAAGGAATTTTATACGTTCTAAAAGCCTGAGATGCTCTTGAGTGTAAAGACGTTGGCCGGAACTACTACGAACAGGTTTTAAAAGGTCAAACTCTTTTTCCCAAAAACGCAAAATATAAGGCTCTAACCCCAAACGTTTGGCTGCTTCACCTATTTTATAATATCTAGTTTTCTTCATTACAAAAAAAGGACGAATCTCATTATGATTCGTCCTTATTACTTTAGTTTTTTTAACTTGGCAAATTTAAGGAAAGCTAACATTTAATTTTTTAACAATAGTGTTTGCGATATTAGAATTTACCTTATCTACTTCTTTCACCTTCAAAGTTTTATCTTTTGCTCTATAAGTAAGAGTAAGGGTCACATTTTTTACTGCTTTATCTTTAGGGAAATAAATATCTTTAACACTCACATCTTCTAATATTTTGCATTGAACTCCCTTTATAACTTCCAGAATAGATCCTATCTGTAAATCAAGAGGGCAAACCACAGTAATATCTCGTTTTGATGCTGGGAACTTGGGCAGTTCTTTAAATCTTAATGTCCATTTAAGATAATATCCAAATATTTTATCTAAATCTAAATCAGCATACCATAAATTACCATCTTTAACATCATATTGTTTTGCTATATCTTCTTTTATCAACCCCATAAACCCTAAAATATCATCACCCACTATTATCTCCACCGCAGGTTTAAGAAAAGGATGCTCCCTTCTAGTAATAAACTCCATTTCTGGCAGGCCAAAACTTAAAGCAAACCCCTCTATTAATCCTTTAATGTCACTATAATTAAAAAATTCCCCTTTAGGAAAAGGCCAATTCTCAGGGTAACGACTTCCAGATAAAACAAATCCAAACCTATTATTTTCCTGACATAAAGTCTCCACATTATCATCTTTTGTAAATGTCTTTGCTATTTCAAATAATTTTATTCTCTTATTATTTTGAGTAAAATTTGTTTTTACAGCATATAAAAGCCCTGCCAAAAGAGTTGTACGCAAAACATTTTGTTCCTCGCTTAAAGGATTTAAGACATAAACTCGTTTTTCTTTATCTTCTAGTCCTAATAAATCTAAATCCTTTTCTCCTACAAAGCTATAGTTTATAGATTCTTGTAAACCAATCCCTTTTGCCCAATGTTTTATTTTTCGCAAAAACAAGACCTTTGGATCTTGTTCATCTTTTAAAGTTCGACTAACTTTAGGTAACCGAGCCTCAATTTTATCTAAACCATAAATCCTTCCCACCTCTTCAACCAAATCTATTTCTCGCTGCAAATCATGTCTAAAAGATGGAGCTTCTACTTCCCAAGAAGATTCTTCTTTTCTTATTTTACAACCTAATTTCTGTAAGGTTTTAAAACTAAAATCTTTTTCTATCTCTACGCCTAAAATATCTGAAGGCTTATTTGGTCTAAATTTAATAACAGCCTTAACAAAAGGCTTGGGTTCTTTTTTAGCAATCCCTTTCAATACTTTTCCACTTGCTAGTGTCTGAATTAAATAAGCTGCTCTTTCTAAAGCAAAAGGAGATAAAAGTTGATCAATACCTCTTTCAAAACGATAGGAAGACTCACTTGTTAAAGATAGCCTCCTAGCTGTTTTTCTGATAGTAACTGGATTAAATACTGCACACTCTAAGAGGACTTCAGAACTATCTTGTTTTATCTCAGAATTCTCTCCTCCCATTATACCAGCTAAAGCTACTGGTTTTTCACTATCCAAAATTAATAAATCTGTAGCCAAAAGTTCTCGTTCTTTACCATCTAAAGTAACAAACTTTTCTTTATCTTTGGCTAAAGCTACTCTAATTTTATTTCCTGACAAAAGCCTTCTATCAAAAGCATGTAAAGGTTGACCTAATTCCATTAAAACATAATTAGTAATATCCACAACATTATTAATAGGATTTATACCCGAAGCAATAAGTCTAAAACGCATCCACGCAGGACTTGGCTTTATTTTACAATCTGTAATTAATCTGGCTTGATAGAGGAAGCAGTGTTCTGGAGACTGAATTTCTATGTCATAATCTAAAGGAGTATCAATTTCTTGAACATTTGCAGAAGGTAAAGATAAGGGCAATGAATAAAGTGCAGCAACTTCTCGTGCAATACCAAGGACACTCAAACAGTCTGCTCTATTTGGGGTAATCCCTATATCAAAAACATACTCATCTAAACCAAGGGCTGAGATTAAATTTTCTCCTACTGTTAAATTAGAAAACTCCTCACTTAAAACCCAAATACCTGAGCTATCTTCCCCAAGTTCAAGCTCCTTTTGGGAACAAATCATTCCACAAGAAAGTTCGCCTCTAAGTTTTGCTTTCTTAATTTTAAATCCTGAAGGCATTTTAGTGCCAATCAAGGCCACTGGCACTAATTGAGATTCTCCTACATTAGGGGCTCCACAAACAATGGGTAAAACTTCTGAGCCTATATCTACTTTGCATAAAGAAAGATGATCACTATTAGGATGGGGCGCACATTCTACAACTTTTCCAACTACTACACTTTTAAGGTATTCAAAAGGAGAATTTATTTCTTCTACTTCTAGACCAACCATGGTCAATCGATGAGCAAGTTCTTCTATATCCCCATCAAAAGGAACAAAACTCTTGAGCCAATTTAGACTGAGTAACATGGATAATAACCTCAAATAGAAATTAAATTATTTAAACTGCTGCAAAAAACGTATATCGTTTTCAAAAAATATTCTAAGATCTCCAATCCCATACTTCAGCATAGCAACCCTTTCTACTCCTAAGCCAAAGGCAAAACCAGAAAACTTCTCGCTATCATACCCAACCATTTTAAACACAGCAGGATCAATCATACCACAACCCAAAATTTCTACCCAACCAGTTTCTTTACATACTCGGCAGGTCTCTCCATTTACTTTTCCAGAACCTTTACACATAACACAACTAATATCCACTTCAGCACTAGGTTCTGTAAAAGGGAAAAAACTTGGTCTAAACCGCACTCTTGTCTCAGGGCCAAACACTCTATGCAAAAATAAAGTTAAAATACCTCTTAGATCTGCCATAGTCACATGCTTATCCACTAAAAAACCTTCTATTTGGTGAAACATAGGACTATGAGTAAGATCAGAATCCCGGCGATAAACTTTTCCTGGCGCAATAGCTGCTATAGGAGGTTTTCTAGAAAGCATGGTTCTTATCTGAAGGGGAGAAGTATGAGTCCTCAGTAAAGTTTTTTCTGTAATATAAAGACTATCCTGCATATCTCTAGCAGGATGCTCAGGTGGGATATTTAAGGCTTCAAAATTATAAAAATCGGTTTCTACCTCAGGTCCTTGAACAACTTCAAACCCCAAGGAAGTAAAAATATCAGAAATTTCTTCTATTACTACAGTAATTGGATGAAGAGTGCCTATATCTGGCTTTCTACCAGGAATAGTTGGATCAAAATTCCTTAAAGCAGCTTCTTTTTCCTGCTTTTCCAGAAAATGTTTTTTTTCTTCAACTAAGCTAAGTAGTTCCTGTTTAACCTCATTTGCCTTTCGACCAGCAATTGGTAAATCACTAGGGGCTAATTCTTTTAGCCCTTTCATTACTTCTGATAAATATCCTTTTTTACGGCTAAAAAATTTGACTCTAATTTCCTCTAATTCAGAAAGACAATTGGCCTTGCCCAGGCTCTCTTTAAGCTCCTGAACAAGGCCATCTAGCTTTTCCAAAAAAACTTTTACTTCCATTTTCCTAATTATTAGATTTTGCGAGTTCTACTAAACGAGCAAATGCAGCCTTTTCCCTAACTGCCATATCAGCTAAACACTTCCTATTAATTGCTACTCCAGCTTTATTTAAACCATCAATAAAACGACTATAAGATAAACCATACTCTCTAGCAGCAGCATTAATTCTCATAATCCACAATTTTCGGAATTCTCTCTTACGCTGTTTTCTGTCCCTATAAGCATAACAAAGCGAACGCTCAACCTGCTCTCTAGCAATACGATAAAGTTTGCCTCGAGAGCCAGTATACCCTTTGGCCATTTTCAAATATTTTTTATGCCTTTTATGGCGAGTTTTTCCAGATTTTACACGCATAACCTCTATCCTCCTTAAAAATTTCTAAAATCTTAATTTAATAATTTAAGCATATGGCAATAACTTTTTAACCTGCTTTATATTGGCAGAATCAACTAACGTAGCTTGCCCCAATCTTCTTTTTCGCTTAGCATTTTTTTTTGTCAAAATATGCCTCAAGTTCTGCCTTCTTCTTTTAAATTTTCCACCACCTGTTTTAGAAAATCTCTTTGCTGCTGCCCTGTTTGTCTTCATTTTAGGCATTACTTTTTCCTCCTTATTTTCAAAACGAATTTATTTCTTTTTAGCAAGAGGAGAGAGTAACATAAACATTGTCCTCCCCTCAAATTTAGGAGCTTGCTCTATTTTTGCTAACTCCTCCAAATCTTTTGCTATTCTTTCTAAAATTTCTAATCCTTTCTCTTTATGGGCCAATTCTCGTCCTCTAAAAAACACTGTCACTTTGCATCTATCTCCGCCAGACAAAAAGCGCTTTATATGCCTAATTTTTGTCTGCAAATCATTTTCATCTGTCTTGGGACGGACTTTTATCTCTTTAACTTGTATTCGAACTTGTTTCTTTTTAGCTTCTTGCTGTTTCTTTTGTTGCTCATACAAATACTTTCCATAATCCATCACCTTGCAGACAGGTGGTTTAGCATTAGGAGCAACTTCTACCAAATCAAGTCCAACATCTCTGGCATAGGTAAGTGCCTCTTTTAAAGACACAATTCCTGCCTGTTTTCCATCCTCCTTAATTAACCGCACTTCCTTAGCCCGAATCTGTTCATTCTTTCGGGCACTAGTAGAGGTACCTATAGCTCATTCCTCCCTGTTTAAATGGTTCATCCATATCGTGATAAATTAACTCTATCACTTCTTCCAAAGTCTTAAACCCTATATTTTTACCGCCTCTTAGGCGAACATTTACTCCTTTTGCCTCTATCTCTTTTTCTCCAACTACTAATACATAAGGAACTTTTTCCAACTGAGCCTCTCTAACTTTATAACCTAATTTTTCATTTCGCAAATCCATTTCTATACGCAACCCTGAGTTCCTTAAAATATCATAACATTTTCTCGCGTATTCATTATGAGCTTCTGTAACAGTAAGAATCTTTGCTTGAACAGGTGCAAGCCAAGTAGGGAAAGCTCCTGCATAGTGTTCTATTAAAACACCCATAAATCTCTCTATAGCGCCCAAAATCACTCTATGCAACATTACTGGACGATGCTTTTCTCCATCTTCCCCCACATAAAATAAATCAAATCTTTCTGGCAAAGTAAAATCGCATTGAATAGTAGAACACTGCCATTTTCTTCCCAAAGCATCTTTTAACTTAACATCTATCTTAGGTCCATAAAAAGCACCTTCTCCTGGACAAATATCATATTCTAAGCCTAAAAACTCTAACGCATTGGTTAATGCTGAGGTGGCTCTATCCCAATCCTCATCAGAACCAATGGATTTCTCAGGCCTTGTGCTTATTTCTAACTCATACTCAAAACCAAAAATTGACATCACATCATGCACAAACTTTAAAACGCCAACAATCTCTTCTTGCAACTGATCTGGTCTACAAATAATATGGGCATCATCTTGAGTAAATTGACGAACCCTAAGAAGTCCATGTAATACTCCGGACTTTTCATGTCTATTTACTGTTCCAAGCTCAAAATAACGAATAGGCAAATCTCTATAGCTCCGCAACTTCGATTTATAAATAAGCATATGCGACAAACAGTTCATTGGCTTTAAACCATATACCTGCCCATCTATTTCTGTAAAATACATATTTTCTCTATAATTATCATAATGTCCAGATCTCTTCCATAATTCTTGACGCAATAAACGAGGACCTCTTACAATCTCATAGCCTCTTTTCAGATGTTCCCTAACTTCAAAATCTTCTAAAATAGTTCTTACCAATGCGCCCTTAGGGTGAAAAATAGGCATTCCAGGCCCTGCCTCTTCAGAAAAACTAAATAAATCCAGTTGCTGGCCTAACTTACGATGATCTCTTTTTTTGGCCTCTTCTAATCTAGATAAATACTTTTTTAAATCTTTTTCTGAAGCAAAAGCTGTCCCATAAATACGCTGTAGCATAGGCTTGGTTTCATCTCCTCGCCAATACGCCCCTGCCACAGAAGTCAATTTAAATGCCTTTACATACCCTGTACTTGGAAGATGTGGGCCTCTACAAAGATCAACAAAATCTCCATGTTTATAAAGAGAAACCCTCTCTTCTCCTAAATCATCTATAATTTCCAACTTATAAGTTTCATTTAACTTTAAAAATAATTTTTTAGCTTCTTCTGCTGAAACTTCCTCTCGAATAAATGGATGATTAGCCGCAATACTTTTGGCCATTTCTTTCTCTATCTTTTCCAAATCATCAGGAGTAAAAGGACGTTCATAATCAAAATCATAATAAAAACCATCTTCAATAGCAGGGCCAATAGTAACTTTTGCTGTAGGAAAAATTTTCTTCACAGCCTCTGCCATAATATGGGCTGCGCTATGTCTTAAAATTTCAAGTCCTTCACTTGTATCTAAAAAAATGGCCTCAACTTCTTTACAGTCTTCTGGAATCTTACGGGATAAATCATAAATTCCACTCTCGCATCTAAAGGCAATAATTTTTTTAGCCTTCTTTCCTGAAAAAAATTCCAAAAGCTCTTTAAAAAGGCAACTTTCTTTTAAATCTACTTCTTTCCCTAAATCCTTCAAATTTATTTTGGCCATCTCAATATCTTCCCATTACCTAAGTTTACTACTGGCTTTTTAAAATTTATATCTATAAAAGTTTAGGGAGGCATTAAAGCCTCCCTTTTTTTCTCTATCTGGTAGGCACGAGGAGATTTGAACTCCTGACCCCTTGCGCGTCAAGCAAGTGCTCTCCCCCTGAGCTACGTGCCTAAAAGTAGGGAGTCTCTAACAAAGCTTGTCAAACCTTGTCAAGTAACCTATATTTTATGAAAAAGCAAAATTTTTTTGTTAGCATATAATAAATTTCCTTCAAGGACTTCCAGCATTACTTTTTATAATTTGAAAATAAGGAGATCTTTTGTTCATGTTAACCCAAGAGGACATTATAAATAAATTGGTACAAGAAGGTTTAACTATTTGTGGCAATTTAACAATAGAAGAGATTATAATAGGTGAAAGTCTTATTTTAGTGAAAAATAGCCAATCTACTGCTGGATTATCTGCTGCTTTTCTTTCTCAAAAAGATATTAAGCCTGCAACCATTTCTTTAAAAGGTAAGAAAATAAGAGATATATTGCCTTGGTTATTTAAAACTTCTACTTTAAAATGTAGTATTGCTCTAGCTACTTTTAATAGCCTTTTCCAAAATCAAAATTTTCAAGAAAAAAGAGTTCAAGAGCTATTAATTGAAATAGGAACAAACAAAAAGCTCGCCCTTATTGGACACTTTCCATTTGTACATAAAATTAAATCTCACTTTAAAAAATGTTGGATCCTGGAGTTAAATCCAAGACCAGGAGATTTTCCTGCCTCTAAAGCTAAAGAGATATTACCTAAGGTAGACATAGTGGCCATTACAGGAACAACCATTCTAAATGGGACATTGGCAGAAATTTTAACCTTTACCAGTTCAAAAGCTTTAAAAATAATGCTTGGACCCAGCACACCTATTGGTAATAGTCTATTTTCATTAGGATTCACTTATCTTGGAGGAGCAATGATTGATAATTTCCAAAAAGCAAAATCTGGCATCGAAAAAAATATGTGTTTTAAAAACTTAAAAGGAACTAAAAGTGTTTTAAAAACAAAACCATCTCACATTTAAAAACATCTTACTCCATTCTAATTCTATCTCTACTTAAAATAAATTTTAGCTTTAGATAATTACGTTTAGCTTTATATCTGCCTTTTATTTTATTAAAAAACTTTTCCCCACAAAGTTATACAATAACTTCTAGCTAAAAAATTAAAAAAAGTTGTTTTATTTTTTATTTTATTTTATAAATTTATAAAAATAAAAAAGGAGGGGGAAAATGTATCGCAAAAAAAATTATTGGTCTCCTTATATTGCAGGAGCTTTATCAGGAGTACTTTTAGTTGTTTCAGTTTGGCTAGTTGGTAAATTTTTTGGAGCATCTACTTCTTTTGTCCGAATCGCAGGACTAATAGAGAAATCTTTTGCTCCTAGTCATGTTGCCTCCCTGGCCTATTTTCAAGCCAAAACACCAAAAATTGAATGGCAAGTAATGTTTGTCTTTGGAATTTTTCTGGGTTCCTTAATAGCCAGCTTGAGCTCTAAAACTTTTAAAATATCTTTTGTACCTACTATGTGGGAAAATAAATTTGGATTTAACCCCTTAAAAAGAGGGATTGTAGCATTTTTAGGAGGGATTATTGCTATGATAGGCGTCCGGATGGCAGGAGGATGCCCTTCTGGACACGGCCTAAGTGGAGTTGCTCAACTCTCAGCAGGAAGTATATTGGCGTTATGTTGCTTTTTTATTGGTGGACTTATTTCTGCAAATTTAATCTATAAAAGGAGATAAGTCATGAATTTAGTATATGGTTTAATTACAGGATTATTATTTGGAGTATTTTTACAACGTGCTCAGGTAGTAAGATATTCTAAACAAATAGGAGCATTAAGATTATTAGATATGACTATTGTAAAATTTATGCTTTCTAACATCTTTGTAGCCATGGTTGGCCTTTATGCCTTAAAAGATTTTGGGTTAATCCACTTTCACTTAAAAACTACTGCTCTTGGGGCTATTATTATAGGTGGGACTCTATTTGGAATAGGTTGGGGTATTTTAGGTTATTGTCCTGGAACAGCTTTGGGAGCTATTGGAGAGGGCAGAATAGATGCTTTATGGGGCATTTTAGGGATGTTAGTAGGGGCAGGGATATATGCTGAAATTTATCCCTGGATCAAAACATATATAATACCTCTTGGGAATTATGGTAAAATCACTCTTCCACAACTACTTGGAATAAATCACTGGATTGTAATTATTATTTTCGGGATATGTTGTTTAGGATTATTTTACTGGTTTGAAAAAAATGACCTCTAATTTTAAAGACGCTGTTCCCTAAATGAGAACAGCGTCTATTTTTCTAAAACAAAAATCACTTCCATATGCCAAGTTTGGGGAAACATATCTAGAAAATATAGCTTTGTTAACCTAAAACCAACATCTATAAATGGTTTTAAGTCTCTTAAACTGTTCACCACATCACATGAAATCCAAACTATTTTTCTTAAATTTTTTAAATGAGAAACACACTTTTTTAGCGCAGGAGCTCCCATTCGTGGAGGATCAACAACAATTGCTTCTGGGTCAAATTGTTCTACACAAGAAAAATTTCTATTTAGGTCAACTTGTTTAAAATTAACCCCTAAATTATTTATCTTAGCAGTCTTCTCACCTAATAAAACACCATTTTTATTTAATTCTAGGGCTAATACTTTCTTCCCATAAAACGCTAACGGTAAAGAAAAATTCCCAGCCCCTGCATAAAGATCTGCTATTTTTTCTTCTTGAGCAAGAATAGAACAAACTAAATCTATTAATGTTTGATTTAACTTCCAATTTGCCTGAAAAAAATGTTCAGCAGAAAACAAAAAAACAAGTGGTATTTTTGGAAGAAAAAATTTTAATTCCTTATTATCTCCTTCAATAGCCAGATCTTCTCCATTACTAATAACAGAATAACGACCATCTGATTTTTTTCGAGCTAATTTTACTAAATTCTTCCCCAAATTTGCAGTAAAAAGAAGGCAGTCCTTTATAGGTACAAATTCATGAGAACCTAATTTTTTAAACCCAGGCAAGTGTCTATGGATAAAAACCTGTCCTCTATGCCTATATCTCCAACCTTTAGGTGATGGGAGTGTGCTAATAGGAACATCCTTATAGTTAAGGAAGTCAAAACGTTTAAATGCATCCTTTAAAATAGCTAATTTCAATTTCGTACCCAATTTTACAGAAATAGAACCAAACTTACATCCTCCACACTCTGAAGCATAAACACAAGGGTGTATTCTTCTCTTTTTAGAAGAATTTAAAATCTCAACAGGTATAGCCAAAAGATGATCTTTTTTAGCTTTATAAACTTTTACCCTTACTGTTTCTGAAGGCAATACCAATGGATCAACAATAACCACCTGTCCATTAGCTTTTCGTCCTAATCCTCTCCCTCGCCAAATAAGTTTTTCTATTTTTACTTCTAAAAAATCCATAAATATAAATTAAAAAATTAAATTAAAATTTTTCAGGATACAGATATCGCTCCCAAATAATTTTTCCTCTGCTCTTTTTATATTTTCTTAAAAGCACATAAATTGCTCCAGCACCTCCGTGCCTAGGTAAGGCAGAGCAAAAGGCAAGAACAATTCTCTTTAACGGCTCTCTGGTAAGCCAATTTTGGACTTCTCTTTTTAATATTCCAATCCCCAACGGAGAGTTTATTCCTCTACCTGTAACTACCAATAAACAACGCTTATTCTGAAGATAATTATCTCGAATAAATTTAAGTAGTGTAAAATTAGCATCATCAACTGTAAAACCATGCAAATCTAAATATGCCTCTACACTAAAACCACCATTTCTCAACTTATTTAAAATTCTTTCATTTACCCCCTTAACTACTCCTTGCAAATATTCATCTGTATATTCAACTTTAAATTCAAAATTCCCATTTAAAAACTTTTCTAAAGCAGAATCTTTATCCTTTTTAAAACTTGATTTTGGTTTTTTCTCAACAACCTCAGGACCTTTTTTATTTAAAGGTTTAACATCAGATACAGCTTGCCAAAAAAGATCCATATCTTCTTCTTTTAAAGAAGATTCCTTTATTTTAGGTTTCTCTCTTTTTTCTGGAAATTGATCTTTGGGTAATTTTTTAAATGGATTATGCATTGTAACTCTTTACAAAATTACAATATTACTAATCTCTTAATAATGGAAACTACTTCATCTGGTT
The DNA here is from genome assembly GCF_900104045.1 of Desulfonauticus submarinus. NCBI lineage: Bacteria > Pseudomonadati > Thermodesulfobacteriota > Desulfovibrionia > Desulfovibrionales > Desulfonauticaceae > Desulfonauticus > Desulfonauticus submarinus. The sequence continues at coordinate 185,063 of NZ_FNIN01000002.1, forward strand.
CATCAACCAAAAAAAATAAATCAAAATCCTGCTCTTTAATATAACTCTTCTTTAACAATTTTTCTTTAAACCAGTCCACCAAAGGGCTCCAAAATTCTTTATCCACTAAAATAATTGGAAAAGGCTTAATTCTCTTTGTCTGTGTAAGAACCAAGGCTTCACTTAATTCATCTAAGGTACCCCATCCACCAGGCATGACCACATATCCCATAGCATATTTAATAAACATCACTTTTCGAACAAAAAAATATTTAAATTCACATTTGATAGTAGCATAATCATTTGGCTTTTGTTCAAAAGGTAACTGAATATTTAAGCCAACAGAGACTCCTCCTCCTTCTGTAGCACCTTTGTTCCCTGCTTCCATAATACCAGGGCCTCCACCAGTAATTACTGCATAACCAGCTTCAGCAAGTTTTTTAGCTGTTTCATAGGCCAATTTATACTCTCTATCTTCAGGAGAAACTCTGGCTGAACCAAAAATAGAAATTGCAGGTCCAAGATCGTTCAAATTTTCAAATCCATCTACAAATTCAGCCATAATTCTAAATAAACGCCAAGCATCCTTATGGGATAAATCGTCAATCAAATATTGTTTAGAAAATGCTGCCATCTAATCCTCCTTGTTATTCCTTTTTAAAAATATCCATTTCTGAATTTCTTTGAAACAAGTTTTCTCCCCACTTTGCAGAATATCCACGCAAAGTCATTAAAAAATTTCCTATTTTCTGGGTTTGATAGTTGCCAATAATTAAAGTTGTGCGCATATCTATCGAATCTAATTTTAAATCTTTAAGCAACACAATATAATATTTTTCAGTAGTTAAGCTTAAATTTTTCCCCACTGCAACCCAAATTTCTTGTCCTCGTACTGAACTAAAAATATTTAAGGCCTCTTTCAATTGCCATGTTCTTTTTTTACTTTTAGGATTATATATAACTGTAACTAAATCACTTTTGGCCAAAGCTTTAAGACGTTTTTCTATTGTCTCCCAGGGCACAAGCAAATCACTTAAACTAATACAAGCAAAATCTAGCATCAAAGGTGCTCCCACCCTGGCGGCTAAAAATTGACCTGCACTTACTCCAGGTACAATTTCCAAATCAAATTTTAAATTATCTCTATCCATAACTTCTAAAACAAGTCCAGCCATACCATAAATACCCGCATCTCCAGATGAGATTAAGGCAACAACCTTACCTTCTAAAACTCTCTTACATGCTTGCTCTACTCTCCATATTTCCTTCTTCATTCCTGAAGAAATAACCTCTTTGTCTTTAACATGATCTTTTATCAACTCAATATACTTTTCATATCCCACTAAAACATCAACTCGATTTAAAATTTTCTCTGCTCTCAAAGTACGATATTCTCTACTCCCAGGACCTATTCCAAGCACATACAACTTTCCTTTGCCAACGCAACGCTCACACCTTTCCATGTTGTCTTCTCCAAAATAAGTTTGGGACAATGTCCACTCATTAAACAGGCGGGCTCTGCTACTCCAAAAACTCCTATTTTTTCTTTTACAAAAGTAGATGGAGTGTAATCAAACTTGCATTGTTGAAAAAAAAACTTAGGCAAAAATAAGATAGGGATATTAAATTCTTTTCCCAAAGCTAGCAAGCCTGGCTCTGTTTTTTTCAATTCTATACTAGCAATATGTCGTACCTTAGCCAAAGGCTCTCCTACTTGTTCTAAAGCCAAAAATAGTGCTTCTTTTAAAATTTCTAGTTTAATGCCCTTTCTGCAACCCATACCAACTAAAATATTTTTTCTAGCCTCAGAGCTAGTAGTGATAATAGGCACACAACCTAATATATTTGCCACGTCATATGCTAATTTATTAGCCCCCCCTTCATGTCCAGAAAGCAAACTAATTACCCACCTTGTACCAATGTCTATTACTACTACAGCAGGGTCACTGTACTTACTCTTTAGTAAAGAAGAAATACTTCGAATAACAAGCCCTGAAGGTGCAATAAAAATAAGTTGAGAAAACTCTTCCCAGATAAAAGGTAAAATATCCCTTATTTTTGAAAACACATTAGAAGTACTAACTTCAACTTTTTTATGAACAAATATATCTGCTTTTTGTTGTTTAGACAAAATTTTAGCTACACAATAACCTTGTTTTGAAAAGGTAATAATTGCCGTTTTCATAAAGGTTCTCTTATGCCAATAAGCAAGGAAGGATTTAATATTTGAGGCAGTTTATCTTCTTTTATTTTCAATATTCTTTCTGAGGGCAAGGTTAAATTTTCTAAAAAAAACCAAGTAAAATTAGAAACGCTAAATACATTTACCTCTTCCAACCAATCCCAGTCCTTACCTAAAAAAATAACTACAACTTCCCAGTTGTTTAAGCTATCAAAGCCAAAATCTGGCCTTCGACCATGTACACTAAAATAATGTACTCTTTTCCCAACCAAGCCTAATTTGGCTAGTCCAATATCTGCAGCACTGATTCCAGGAATAATCTCACAGGCCTCTTGACCAAATTTATTTACAATTAAACTAGCCAAACTAAAATATAAAGGGCTCCCACTAATTAATACTCCACAAAGTCTATGCATTCTTGCTTTATCTAAAAAATAAAGTGTTTCTTTTATAGATACACTTTCGTATTTCTCGCCTTTAAATTCAGGAAATAAATTAAGCAAGCGTTTACTTCCTACTATCACCTCTAATGAAAACAACTTTTGTCTTACCACAGGCAAGACATATTCAGGGCTACCTGGCCCACATCCCAAAATAACTATTTTATTCTCTAATTTCATATATAAAATAATCTCAAAATATAATCCAAATTTTTGGAAATATCAAAACTATCTGATTTGCAAAACCAAGATACGGCATATAATTAAAGTGTTTTACTTTTTATTCAATCAACTTTTTAGAAAAAATTGTTGCATGGTTATAAACATTGGATATTTTTTTAAAAATTTAATACATTACTTTTATAGTCAATAAGATAAACACATACTTCACTTTGAAGACAAAAAGTAGTTTTTATTTTTATTTTTAACAAATTAGCTAAAAAAGTTGCACACTTTCTTTTCTGAGAATTATTTAAAATTTTAAACCCTTGTTCCACTGTATTCAACTTTACTTTCAATTCAAATAACTCAAATAAATACTTCTCTAAAATAGGCACTGCAGATTTAGAACGTTTGCTGTGGGTATCAAAGTCATTCTGTAAAAATTTTAACAACTTGCCAGGATGACCAACAATAATAATCTGTTTTAAATCTTTCTTTTGCAAATAATCAAATGCTGTTTGCCACTCATTACTAACTTCAACAATATTATTAAACCCAAGTTTTTGAGCTGCCTTTTCTCCTATTCGACCAGGCACTAATACTATTGTTTTTATTTCTTGTTGTAAAAGACTATTTAAATGAAGACGAATAGTTTCTTGAATTGCTTTTAAAGAAAAAGGCCTCACTCTACCGCTTGTTCCTAAAATAGAAATTCCCCCTTTAATACCAAGCCTAGGATTAAAAGTCTTTGCAGCTATCTCTTCTCCTTTAGGAATAATAAAAGTCAAATTAACTCCACCTAAAAATACTTGTCTGATAGCCTTTTTAATCATATTTCTAGGCACAGGATTTATAGCAACCTCTCCAATAGGTAAAGCAAGCCCTGGTTTAGTTATAATTCCAAGACCTTTGCCTTTATTAAATCTAATCTTAGAATCTTTTCTAAGCTCCAATCTACATTGTAATTCTAAACCATGAGTTATATCAGGATCATCGCCAGCATCTTTAACAGTAGAAACCAAAACCCCTTTCCCAATTTTAGAAGTTTTAACAGGAATCTGTACCCACATACCTTCAGGCAAGAGTATCCATACCTTTGGAACAAAAATTTTCTTCACTAAAGCAAGCGTACCTGCCTTAGCTAAGGCTGCAGCATAAGTGCCTGTACTAAGTCCAAAGCGCATAATCTAATTATTTTTTATAATTCCAACTTTTATGCCCTGTTTGAATGATTAAAGTGACAAGGTAACCCGGCAGGGTCAAATCTTTTTTAAGATTAGAAATTAAATATTCTCCTTCTTGTTCTACGTATGCTGCTAAGTAACTAGAAGGGAACAAGTTGTATTTATCTAATAAAAACAGAACTTCTTTTAAAACTTTACCTACTTTATATAACACCAAAGTCTCGCACCAAGAAATAGCCTGTTCTATTCTTTGTAAATCAGATGCTGGCATAACCATAAAGCTATCTTCTTGCCAAACAAAGGGCAAACCAAACTTCGCTCCTGTCGCTTGAAAAGCTGTAATACCAGGAACAACATGAATATGGCTTTTAGGAAAAATTTTTTCTAATGAAGTTAATAAATAACAACTAGTACTATAAAATAAAGGATCTCCTAATGTAATCTGGGCAATAATTTTTCCTTGTTCACAACCTTTCTTTACTCTCTTGGCCACATGCTCCCACAAATTCCAAGTACCGCCAACATCTTTGCGCATTGGATATTTAACAAGTTCTATTTTCTGTTTCTTTATCCAAGGCTTAATAATATTTAAAGCCAAACTTTCATTTTTTTTAGCTGAAGCAGGACAAATTAACACATCTGCTTTAGAAATTATATCTACTGCTCTTAAGGTAAGTAAGTCAGGACTACCTGGCCCTACTCCAACAGCATAAAAATGTCCTCTATTAGTCATTAAAAAAACTCTCTTTCTTTATTTGAGATACCACATTTTTAAAGAAAGAGCAGGCCTTTAAATAAACTTTATAACTCCAAACAAGTACCAAGCCTGCTCTTTACAATTAACTTTATTCTAAGCAACAAATTATTACTTTAAACCCAACTTAGCATAAGCGTGTTTTAAATGCTCAATCCAAATTTCTACAATTTCCTTCATTTCTCCTGTACCTTTAAGGATAGGATGACATTTGAATCCAGCCTTACTTAAAATCCCCTTCCAAGAATCTGACTCATCTCCTGCCAAATCATTATGAGCATGGTCTCCAGCTACTGACATAAATGGCATCAAATAAACATCTTTTATTTTATGTTGCTTTAACTCTTGCTTAACCTCTCTAATCGTAGGCCAGCCTTCTACTGTACCCAAAAATACTTTCTTGTTTTTTAACCAAAGCGCATATTGCAAAGCTGCATAATAACTATTTGCTCTATGTTCTGTACCATGCCCCATTAAGGCAATACCCCAGCCCTTCTTTAAACTAGGTAAATTTTTTAATAAAGCATCTGCTACCTTAGGAATATCGTGAACAGAATAAAGAAGAGGTGTCCCTAAAACAATCTTAGTAAACCCCTTTGGCATTACAGAAAACCCTTCTACTACCTGTTCCAGATATTCATATTCTTCTCCTGGTATAGTATGTAGAGATTGGACTGCTACATGAGTAAACCCATCGCTCATCATCTGAGCCAAAGCTTTTACAGGAGAAGGAATATTTTTCCCCTCTTTAGCTAATTTATGGCGAATAATAGAAGAAGTATAGGCCCATCTTACCTCAATACCAGGAAATGCCTTTTTAACCTCTTTTTCAAAAAAAGAATAAGCCCTTTTACCATCAGGATAAGATGTACCAAAAGCAACAAGCAAAATTCCTGGTTTAGGAGAATGTTTGTGTTTTGAAGCAAAACAAATACTACTAACGCCTACAAATAAACATAGCCCCAAAACCAATACTAAACATTTTTTTAACATAAAATACCCTCCATATAAATTTTAGGGGCTTTTTAAAAAGATTAAAATACAGCGCCTCCTAGATAAAGCCCCCGTTATCTAGGAGGAAAGACTTCTTCTGGCAGGTCTTCCGGCTCGTTCCCCTTAAACTCGGCCTTCCCATTCTTAAAAAAGAACAGTGGCACTCTTGGAGTTTAAGGTTATTGGAACTCACGGCGGCGGGACCGCTCCCGAATTGCACGGGATTCCCTATTAAGCCTTGCGGCACCAGAAGAAAAATTATCTTCAGAAAATAGAATTTTACGGGAATTAATCTAAAAAAACAATCCCTTTTATTTAGAGAATAAAATTTATAAACATTCCTTGCATTAAAAAGGATAAATTAACTCTGTAAAAATCCTATCGTTTTTTCGCCATCTCCCATAATAACTATGTTTACCTCCATTAAAAAACTCCACTCCTGCTTTCCATTTAAGACCAGATTTAAACTTATACTCGGAAATCAATCTATTTATTCTTCCTCCTTTGGAAAGCTCAAAATTGGAAGTATACTCCAAATTCCAATTATCTGTAATTTCTAAACGCACAAAAGAAAATATATCATTTCTACCAGGACGCATCTCTTGTGAACTTTTAATATATCCTTTGGCGCTCTGTTTTTGAGTAACAAACTCACCCCCATATTCAATAGTTATAATCATCTTTTTTAATTTTAAACTTTGTAATAAATCATCTATTGTATAAGTTAACCCCAAAACATAACTTACATAATTATCATCTTTAGAATTATAACTATGATTATATAATGCTTCTCCGTGAAATTCCCACTTTTTATAAGTAGTTGAAAAACCTCCTGCATATTCCCCTATAAAGACATTTTTCTTTATATAATAAATTTTTCCATTTCTATGTTCCTCTTTTAACACATAATAGGGATTTAACCCTTGATAAGTAGAGAAAAATAAATCCCATCCTGCCCTTGTACCTTTAACTTTAGCAAAATATGCTATATTCTCTAAATCTACATCAGGATATTCATTTTCTATTCTAGTATTATTTTTATCTACATCCAACGTATAAAAATCTGAATCAACTTGTTTATCATCTTCTACTACTGATCCAGTCCATCTTGAATATTCACTAGGAGATTTACTAGTCTGAAAAACAGGAAGAATAGCAAAGGTAATGGAATCATTCTCTACATAATAATCTAACTTTAATTGCCACAAGCCATAATCTTGTGTATCCATAGGATCATTTCCATCTTTAGGCGAATGTCTATCTACGGGAGAATAAAGAGTAGAGATCCCATTTTTAAATATTTTTTTCCCAACAGTTAAATCATAATCTGATGCAGAATAGGTTAAATAAATTTCATTTAATTCAGCATAACGTCGCCTTCTATCTCTATCTTGAAAATATTCACTAACTCCAGCATAAGTATCTTTTTGATTTCCTCCTTCTAACCATCCAGAAAAATCAAACCTAAAGTTATTTAGTACATAATACGAAGCAAAATTAAGTAATAATGAACCAATATCTGACTGTCTATCAATCCCTTTTCTTTTGTCAGGCTTTCTCCAAAAATGCTCTAACCTTATCCTAAAATCTCCACTTAAATTTTTTGCTAAAACTTTAAATATACATTCTTTATCTTTTTCTTTTTTTTGATCTAAATCTAATTCATTCAATAAATTTTCATCTTTATTAATATTTTCTTCTTGCAGTTCTGTATCTAAGCTATTTAGTAAATCTAAATCATCTTCTGCGTATATTTTATTCACATATAATCCCAAAATAAAAAAACACAAAAAAAACAAAATAATTTTTTTCATATGTTATCCTCCACCATTCTACGATCCATATCCTTTAAACGAACTCCTAAAACTTTTGCTAAATTTAAATATACTTTTGCAGCTAGCCTTGGAGAAACTAACTGTATTCTCTTAAAAGATTTCAAATTTAATTCTAACACCTTGGCCTCTGTGCTAGCAATGACATCAGCAGAACGTGGGCCAGGATTTACTAAGGCCATTTCTCCAAAAATATCACCTTCCTTTAATTTAGCCAACAAAACCCTCTTGTTTTGCCCCTTTGTCCAAACCTCTGCTTCTCCTTGAAGCAAAATAAACATAGAATCTCCATAATCTTCTTGTTTTATAATAGGTTCTCTAGGCAAAAATTCTAACAATCTTCCCAATAAAATAAGTCTTTTTACCTGCCATTTTTTCAACCCCATGAACAAAGGACAACGCCTTAAGACTTCGCCAGAAACTTGTTGCTTAATAAGATCCCAAAGAGTAATTAACTGAGTAGAAGTTAATACAGAAGGAGTTAATAAAAGATCACTGGCAACAGCAAAAAACATAACTAAGGCAGAAAGTAAACCAAAATACACCACTGGTAAAAAATTAGAAAAACCTAAGATAGCAAAGCCTAATGCCAGCGCAACAGAAGTAGCAATTACTGGACGAATCTCACTTTGTAGACACAAATCTATAGCTAATGCCTGATCCTGCACATTTCTAAGTTCTTTGTTATAACGCGACATTAAATGAATTGTATCGTCTATCGCAATACCAATAGAAATTGCCGCAATCATAGTCGTACCCACATTTAAAGGAATATCAAACATGCCCATAAATCCAAAAATCCATACTATGGGTACAATATTAGGAACCAACGAAATTATACCGGCCTTAAAATTAACAAAAAGTAAACTCATCAGCAAAAATACCACAACTAAAATAAAAGAAATAGACTGAACTTGTCCTTTTGCCATAGAATCAGCTGCTTTATTAATTAAAATACCCTCTCCTGTAATTTTAAAATGAAGATGTGGATCTAAGACCTCTTCAATCTTTTTCTTTAATATATTTAACTCTCTATTTAAAATATACGACGAGGAAATATTATGCCTGACAACTATATTAACTTCACTAAAGTCAGAAGTAACATAGCGCGAAATATCATCTCTATGCAAAAGTAAAATATATTGAGAAACCAGATTATCTTTATCTGGCAATTTAAAAAATTCTTTTTTCCCATTGTTCATTTCTCTATTAATAAATTTTAAATAATCAACAAACGACAGTACATTATCAAAAGCCTTCATATCTTTTAATATCTTTTCTACAACATCTACTTGTTTTAAAAACTTAACTTTCTTAAAAGTTCCTTTTTCTCCAGAAGTAATACGTAAAAAAAATACTTGTGCCCCAGAAAGATCTCTGTGTAGTATCTTGCTCCTCTTCACAATATCGGAATTAGATTTAAAATAACCAAGTAAATCATTATTTACTTTTATTTTAGGAATAAAGAGAAAAAATAAAGTACTTAAACCAACAGCTCCCCAAAGTATAGCTTTCTTATTATTTAAAACAAAATGAATTAATTTTTTTTCTATAATTTTAAAGACACTCTCCTTTTTTTGTCTTCTCGCCAATTTAGGAGGAAAATAATAAAGATATATTGGGGCCAAAATACAAGTAATTAAAGGGTTTACAAATAAGCCAAAAGATGAAACCCATCCAAACTGTTTTAATAAAGTTATCTTATTTAAAGTTATGGAAAAAAAACCTAAAAATGTAGTAATAGAAGTCAGTAATATAGCTACTCCAATTTTATTAGCCAAAACAGAAATCGCTTTATTTTTATTATTGAGCTTATTATTTTCATCCATAAACTCTGAAATAATATGAATATCCTCCGTTGATCCAATAACAATAATCAAAGATGGAACAATCACTGTAAGAATATTTAAAGGAATACCAAAATATCCCATAAATCCTGCGGTCCATAAAACACTGGTGCCAGCTGTTAACATCGGTAAAACAGCTCCACCTGGAGATCTAATATTCAACATAAGGGTAAGTAATAAAATTATAACAGAAAGAGGAACCAACTCTATTTGATCAGTAATGATATTTTCACTAATTTTACGTTGGGTATAAGATAAGCCAAATTGAAAAATTTTATCAAAATCAGAATGATACTTAGCTAAAATTTTATCAATATTTTCTGATATTTTTATTTGAGAATCTTTATCTTCTCTGCTACTTTCTAATAATAAATTTAATGCAAGACTCTTCCCATCAGCAGCAACTAAATCCTTTACTACAATAGGATTATTTAAGGCATTATGTAAAATTTCATCTGCCTCTTTTTTAGTCTCTGGCAACCAGTCTACTAAAGGACCTGTCTCTAAACCCTCAGGAGAAGCTTTAAAATTATTAACAGAAAAGATACTGTCTACTCTCTTAACACCTGGTAGATCTTCCAACTCGTAGGCTAAATCTTGCAAGCGCTTCAATTTTGCAGGTGAAAACAGTTTTTTATCTCTCACATAAATTACACTTATATTATCTGTTCCAAAACGCCTTAAAGTTTCTTCATAAAAAGATAGATCTTTGTCTCCTTCTTCCATCATACCTCTGGTAGAGACATCTAGCCTCACTTTTAAGGCATAAGGGATAGCAATAGATGAAATAACAATAATTATTAAAAGAGATAAGACTCTATGTTTTAGAGCAAAAAGCATTAGTTTATGCAATGTTGACCCCTTTTATCATGAACTAATAATTTTTATACATTACTAGAAAAAGAATAAATTCAGTTTAAAAAATTTTATTGTAGATATCTCCCAGTAAGGATATACCTTTCTGTAAAAACAGAATTATCTAATTCAACATTAACAGATCTTGTCTTAGTACCTGTAAGAGTTTTATGTTTACGTTCTATATTGTTCATTAAAGTTTTAGTTGGTCTAAATACACCAGATTGGACTTCTTTAAAACCATGATTGGTTTGTACCTTTATTAGCTTTCCTCTCTTATTATAAAACTCAATTTTTAAGGTTAAAAGATCATTCTTAGTAATCCACATAATTCTCTTTCCATAACTACTTTCTCTCTTTTTCTGCTTAGTTGCTGGAACCGCCTCAATAACATAACAAGGCCAATCTTTTTTATCTTGGGTCAAAGTCTCTTCCCTTAAAATTGTATAATTATAGTTGTCTATATCTTCTGGCTCCATATCTTCATAAGTAAAATCTGTTCCCATAAAATAATTTTTCTTACTTCCTTTAGCAATTCTTTGCATTTTTTTAATAGCAGGCATATATAACCATTGATCATTTGCTCTATCTTTATTTTCCCAAGTGAGTAAAGCCGTGCCTTTGATATCTGCAGGTGCAGTAAAAACTATAAGATAACGATGTATATCTGGCTCGACTTCTTTGGCATATCGCTTTACCAAGCGCTTCTCTTTACTACCATCACTATCTACCAAAAGCATTATTTCTGTTGCCACTTCGCTCTTTACTTTATGTTTCTGTTTTTGTTTCTCAATAACCTCTTTTCCAGTAATTGCCCATCCTATACTTGCCCATATGAAAAAACACACAACAAAACATACAGACTTTTTCATCTTCAGCCTCCTCTCAAATTTAACTTTAAATTTAACAACCATACGCTAACTAAAAAAACGCCATTACGGCAACTATTTTTATCCGATAACAATTATCGACATTCCCGCAAATAATCCTTAGCTTTGGGGTCAATATGAACAAAAGGCTTAAAACATTCTTTAGCGTTTTTCTTATCTCCACAATTTAAATAACTAACACCCAAACACATCTTTAAATGTTTACTTTTAGGAAAATATTTTAATCCTTTTTGTAAAATACTAATAGAACTTTTATAATCCCCTCTTTTCTGAGCCAAAATACCCAGACCTAAAAACGCTCTCTCTGTGATAGAAAATTTTAAAGATCTTACAAAAAGTTCCCAAGCAACTTCTTCTTGATTTTTTAAATATTTATTTTGGGCAAAGTCTCCATGACTAAAAGTCATGGCTAGTCTAGAAAGAAAATCTGCATGGTGAAGATAAAATTCTTTATCTGAACTAAGCTCCATATCTAAAACATATCTAGGCAAGTTAGAATAAAAATAATTTCTTAATTTTTTGCCAAACCGTAAAATATCTGTTTTTGTCAAGTTAGGATCTAGTTCAAAATAAAGAATATCTTCTGGATTTTTATTTAATGATTCTTGTTTTATAAGATTTTTTGTTCTAAATTCATCATATAACTTTGTACCTGGAAAAAGATGTAAAATATAAAAAATAGAATTAATGGGTTTTATCTTTTCAATTAAGTTTAGAGTTTCCTCAATTGTTTGTTCATTTTCCCCAGGAGATCCATAGATAAAATATGCTCTGGGCAATATGCTATATTTTTTACATAAATAAAAAGATTTAACAGCATCCTCTTCTTTAATATGTTTATTAAAAATATTCCGAATTTTTAAAGAGCCGCTCTCCAAACCAAAACTAATTTGAATACACCCAGCCTTTCGCATTGCCTTTACTATTTCTTCATCTAAGGCATCTACCCTAGAGATAGCAAACCAATTTATAGGCAACTTTTCCTTACATATTCTTTCGCATACCTCTAACACATACTCCTTTTTAAAAGTAAAAGTGTCATCTGAAACATAAAAAAAATTTACTCCCTTAGAGTATAACAGTTTTAATTGTTCTACAAAATATGCAGGCGAGTGAAAGCGACACCTTCTTTGCCAAAAACGAGGAGAAGCACAAAAAGAACAGTTATAAGGACATCCTCTACTTAATAGGACATGATTATAAGTAAAATATTTAGCAGGGTTGGGTAAGGAATCTAAATCAGAAATAAACCCTCTTGAAGGGGTAAAAATGACCTCATCCTTTTGTCTAAAAGCCAAACCTTTTATTTGTTCTATATTTCTATCTTTACTTTGAAGACAATTTACCAGTTCCAATAAAGTTATTTCTCCCTCCCCACAAACCACATAGTCCAATTCTTTACAATATGTTAAGAAATCTTCTGCCATAAAGGTAGCAGCTACCCCGCCAAAAATTGTAATAATTTGTCTATTAATATGTTTAATCCATTTAACCCCTTTTAAGGCATTAACCCTATTAGCATTAAATACAGAAAAGCCAACTACATCAGGTTTCTCCTCTTGAATTAATTGGCAAAAATATTCTTTGGAATAAGAGACATTATGTCCATTAATTAAAGATACTTTATGTCCATTTTCCAATAAATAAGACGCAATATAATATAGGCCAATTGGCATTATAGTATGGTCTTCATCTCCTGGCCTATCATAAAAACAAGGGGGGTAAATTAAAATTACTCTCATACATAAATTCTATTGTTTTGTCCCAAAACACAAAAAACTTCATAAGAAATAGTATTCCACCACTCTGCCAGTTCTTCTGGCAAAATGCTAACATTTCTCCCACCCAATAAATATGCCATATCGCCTCTCTCTATAGATTGAATTCCTGTTATGTCCACAGCCATCATCTGCATGCATACCCTACCAATTATCGGACATCTTTTATCCTTTATTACTACCCATCCTTTATTTGAAAGAGACCTAGAATAATTATCTGCATATCCCACTGCGACTATGCCTACTTTCATATCACTAGGCGCTCTAAAAGTTCGACCATAACTAATGGTTTCACCCTTGGATAAAGAGCGGACATTAACAAGAGGAGCTCTTACTTTCATAGCTGGTCTAAGGGAAACTCCTTTTTCTTGCCAATTAGTGCCCCAAAAAGGATTTCCTCCATATAACGCAATACCAGGCCTTGCAAAATCATAATAAGTTTCAGGCCATGCCAAAATGCCAGCAGAATTAGCCAAACTTTTTTTGAATTTAAAGCCTGCCTGAGTTAACATTTGGCAAATATTATTAAAACGTTTCACCTGTTCTAAAACAAAATCATTTTCCACGCTATCAGCCAGAGCTAAATGAGAAGCCACTATTTTCAACTCAAGATTTGAGTAAAAGCGTAATTTATCTATTATGCGGGGAATATCCTTTTCAGTAAAACCTAACCTAGCCATACCTGTATCAAATTTTAAGGCTACAGGGCATTGTCTTTTTGCAATTTCCCCCAAATTTTCAATTTGTTCAAAATGATACACAAAAGGAATTATATTATACTCACAAATTAATTTAAAATCTCGTTGTTCAACAGGTCCCAAAAGAGAAATAATATCTCCTTCAAAAGGCATAAGCCTTAAGGCCACTCCTTCTTCTACACTACCAACTGCAAAGGCCTTTGCCCCAGCATGGGTAAGAGCTCTAGCAACAGGAATAAGTCCATGCCCATAAGCATCTGCCTTAATAACAGGGACGAGAGAAGAACAACTTTCTTGTAAAAACAAAAAATTTTTGACTATATTTTCTAAATGAATTTCTACGTCAACAAAACTATACCACATAGGCCAGTCATTTCTCCTAAATTTTCTAAAATTAAATTTAAATTTTAAACTCAACAAGTTAAAAAGTAAACCAAATATTCTAATCTAACCTCTATTTAACTTATCAATTATTCAACTATTCACCTTTCTGACTTCGCTAATTAGAAAACACCTTTTCTGATATGCATTACAGATGATTTAGGTAACACATCTTAGCGAAGCTTTCAGAAAAGCTATAGGTATACAATATATAAAATATGTTAAAGAACAAAAGCAAACATCGTCTATCTGAACCAGTGTATGCACAACCCGAAAGCAAATTTAGATATGTCCAAGTCTTTAGACAGCAAGGGAAAAATGTACTTTCAAGCAATTTTGAAAGTTAAGTTAATTATTTTAAATTGAATTTTTACTTTGCCAAAAAAAGGAAAAAGTTATAAAATTTATGAACCAAATTTTTAAGGAGTTAGTTTATGAACCAAAAAATATTCGAGTTAGGCCTTAGTGTAGACGCCACTTCTCTTTATCTAATTTTAGAAGCCCTAATTAGTGAAAATCAAGCCTTAAATATGGAAAATATTGTTCCTCGTTGGTTAGCTGGTGAAAAAAAATTAAGTCAAAGTATACAAGAGTTAAAGGCCCATAAAATTATTGACGAATTAGAAAGTCACTTACTCTTAAGGCCCTCAACAGAATGGGTTTGCGCAGCACAAGGACAATAATACATTAAGCAAGCCGATAAAATATCTGCAAATATAATTCTACAATACTTTCAAAACCATATAAAGTTTATTTAATATGGAGCATATTCTTGCACACTATTTTTATCCTCTTTTGCGTCTAGTATTTTTTATTGCTTTAGGAATATTTATAGGCAACCTAATTGAAGCTTTAAATTGGACAAAATTTTTAGCCAAATTATCTTACCCTCTAATAAAGTTTGGACGGCTAAAGGATATTTCTGGTGCCAGCTTTTCCATTGCTTTTTTTTCTGGAATAAGTGCTAATACCATATTAGCAGAAGCTTATGATCAGGGGAAATTAAACAAAAAAGAATTAATTCTATCCAATCTATTTAATTCTCTCCCCACTTATTTTTTACATCTTCCAACTACCTTTTTCATTGTAGCTCCATTTATTAAAGAAGCTACGTGGCCATACTTTGCTTTAACTATTAGTGCAGCTTTCTTAAGAACAATATTTACAGTCTTCTTAGCGCACTTTATTTTACCTAAAACAAATATCTCCTCTACCTTCCATCCAACAGATCAAAATAAATCAGAATCTATCTTAAAAAAAACTCTAATCAGATTTCAAAAAAGATTTAAAAAAATCATCCTTTTTACAATTCCCATTTATGTAGGATTTAAAATTTTAGCCAAATATGGATTTTTCCATTGGCTCGAAGGGAAACTTGCTGGAATTATTATCTATTTTCCATGGCTACCTGCTAAATCTCTTGGCATTATTATCATGCAAATGGCAGCAGAATTTAGTGCAGGTTTAGCTGCAGCAGGAGCTCTATTAGAAGCACATGTTTTAGATATAAAACAAATTGTCTTAGCTTTAACCATAGGCAATATTTTATCTTCACCTATTAGGGCAATCCGACATCAATTCCCATATTATGCAGGGATTTATCCGCCGCGGCTAGCTCTAATTCTTATTATTTTCAATCAAAGTTTGCGTATTATTAGCCTTGCTCTTGCTTTATTTGTATATTACAATTGGTTTTAGTTAAATTTAAAAACCAAGGAGAAAAATTATGAATATAAAAAATTTTTTATTGTCTTTTTGTATAATATTTTTAAGCGCTTGTATGGCAACCCATCCTTTACCGCAACCAAGAAAAGTAGTAAATCCATCCTCAGTACAAGGCAGTATTATAAGCCCTCAGTGGGATATTGCTGCACTTAAATATCAATACGAGGGGCAGGGGTTAAACTATGCTAAAGCAGGACTGCTTCCTGTTTTCCTAGTTTTTAAAAATAAAACAAATAAAGCACCTTATGTCCTTTTAGAAGAAATACATGGTATTTCTCCTACTCAGGGAGAATATCTCCCTTATACACCTGAAGAAGCTGCAAGAATTGTATTTGCTTCAGAATCTTTTAAACAAACAACCAAAAATGCTTTGCGATCAGGAACATTAGGAGCAGTAATTGGAGCCGGATTAGGGGCACTCTTTGCAGCTCTAGGAGGAGATAATATTGCTGCAGGAGCAGCCATAGGAGGAGCAATTGGGGGTACAGCGTTAGGAGTCAGTTCTGTACCAGAGGCAGAACAAAAATTAGAACGAATAGTCAAAAAAGAAATAACGACTTATGCCTGGAAAGAAGCACCAATCCCTCCAATGATGACCAAAATGGGGTACGTATATTTTCCTGGCAAAAAAAATATTACGAGCATTTTGCTTACTGTTCGTACAATAGAAGGAGAGTTAATTACATATAGACTCCCAATATTAAATCCACCAAGCAAAAAGAATAAACCCTAGGGGTAAGTTTTAATTACTTTTCCTATAAATCCAAACAAACACTATGGGGATAAATACAAGAGTAAGAAAGGTACCTATCATAAGTCCACCAATAGCTACTGCCCCAAGGGGAGCAAGTCTTTCTAATCCTATTGCCCAACCCAAAGCAACAGGTAACATGCCTGCTGTGGTAGCAAACGCTGTCATCAAAACAGGCCGTGTCCTTATTTTAATACTTTCTAACATAGCTTCTTTTGCATTAAGTCCTTTTTTCATACCCAATAAAGCAAATTCTATTAGCAAAATAGCATTATTGACAATTATACCACTTAACAAAATAAAACCCATCATTGCAGGCATAGAAGTATGATACCCTAAAGCAAGAAGAGTCCAACTCGCACCCACTAATGTCAAAGGTATAGAAAAAATTATGAGTAAAGGTGCTCTTAAAGAATTAAACATAGGTATAAGAGTTAAAAAAATAAGACACACCCCCCATAAAACAGCTTTGGCCATTCTTTTAGCAGAATCTTTAAACTGAGCAATATCTCCTGTTTGGACTATATTTACATCTATGGGTAACCTATAGTTTTTAAAAACTTCATCAAAATTTTTCATTATATGAGAAATTGCATCTTTTTCTCTAAACCCATAGACATCAACTGTATACTCTAAACCTTCTCTTGTAATAAGAGATGGCTCTTTTTGTTTTTCTAAATGTACAATAGTGGATAAAGGAATCTTTCCTTTTGGGGTATCTATCAACAAGCTACTTAAATAATTAAACAAACGATTATCATTTTTACTCCATACTCTAACAGTCATATCCTTTGAATTTTGAATAGATTTTTTTGCTACACCAGCCCCCTTTAAAATAAGTCCTATTTGTCTTGCAATCTCATTTGAAGAGATATTATAAGAAAATGCTTTCTGTTCATCGATAATTAACTTATAAACAACCTTATCCAAGTCCCATGTTTTGGCCACATTAACTAATCCTCTAGTATTAGATAATATTTTATAAATAATATCAGAGGCCGTTGACAGTGTTTTAAAATCGTCACTAGACAACATAACATCTATATTTCCTCTTATACTTGAAAGAGCAGTTGCTCCATAATCAAACACAGTAAAATATTTTATATCTGGAATCTGTTGTATTCTTTTCCTTAAGTTTCTCTCTATATCCCAAATAGATTTTTTTCTTGCAAATCTATTAACATAGGCAGCAGTAATAGAAATATGATCAATTCCACTGCCACTGCCAATGCTAAGAACTCCAGGTTCACTACCTATAGCAGCAGAAACTCTTAAAACTCTACCACTTTTATAAATAGCTTTATTTATT
Organism: Desulfonauticus submarinus; assembly: GCF_900104045.1. Classification (NCBI taxonomy): domain Bacteria; kingdom Pseudomonadati; phylum Thermodesulfobacteriota; class Desulfovibrionia; order Desulfovibrionales; family Desulfonauticaceae; genus Desulfonauticus; species Desulfonauticus submarinus. The sequence continues at coordinate 202,823 of NZ_FNIN01000002.1, forward strand.
TTCTTTAATACTGTTTCACTATTTTCAATAGAAAGATTTGGATCAATTGTAACATTTATCTTAACAATTCCTGTATCCATTGCTGGCATAAGTTCTTGGCCAACTACAGGCAATACCATCTTTATACTAATAAAAAAAAGGCTAAATAGAATCACAAAATAAAAAATAGTTAAAGATTTATTCTCCATTGCAGACTGGGCAAGACTAGCAAAAAATTTTCTTGCAAATTTATTAAAATTATCAGAGATCGCCATAAAAATGTCTTCTGCCTTTAAAATCCATTTTGCTCTCAGAGCTAAAAATCTTATACTCAAAAGAGGAACAGTTGTAATTGAGATTACATAAGAGGCTAAAAGAGCAATTAAAAGAGTAGCAACCAATGGTCTAAAAATAGTCTGAGGATAATCTCCAACAAACATAATAGGAAAAAGAGCTGCCATTGTAGTAACTGTTCCAGAAAAATCTGCAAACATAATTTCTTTTGTTCCATCAATAACAGCCTGTTTTATTGGTTTACATAATTCTTTATAATGACGTTCAATATTTTCCATTACTACTACAGCGTCATCAAGTAATAAGCCTAAAGCAAGAATTATTGCTGTGAGAGTTACTACACTAAAATCTATGTCAAAAATATACATCATGGCTATTGTAGATGCATACACAAGAGGAATAGTAAAAAGAACTACTAAAACCTGCCTAAACGAGGCTAGGAAAAAAAAAGCTACAATTGTTGACATAATTATAGCATCTCTCAAAGACTCAAACATATTTGATATACTTTGGTTTATAGTATCTTTCTGGGTGTCTGTTATGACAATTTTCAGTTTTGGATAGGCAATCTTTAATTTATTAATCTCTTTCTCAACATTTTCAATAGTCCTAAGCACATCAGCATCAATAGATCTCTGCACTGCTAAAGCAATAGCAGGATGTCCATTAGCATAATAAAGGGCACTATTATCGTAGTGCCCATATCTAACTGTAGCAATATCTCCAATTCTCACATTCTCTGTAATAGGAAGCTGTCTTATTTGGGCAATAGTGTCTCTCTTTCCTTTAGATTTCAACAAAAACCTGCCTTGAGGAAGATCAAAAAAACCAATAGCATAGTCCCTATCATTGGTAGAGAGAGCATCTAAAATCTTAGAAATACTCAAACCAAGCGAGTCTATCACATCCTTGTTTACTTGGACTAGTATCTCTTTTTTATAACCTCCAAAAACATCTACATTCGCTACTCCCTTTACCTTTAGCAAGTCTTTTTTTATAGTATTATCGGCTAATTCTCTTATATCTTCTAAAGATAATCTATCTGAGGAAATGCCTATCACCAATATAGGAGGAGTAGCAGAAGTAATTTTGAAAATCTGAGGTTCTCTTATATCTGAAGGCAAAAAAGATCTTATTTTTGAAAGAGCATTGGCTACATCTATTGCTGCACTATTAATATCTTTCTGATATTCAAATTCAGCTCTTATTACAGTTACTTCATCAATAGTAGTAGAATAGACTCTTCTAACCTTATCTAAAGTGTAAAGTTCTTTTTCAACAGGAACAGCAACATTAGAAGCTATATCTTTTGCTCCTGCAGCTGGCCAACTGATTACAACAGCAATTTCTGGTCGATTTGAGTCAGGAAATAACTTTCTATCTATAGCATTATATCCTGCTATACCTAAAAAAACAAAAAAACCAAGCAAAGAAATAATATAATATGGTTTTCTTAAAATGACGTTTAACCAATTGCTATTCATTCTCTACAACCTGAATATCTCTAGCTACAAAAAGCTTAGCCAATTTATCATTACTTCCAATTGCTACTGGGTTTTGGATTTTTTTAGAAACAACAGCAAATTGATCATCTTGAGCTAAAATTTCTACTGCTATGGGGAAAAACCGTTTTTTTCTATAAACAAAAATATATTTTCTCCCATCAGCTGATTCGTAAATAGCAGATAATGGAACAGACATCCCCCTCGATTTTTTTAAAACCACTTTTACTAATATATTCGTATTCTCTGATAAAAATAAATTGCCTTTAAAATCTTTAAAATCAATATAGCCAACCACAAGATTTTTAAAAGCAAGAGGAGTTATTTTAGTTATTTTAAATTTTTTATTTTTAATATAAGCAATAGAACCTACTGTAATTAAACTTTGTTTTTTTGGAGGAAAATAAAATTCTATCCTCTTCCTTAGTCCTACCATCTGCAAAATAGGCTTTGCAGGATTCACAAAATCTCCCCTTCTTAAGAATATTTTTGTTATCACTCCATCAATTGGAGCAACAATATTGGTGTATTGCAATAAACTTTTTTTAGCATTAAGATTAGCAATTACTGCCTTTAACTCCTCTTGTTTTGCTTCAATTGCCTCCTTCATACTATTTAATTTAGCTAATTTTAACTCCATTATAACCTTAGAATAAGAGAATTTCTCTTTAGACAATGCTCCTGCATTATATAATTCTATATTTCTATTATAAATACTTTTTGCATATAAATAATCACTTTTTAAAGATTTTAAATTAACTTTTAATGAGTCTAAAGATTTTTTTAAGGCCTGCACAGAAAACTTATAAGAAGCAATACTTTTTCTAAGTTCTTTATCTTCTATTTTGACAATTGGATTTCCTTTTCTTACAACCTCTCCTTCTTGAACAAAAACATCTTCAATAAGTCCACTTACTTTTGAACTAATAAACGGATGATTAATAGAGTAATACTTACCTAGAAAATTCTGCACTTGCTCTACTGTTCTTAACTTGGGTTTTACTATTCTAACGCTTATTATTTTTGTGACAGGATATGGAGAAGATTTAATTTCTTGTATCCTTTTTTTAATTAAAAATACTGCAGAAAATACTATTATTATAATTATAAGCCAGACTACTTTCTTTTTCATTTTGCACCTTTTACAATATATTCTAGATATGCTTGATGTATATTTAAATTATACTTAGCTTCAACCAAACTATTCTGAGCCTGTTTTTCTTTAGCAATAGATAACAATAAATCATACATATTTGATACGCCATTTTTATACTTTATTTCCTCTACCTTCCGTACTTTCTGCAAAAAAACAAGTTGGCTTTTTAAAGATCTTATTCTTTCTCTTTCTGTTTTTATTTTATTTTGAATATCTACAATTAAATTTTTAATTTCCATAGCAGTTTTTTCCAAACGCAGCAAAGCACTCATTTTTAAACTATTTGCCTTAGCAATTTCTGCTTCTCTGGCACCAAAATCAAATAAAAGCCAATCACAAGTCAAACCAACTTGCCATAATTCTTTTTTTTCTTCCCTCGCATAATTATTCCCATAATAAACAGAAAAATTAATTCTAGGAAGATAAAGAGTCTTTGATTTCAGTACATTTTGATTTGCTTTATATAACTCAGCTTTAGCTAATTTATATTTATATGTATCTTTAATTTTAAAATTAAAATCCATATCCTGTTTTATATCTACATCTTCTACTTTCTTCACCCTATCAACACCAATTGTAAAAGCAAGAGCGCTTTTTAAAGAATTAATAGAATTTTTAATATTTACAATATTAAAATCAACTTCTTCAAGATCTGATTTAATTTTTAAAAGGTCTATACTTGCTTTTCTTCCAACACGAACTTCTAGTTGAGTATTATTATATAAAACATTCAAAGCATTACGATATGTCTCTAAAGTACGAAGCTGATCTTTCAAAGACAAGATCTTATAAAATAAAGACTTTATGTTAAAAATAAGTTGAGCCTTAGTAAGATTGTATTTAATCTGAGCAATATTTTTTTCTAAACTGGAAATATTTATAGCTATAACATCTTGAAAGCCTTTAAAAAGAGGAAGGCTGTATTTTAATCCAAGGCTATAAATACCTTTACTTGTTACTATGTCAGGCTTAATGGGAGGAGTAATAGGGGCGAGAGTTCTAGGTAAATTATAATAAGTATAACTCCCAACCGCACTTATCTTCCCATAGCTGGTAGCTATTTTAGCCCTTTTCTGCTCTTTTGCTTCTACTTCTTTATGTCTCTGAATTAAAACATCAGGACTTTGTTTTAAGGCTACTTCTATTGCCTGCTGTAAGGTTAAAGCAAAGCCATTCGAAGTTACTAGTAAAAGTATAAACAATAATATAATCTTTCTCATAGTTGACTTGGTTAATTTTGAATCAAATAATCTTTAAATAAGTATCTAAAAACCTACCTAAAAAAATTGACTTAAGTCAATTTTTATTCATACATCGCTTTTAAATATAAAATTATAACTTACCTTGATTTTCTACGATGGGAAAAATTAGAAGTAAAAAAGGTAAAAAATTAGAAGTAGGGCCGAAATAAACTATTTAGTGTGATTCAACAACAAAATTATCTATTTTTTTATTTAGTTTTTTATTTATATTAGCCTTTTCTCTTTTCTAAAGTTTCTAAAGTAATTTTTAATTTCTATTTAATCTTTTTAATTCCCATTTCTTATCTTATTTAAAAGAAATTCATACATCTTTGGAGGCTCAAAAAAACCAAGTTCTTTAAATTGTTCTAGCGCTTCCTCTCTAGAGAGATGTCCAAAAACAACTGCAGCACTTAATTCTACCATTGCCTGGGGGAAGAATACAGATTCCATATTTTTAAATCTTAAGAATTGGGTATAATCTTTAACCTGCTCAATCATACAACTAGTATGTAATTGATTTTTTTGGTTCTTAGGCATTTCCCATCCAATTTCTTTCTCTAGCAAATCAATTAAACTTTGCCATGTTCCATACGATTCTTTTGTCCTTAATCTTTTTATAATTGGGATTTCCATTTCTTTATCTTTTTCTGCTTCTTCTAAAATTTTTTGCAACGGGGCATAAAGTGGTTCAAAAATTTTCTGCAATGACGCATGATAATTATGCACTTCAGACCTCCACGTAACAGGCTCAAGTAAATCATTAGGCATTGCTCTAGCTTTTAAAACCTGAATTGTTTGCTCCCTCTCACTGGTACACTTTTTAGATGGAACAGGAAAAATATATTCTATAACAGAAGCCTGGACATCTTCCATTCCCCACATCACATAGGGAATATTGTACATCTTCGCAATAGGATAAAAAAGAGGATAAGCAGGGGCAGGACAAAGGCAAAATAATCCTAGTGTTTCATATTGTTTTTTTATAGCTTCTTCAAACATCCTTACAGGAAGAGTCCATTGAATAAGTTCAACTTCTGGCAAAGATTCCAATAATTTTTTAGTATTTCTCCTAGAGCTGTCATTAGTAAATGGCATATCCCAACAAGCAGCCAAAACACGCAATTTAAGATTCTTACTCAAATGCCAAACAAGGTAACTCGAGTCCTTACCACCTGTAAAAAACACCATCACATCAAAACGCGAAGCATGGCGTCTCTTTTTTATATTCTCTACCAGTTCATCTTCATCTATAGTTAAAAGAGAAGTAGTGCGATCAGGTTTTTCATTTTCATAACACTGACAAAATGCACACACACCGTCTTCATTAAATTCAAGACCAGGTATAACATAATCATTTGCTATGCACTTCGTACACATCTGATAATTATCTCGCGTACTGTCAGGTCTAAATTCGGAGTGAGGAACAATTATTTTTTCAGCAATAAACTTATCAAGGATTGTTTTTTCTTCCACACTTAGCTCTGTTGGTTTATCAAGTCGTTTTATAAGTTCTACTTCTTCAGAGTTCAAAGGAATAAGTTGTCTCTTATTTTTAGGCCAATTCCTTAGTCCATAATAAACTAATTTTGATTCATCTCCAACTTTTCTGATTTTCCATCTGTTTTGCAGTATGTATCTCATCTGATTAAAATACTCCTTTTGCAAATGAAGTAGTCCAAAACTCTAAGTTTAATCAACAAGACGCACTATTTACACAATAAAAAATACTTAAATTAAACTTTTTAAAAAACTATATTAAAACCTGATTAAGTTAATGCCTCAGCTCACATGACGCTATGGGAGCGTATAAACAATTAAATAAGATAGCTGTCAGAGGAGAGACATTATAAAAAATAAATTTAACTTCACCTTCTTTGTATATAAGAATAAGCTCATATTTTTAATAGTGTCAATAGATTTACCAAAAAGATTAATGTTTATACTTAGTAAGGCTAAGGTTTACTTTTTAAAAAAACTCTTTTAAGCCTCAATCCACACTATTCTTAAATTAGTCAACAAAATGTGTACCTAGAGTTAAAAACTGGCAAATACTGAGGAGGATAAAATGAATGTTATAACAAGATTCGCTCCAAGTCCAACTGGATATTTACATATTGGAGGAGCTCGTACAGCCTTGTTTAGTTGGCTTTGGGCAAGAAAGAATAAAGGAAAATTTATCTTACGTATTGAAGATACAGATAAAGAACGATCAACCCAAGAAATGACTAATGCTATCCTAGAAGCAATGGATTGGCTTGGACTAGACTATGATTTAGGACCTTATTTCCAAAGTCAAAGAGAAAAAATATATCAAGAGTATATTGAAAAGCTCTTAGAAAAGGGAGCAGCCTATTATTGTGAGTGCAGCCCAGAAGAAGTAGAAAAAATGCGTGAAGAAGCACGAGCAAAAGGACTTAAACCAAAATACAACGGAAAATGTCGCAATAAAAATCTTGGCCCAGGCAAAAATAGAGTTGTACGTCTAAAAGTACCTTTAGAAGGCTCTACTTCTTTCTATGACCTAGTTAAAGGCGAAATTAGTGTTAATAATCAAGAGTTAGATGACTTTATACTGCGCCGCTCTGACGGGACACCAACATACAATTTGGCAGTAGTAGTAGATGATTTAACAATGGGTATAACCCATGTTATTCGAGGTGATGACCATATCAACAACACACCTAAACAAATTTTAATTTACAAAGCACTAGAGGCACCTATTCCTGAATTTGCTCATGTACCTATGATTTTAGGTCCAGATAAAAAAAAGTTATCTAAGCGACATGGAGCTCTATCTGTCATGGTATATAAGGAACAGGGTTTTCTTCCTGAAGCCATCATTAACTATTTAGCAAGATTAGGTTGGGCTTATGGAGACCAAGAAATATTTTCGAGAGAAGAATTAATAGAAAAATTTTCTCTAAAAAATTTAAATAAATCTGCCAGTGTATTTGATATAGAAAAACTTCTTTGGCTAAACAGCCACTATATAAAAAACACTCCTATTGAAAAATTAGTACCCCTAGTCAAAGAGTTTGTTTATAACCTAGGTTATAAACCAGAAGATAGATATCTAGCTAAAATTATCCCTCTCTATCAACCAAGAGCAAAAACCCTCAAAGAAATGGCAGAAAATCTGCAATTTTTCCTTATAGAGGACAACAAGTTAGAGTATGATTTAAAAGCTGTAAAAAAATTCTTAACTGCTGACACTAAAAAACACCTAAACGCTCTTTTAAATAAAATGAAAAGCATTAAGGATTTTAATCAAAAAGAATTAGAAAATTTATTTCAAGACTATTTGCAGGAAACAGGTATAAAATTTAAACTTATTGCCCAGCCTCTTCGTGTTTCTATTACAGGACAAACTTTTAGTCCTGGTCTATTTGAAACAATGGAAGTGTTAGGAAAAGAAAGGGTTTTAACTAGATTAGAAAAAGCTTTAAATCTAAACGTATGAAAAAAATAACTTCCATTTTCAACTTAGAAACTTATGATTTTAAATTGCCTGAAGAACTAATAGCCCAGCAACCTATATCTAAACGTTCCCATTCTAGGTTGTTAGTTCTAAATAAAAACACAGGTCAAATTCAACTAGCTTCTTTTTCTGAATTAAAACACTTTTTGCCCTCTGGAAGTTTGCTAGTAGGAAATAATACCAAAGTCCTTCCTGCAAGAATCTTAGGTCATAAAGAAACAGGAGGTAAAGTAGAATTCTTACTTCTTACGCCCTTCCCTCTTTTAAAACCTAAAAAAATTTCCTCTAACCAATACGTAGTGGAAGCAGAAGGACTATTAAAGGCATCTAAAAGACCAAAAAAAGACCAAAAAATTATTTTTAAAGAAGATTTTTATTTAATTGTAAAAGAAAATAAAGAATTTGGCCAAGCAAAGGTTCAGATTTTTTTCCAAGGGAACTTAAAAGATAAATTTATTGCTTACGGTCATATTCCTCTTCCACCTTATATCAGACGAGAAGATACCCAAGAAGACAAAGCACGTTATCAAACTGTTTATGCATCAGAAGACAAAATAGGAGCAGTAGCAGCCCCAACAGCAGGTCTGCATTTTACTAAACACCTAAAACAAGAATTACTAGCCATTGGCTTTGATTTCACCTATATTACTCTTTATGTAGGGTATGGCACATTTTCCCCAGTAAGAACAAAAGACATTCGGAATCACCAGATGCATGCAGAATATTTTGAAATTTCTAAAAAAAGTGCTAAAGTCATTTCTCAAGCAAAGCGAGCTAAACGACCAATTATTGCAATTGGTACTACTACAGTAAGAACTCTAGAAGGAGCATTTGCTCTTATGGGAGAAATACGACCGTTTAGCGGATTTACAGATATATTTATCTATCCTGGTTTTAAATTTAAAGTAATTGATCATTTAATTACAAACTTTCATTTACCAAAGTCTTCGCTAATAATGCTAGTATCGGCTTTAGCAGGGATAGAAAACATAAAAAAAGCCTATCAAGTGGCTATTGAAAATAAAATGCGTTTTTTTTCTTATGGCGATGCTATGCTAATTCTATAATTTAAAAGGGATTATTACCTAGTAATATCCCCTAGAAAACAGGAGGTTAGAATGGCGCGGGTAATTTTTTTAGAGGATTTGTGCAAAGGATGTCTTCTTTGCACTCAGGCCTGTTCTAAAAATATTATAGAACAATCAGATAAATTTAATAAACAGGGTTATAAGGTGGTGGAAATAAAGAAAGAAAACCTAGATAAATGTATAGGTTGCGGATTTTGTAGCCTTATATGTCCTGATAGTGCTATTATTGTATATAAAACAATTAAGGAGACAGAAAATGTCTAAGCGGATGTTTGTAAAAGGAAATGAAGCAGTCGCCTTAGGGGCTTTAGCTGCTAAATGCCAATGTTATTTTGGTTATCCCATTACTCCCCAAAATGATATCCCTGAGTTTATGTCCAGAGAATTACCTAAAAGAGGAGGCGAGTTTGTCCAAGCTGAAAGTGAAATAGCGGCAGCTAATATGCTTTTAGGGGCTGCAGCAGCAGGAATTAGAGCTATGACATCTTCCTCTAGTCCTGGTATCTCTCTAAAACAAGAAGCTATTTCTTATATGGCAGGGAGTGAACTTCCTGGAGTAATTGTAAATATGAACAGAGGCGGACCAGGGTTAGGAGATATTGGACCATCTCAAGGAGATTACTTTCAAGCAACAAAAGGAGGAGGGCATGGAGACTATAGGCTTTTAGTCTTAGCCCCTGGCACTGTTCAAGAGGCCTATGATCTTACTATCCAATCCTTTGATTTAGCATTTAAATACAGAAATCCTGTAATGATCTTAGGTGATGCGATTCTGGGACAAATGAAAGAACCAATAACCCCCTGGGAACCCCAAATAGAGCCTGAGGCAGGTAAAAACTGGCATCTTGACGGAGCAAATCAAAGGGAACCACGTATTATAAAATCTCTTTATCTGGAAGACGGAGCTCTAGCTACCCACAACTTAAAACTAGCCAAAAAATACGAACAAATGAAAAAAGAAATTCGTTTTGAAGAATTTCTTACTGAAGATGCCTCTTTAATTATTGTTGCCTATGGTTCTATTGGAAGAATAGTAAAATCAACTATTAGAAAATTACGGACTTTAGGACATAAAGTGGGACTTATACGACCTATCACTTTATATCCCTTTCCAAGTGAAGTTCTATTCTCCTTGGCAAAGCAAGGTAAAAAATTTCTAACCATTGAACACAACTTAGGACAAATGGTAGAAGATGTTCAACTAGCTATCTGCCAAGTTGCTAAAACAGAATTTTATGGACACTTGCCTGGGAATTTACCCACTCCCAATGATTTTGAACAACCCATATTAAACGCTTTGGAGAAATAGCTATGAGTGAAAAAATAATATTTCCAAAACCTAAGGTCTTAACAGATAGACCTACTCATTATTGCCCAGGCTGTCATCACGGAACAGCCCATAAACTTGTAGCTCAAGTGTTAGAAGAGCTTAATCTAGTACCCAATACTATTTGTATTGGCTCTATTGGATGTTCTGTTTTTATCTATAACTATATCGCTGTAGATACTGTAGAAGCACCTCATGGTAGAGCTCCTGCAGTTGCTACTGGAGTAAAAAGAGCTAGACCAGATAAAATAGTATTTACTTACCAAGGAGATGGAGATCTAGCATCTATTGGACTTGCTGAGATTATGCACTGTGCTAACAGAGGAGAGAAAGTCACGGTAATTTTTGTAAATAATACTGTATATGGAATGACAGGAGGTCAGATGGCCCCTACTACTATGGTGGGTCAAAAAACCACAACATGTCCAGGAGGACGATGTAAAGAACGAGAGGGAGAACCTATAAAAATGGCAGAAATTATAGCCTCTCTTGGTGGAACAGCCTACTGTGCGCGAGTGGCTGTAAACAACATAAAAAATCTAAAAAAAGCTCAAAAAGCTATTTACAATGCTTTTAAAGTGCAAATAGATGGACTTGGCTTTGGGTTTGTAGAAATATTAGCAGCTTGTCCTACTAATTGGAAAATGAATCCTCTTCAAGCCAATGAAAGAGTGGAAAAAGAAATGATACCATATTTTCCTCTAGGAGAATTTAAAAACTGCCTGGGAGAAAACAAATGAGCAAATATCAGGATGTAATTATAGCTGGTTTTGGTGGCCAAGGAGTTATGCTAATAGGCAACTTATTGGCCTATGCAGCCATGGAAGAAAATTTAAATGTAACCTATATCCCTGTATATGGGCCTGAAATGAGGGGAGGAACTGCTAACTGTACAGTAGTTATCTCAGAAGAAGATATTGGGTCTCCTATTATTTTTAATCCTATCAGTCTTATTGTAATGAATAGACCCTCTCTTGATAAGTTCCAACCAAGACTCCAAGACAATGGAATATTAATTCTTAATTCTTCTTTAATAGAAACAGAACTAGCAGATAAAGACCGCCTAAAAGCCTACCCTGTTCCAGCAAATGAAATTGCAGATAAACTAGGAAACATTAAGATGGCCAATATGGTTGCCTTAGGAGCTTATATCCAAGCTACTCAAATTTTGCCACTTAGCGCTGTTCAAAATGCTTTAGAAAGTGTTATCTCTAGCCACTATGCACATTTAATACCCCATAACGCAAAAGCATTAGAAGCAGGCGCTAAACATGTTCAAGAAACAGGGAATTTATAGTTTAGCAGGGTAATAATGTATTACCCTGCTTATTTTTAGAAAAATGCAGCTTTATGGTGTTATAGGACATCCTATTTCTCACTCGTTAAGCCCAGTACTACACAACTGGGCGTTTAAAAAATTTGGATATAAAGACAAAGTTTATATTGCCTGGGATATTACTCCCAAAAATTTAGAAAAATTTTTACATAATTTAGACATATTTCAAGTAAAAGGACTTAGTGTTACTATCCCACATAAACAAAACATTCTCTCTTTTGCCCAAAAAATAAGTCCTTTAGCTCAAAAAATACAAGCAGCAAATACTCTAGTATACCATAAAGGCATATGGCTGGCAGAAAATACAGATGTTTATGGTTTTATTCAACCTTTACAACAATTAAATATAAAATTGCAAAAAGCTTTGATCTTAGGTGCAGGTGGAGCAAGTTTAGCTGTAATTTATGGATTAAAAAAACTAAAAATAGAGGAAATTTATATCAGCAATAGGACGATATCCAAAGCTAGACAGTTAGCTAAAAACTTAGGATTAAAAGAAATATCATGGGAAGACAAAGAAAAATTACGTCCCGACATTTTAATTAACACTACTCCTTTAGGTATGTCTGGAAAATGGCAAAATAAAACCCCCTGGAACGCGGATTTAAAAGGAATTAAAGTAGTGTATGATATTATCTATAATCCAAACCCTACTTTACTTTTAAAACAAGCTAAAAAATTTAATTGTACTACTATTTCAGGCTTAGAAATGTTTATTTACCAAGCCCAACAACAATTTAAACTGTTTACAGGACAAACATTCTCTTTTTATGAAGCATTTAACTACCTTAATATCAATACTTTCACAAGGCAGTAATATATGCCATCTAACTATCTTACTATAGGAATCATTGTAGATGAAAGCGAGACAAGAGAATTTAATACCTTACTTCAAAAAATCATCAGACACCTTCAAAAACAACTAAAAAAGAACTTTCCTCAATTTAAATGGGTTTTTTCTTTTTTAAAAAGAAAAGACTTTCCTACATCTATTCCCCTTGATCCCTTAGAACTTTTAGAATTTGGAGCATCTCTTAAATTAGAATATAATCTTGACTTCGCTCTTGTATTTACAAGCTTGCCTCTTAAGTCTCGCTTTAACCAAATAGTAAATGCTGTGCCATCTAATATGTTAGAGACTGCTGTAATTAGTATGGCAAGCATCATAGAGGAAGATACAAACAAACAAGTACATGGTCTTTTGGCTTTATGTAAGCATGTATTAGGACATTTATGGGGCTTAGAACATAACTCAAATTCAGTTATGCAGCCTCATCATATATGGACAAAAGCACACAAACTATCTTGGAACAAAGAAGAGAAAAAGCACATCCTAAGTTATCTTAAAGATATTGCAGATCCTCGATTAGAAGAAACATCAAAAGGCCTGAAATTAAGCACATTCCTCTTTTATTTGCATGTTCTTAAAAGAGAAGGAATATCTATTTTAAGAGATATTTTGCTTTTCCGTTCCTGGCTTATGATGCTCCGTCTAGGCAAGTTTACTGTTGCCACAGCTGTATCAATAATTTTTTTATTTTTAAGTGCAGAAGCTTGGGAAATGGGGGCAGCCATATGTCCATTTTGGCTAAATATTGGAATAGGTATAATACTTTTAGCAGCAACCCTTTCTCTATACTTTGGACAAAACTTACACAAAGTAGCTAAGTCTGAGAGGATAAAAGAACAGGCTGTTCGTTCAAAACTGGTACTATTTGGAACACTATTTATGGGGATTACAATTTTTTGGCTTAATCTTTTTCTTATATCAACGACTATTATTTATCTCTTACCCCAAAAAATACTTATTGGTTGGGCTGGAATAAAAAACAATTTGCCTATTTTTCATTTTGGCAAAATAATGGCAACCTTTGGGATACTTGCTTCTGCTCTTGGTGGGAATTTAGAAGAAGCTCAAGACATCAAAGCAGTACTTTTTTATACAGAAGAAACTTAATATTTTTAAAAACTAAGGCACATAAATTTTCAAAGTTTTGCCTGGCCTTAAAATTTGATCAGCACCCAAATCATTCCACTTTAAAATTTGTTTTAAACTTACTCCAAATCTTTTGGCAATAATCCACAAATTATCTCCTCTTCTCACTCTATACCATACCAACTGGCCTTGAAAAAATTCCTTGGCCGATTTTTTCACTAACCTAGTTTTTTTAATCCCCATATCAGGGATATATAACTTTTGCCCTATTTGAAGTTTTGAGCTTACCAAACCATTTGCTTTTTTAAGTGTTTTTACACTAATTCCAAATCTTCTAGCAATTGTCCACAGACTATCACCTTGTTGCACAATATAGTTTGCTCTTTTTAAAGCTTCTTTTCTTACTATCGTATATCTAGAAAAATATTCTTTCTGGCCACTCTTAGGAATAATTATAATTTTACCCGGTCTCAATATATTAGAATAAGTTCCATTCACCTTTTTTAAAACAGAAATAGGTACTCCATATCTTCTAGAAATACGCCACCATGAATCTCCTATTCTCACTTTATATCTTAAAATTCCCGCATATATCTTTTTACACTCTTTTATAAACTTCTGGGCCAAATCTACTTTATCTTTTGGTAAATATACCTTTATTCTTCTATCAGGAGGAGCAACCATTCTCCTAATAGCTGGATTTAATTGTCTAAAATCATGCCAACTTAAGCCTAAATAATTACTTAACGCTAACAAATCCATCCTTGGAGTAACTTCTATTTGAGCTAAAACAGGATCTTCCTCAAATTTTAAGCGAGGAAAGCCAAGTTCTTCTAAATTTTGCACAATCTTTAAGATTGCTAAAAATTTTGGAACATAGTGCCGTGTCTCTCTCCTTAAATAACGCCTATTTTTTTTACATATAGCAAAAAAGTCATCCTGCTTACTTCTTCTAATGGCTTTACAAATTTTCCCAGGACCAGCATTATAAGCAGCTAAAGCAAGATACCAGTCCCCAAATCGTTTATAAAGATCTTTTAACATCTTAGCTGCTGCATAAGTGGATTTAAAAGGATCTCTTCTTTCATCTATCCACCAATCAACTCTAAGTCCATATTTACGAGCAGTTTTTGGCATAAACTGCCACATTCCTGCTGCTCCAGCTCTAGAATAAGCCCACGGATTATATCCACTTTCTGCAAAAGGCAAAAAGATTAAATCCTCTGGCAATCCTTGCTCTTTAAAAACCTTACGCACAAAAGGAAGATACTTTTGGCCTCGTTCAAGCCATCTAATAAAAGTTTTCCTATGGGTAGTTGTGTAGTATTTAAAATAAAGCTTTAATTCCTTGGTCTCATAAATATCTAATTGGAAATTCAATGCATCTGGTTTTTTTAGTAATTCTTCTTCTTTAGGAGACAACTTAGTATCTTCAGGATATTCTTTTATCTCCGTATCTTCTACTATTTCAGCACCTTCTGGCAAGGTTTCTTCGACACTCTGCTTTAACTCTGTAGCATTATTGCTTTTCTCAATGTTATCAACAGAACAAGATTTCATCTCCACAGGAATATTATTCTGTGTTTTAAGATGCAGCTTAGAACAAGCACTTATAAAAATTAAAAAAAACATTAGTATCCAAAAACAAAAACGCATGTAAACTCCTTTGAACCTAAATTTACCTTAGGCTCTACTTTAACTCGCTAATCCTTGCCTCTAGCTAGTAAAAACAAAAGCCCTTGGCAAGTGGATGTTTTTCGGATATTTTGGGTCTATTAAAAATAGAGGTCAAAATGTCATCTTTACTTGTAGGGCAAAAACCTGTCTTTGAAGAACTTCAAAAACAATCTCCCCAAATTGATAGGGTTTACTTAGCTAAAAATAAGAAACATATAGGGAAAATCTTAACTCTATGTAAAAAAAAGAATATTCCTTATAAGTTTATAACCCAAGAAGATTTAAATAAATTTTTTCCTGGCAATCATCAGGGTATTATTGCAAGACTAAACTTAGTAAATTTTTTATCTGTAGAAAACATATTTAACTTTACCTTAAACAGTAAATTCCCTCTTATTTTAGCTTTAGATTGCGTTCAAGACCCTCAAAATGTTGGAAGTATAATAAGAACCTTAGTGGCCTTAGGAGGTGGGGGAATAATCCTTCCTAAAGATAGAAGTGCTTTTTTGGGAACAGGAGTGGAAAAAAGCTCTGCAGGAGCAGTATTCAAAGCCAAGATCGCTAAAGTCACCAATTTGGCCCGCACCTTAGAGCTTGGGAAACAATATGGATACCATGTATATGCAACTGTGCCTCGCAAAGGAGAAAATCCCTTTGTTTTAAATTTAAATTTCCCAGCTATTTTAGTCTTGGGTAATGAAGAAAAAGGAATTAGACCTGGAGTATTAAAACGATGTGACACAAAACTTACTATTCCTATGCTTGGAAAATTTGAGTCTCTTAATGTATCTCAAGCAGGTGCGATTTTAATGGGCGAATTTTTAAGACAAAACTCATTTATTTAATCAAAATTAATGAATATAATTTGGAAGATTTAAAAGTAAATCTCTAGTAAATGTTATCATTTTATCCATTATCCAAGGAAAGCTAACCAACAAAACCAAAAAAATTGAAATAATTTTAGGTATAATCGACAAGGTCATCTCTTGAAGTTGAGTAGCAGCCTGAATTACAGAAACAAACACACCAACAATAAGCCCTACTCCTAACATAGGCAAAGAGATAAAAAGCGTAAGCTCTATAGACTGTCTGGCAAAACCTACAATAAATTCTGGAGTCATTTTTTTCTCCTTTAGACATTTAATAAAAACTATTAACCAAAGATCCCACTAGCAAATTCCAGCCATCAACCATTACAAAAAGAAGAATCTTAAAAGGCAAAGAAATCATAATAGGTGGCAACATCATCATACCCATGGAAAGTAAAATACTTGCCACAACCATATCTAAAATAAGAAAAGGAATATAAATAAGAAATCCTATTTCAAATCCAGTCTTTAACTCGCTTATCATATAGGCAGGCAAAAGAAGAAGTGTTGGCACATCTTCTTTAGTTTCAGGTCGCTTCAGGCCTGTAATTGCATAAAAAATGGAGAGATCTTTTTCTCTTGTATGTTTAAATAAAAAAGCACGTAAAGGTTGCTCTGCTCTTTTTAAAGCCTCTTTATAGCCTATTTCTTCATGAAGATAGGGTTGAAGCGCACTCTCATTTATTTGTTTGCCTACAGGAGCCATAATGGCAGCTGTCATAAAAATAGCCAAAGCGATTAAAACTTGATTGGGAGGCATTTGTTGTGTTCCAAGAGCATGTCTTAAAAAAGAAAATACTACAATAATGCGAGTAAAAGAAGTTAAAGTCAAAATAATGGCAGGAGCTAAGGACAAAACTGTCAAAAGAAACAGTATTTCTAGCAAGACAGAAACCTTTTCAGGTTCTGTTTGGCCTGCTGCTAATTTTAAAGTGATAGTTGGTAATGTTGGTCCTTCTGCTGCCCAAAGAACTGTGGGAAGAAAAATAAAGAAAAATAAATTAAGAACAAGAATTTTGTTCTTGTTCCAATACCTTACCAAAGTCCTCATCTTTATCATGATCCACTTCTACCTCACTTAAAAAAGTCATGGTGTTTTCACTAACACCAATCAAAACCTTTTTATTCAAGAAGCGGACCATTAAAAGAGATTTTTTAGGATTTACTGGAATAGAACAAAGTACTTCTAATTCTCCATGACTTTGAGATTTAAAAATAGACTTGGGACCAAAACGACGTAAAAGATAATATAAAAGTAAAATAAAAGCTAAAAGAAAAAATAATGCGCCTGCCATCTTTAAAGTGGCCACACCTAAACTCATTTGGGGAGAAGCAAAAGTTGCATTAGACATAGTAGTTACTAGGTATATTTTTTAATAGGTTGTCTAACCAAGCTGTTTAATCCTCTCAATTGGGCTAATTATATCTGTCAACCTAACTCCAAACTTTTCATTAATAACAACAGCCTCTCCTCGTGCTACCAATTTCCCATTTACTAAAATTTCCAACGGCTCTCCTGCTAGTTTATTTAATTCTATTACCGATCCCTGCCCTAATTGTAAAAGCTCATTAATAAGCAATTGGGTACTACCCAGTTGGGCAGTTACTGTAAGCGGAATATCTAAAATAAATTCTAACTCTCTCTTGGTTCCTGGTGGGGCTTTTTTAGCCTCCTCTGTCAAATCTTTGAATTGAGCAGTCTTACTCTGTGCGGCTAATGTTTTTTGTTTTTTTTCTTCTTCTACTTTATTAGCCTCTTCTGCTGCCAAAGCTTTTGCCCACTCATCGGCTAAAGCCTCTTCATCTTTAGGCTCTGCCTCTTTGTTTTCTTCCTGTTGAGTATTTTCTTTAGCTTCTGTAGGTGCAGCTTGGTTAGACTCCTCAGCAGAAGATTCTTCAAGTAAATCTTCTCCCCCATCTTCTAAGGCTTTTGCCCATTCTTCTGCTAATTTTTCTTGATCATCAGTCATATTTATATCTCCTAAAAGTGAGGTTCTTCTTCTTTTATTACCTGATAAGCTTTATTCCCCTTAACATAGCCAGGAAGCCCATGAAACTTTAAAACTCCTTGAACATAACCAGGTAATAAATCGCCTTCATCTGTATCCAAAAGTAACACGTCTCCTACCTCTAAATTCAGCAACTGTCTGCCAGTTATTTGGGTTTTTCCTAGCGTAACCTTAAACTCTACAGGGACTTCCATCAGTCTTTCTTTAAACCTAGAAATCCAAGCATGGTCAACTTCTAGCCTCTCAGACTGATAAGCTGCATATAGTTTAGAGCGAATTGGTTCAATAGTAGCATACGGCAAACAAACGATTAAGGAACCAATGGCATTATCCAATTCCACTTCAAAACTTATTACCACTACAACATCACTAGGCGGGACAATAGCAGCAAATTGTGGATTTATTTCTGAACGAACATATTCAATTTTAACTTCATGCACTGGTTGCCAAGAGGATTCCATGTTAGCCAATAAAATTTTTACCACCTTTTTAATAATTGCTTGTTCTATTGGGGTAAAATCTCTGCCCTCCACTTTTGGTTGACTTCCAGAGCCTCCAAAAAAACTTTCTACTAAAGCAAAAACTAACCTTGTATCCACAACTAAAATAGCATTTCCCCGAAGAGGTTCTATTTTAAAAATATTAATACTTGTCGGTACAGGTAGAGAGCGCATAAAATCACCAAATTTACTCATATCTATAGAAACAGGATTTACATCCACTCTTTTGCGCATCGCATTGGCCAAAGCATTACTAGATAAACGAGCAAATCTATCATTTATAATTTCTAAAACAGGCATTCGTCCCCGAATAATTCTATCTTGATTAGAAAGATCAAAAGGCACTACTCCTGAATCATCTTCAGGGACATCTGTTTCTGCTTCTATCTCTCCACCAGTAAGGCCTCTTAACAAGGCATCTACTTCATCCTGACTTAATATCTTGTTCATTTATTGGACCACCAATTCTGTAAAATAAACCCTTAAGACTTTACCTTGACCCAATATTTGAGTCATCCTTGAAACTATCTCGTTTTTTAGTTCTAACTTCCCCTTTACTGTACTAATATCTGCAAAAGTTTTACTCGATAAAAGAAGAATAATGGCATCTTTTATTTGAGGCAATTTTTTTTCCATTTCCTCCACAACTTTTTTATTTTTTAATTCTACATCCATACTTAACTTTAAATACCTTCTGCCTAAAGGGTCTGCCAAATTCACAATAAAAGAAGGCAACGTATATATCTCTGTGGGCCCCTCTTCCTGTTTTGCTTCTTCTTGTTTCTCTTCCTGTTTAGTTCCATTTTGAACTTGCTCTTTATTCTCCTTTGGACTTAAAAAATACTTATAAGCAAAAAACCCCCCCCTCCAAGCAAAGCCAAAACCACCACTCCAATTATAATCCACTTCAACTTTCCACCTTTTTTTTCTATTTTTTCTTCTTTTTCTTCTGTTTTTTTCTTTTTAGCCATTTAACCATCCCCTATTATAAATAGTGATATCCATTAATCTTTAATAAAATCTCTACACGCCTATTCCTTTTTCTTCCTTCTGGAGTTTTATTATCTGCAATAGGAAAATTTGGACCGTACGCTGAAACAGAAAACCGCTCTGGAGCAATATGTTGCTCTCTTAAAAACTCTAACACAGCAAGAGCACGTAAAGAAGAAAGAGTATAATTGTCCATTTTTCTGCTTTTTAAATTATCTGTATAACCAGCTATATTTACAGGTGCAGGCCAAATGGAAATTAAAATTGCTATCTGCTTTAAAAGCTCTTTAGCAGCTGGCAACAATTGATACGCACCTGGCTTAAACAATATACCGTCATGCAAAACTAGGGCCACTCCTTCTGGCCTTTTCAAAATTTCTAAATTTTTTTGCAAAGTACTTTTAGTTATCTCAGGAGGCAACACCTCATCAGGGAACAACAAATCAATAATCCTTTGCTGTTTATCTAAAATCTCCCATGGTTTTTGCAAAATATCTTTTAAAAGCTTAAATCTATCTTCTATTTTAACATTCGAAGAAGCACCCAAAAAACCTGTACTCTGAGTAAATACAGATACAACATCTTTTACTACACTATTATCTAAACTAGACATGGATAAAAGCAAAACAAAAAAAGTTAAAAGCAAAGTGACTAAATCTGAAAAAGTCACCAACCACCCATCTTTTGGTGGTCCCCCTCCTCCTTTGCTTTTTTTTCGTTTGCCCATTATTCCTTCGGACCATTAAGATCAAAAATAAAATCTTTATAAATAAATTTATCTTTTTTTACTTTACCTTTTAACTTATATCTAGCAAGTTCTTCACTTGCCCAGGACTTTATCCTTTTATCTAAAACAAGTTCTACCCTTCTATTTTGCTTTCTTCCTTGAGCTGTCATATTAGAATAACGGGGTCTAAAACGCCCAAAAGCTTCTATCCTTAATTTTTTAGGATCAATACCAGAACTTAAAAAATATTTATACACAGCTAAGGTACGCGCTAAAGACAACTTCCAAGACAAATCCAGTTTAGATTTTGCCTGCATTTTAAGATACTCAGGGCCAAATTCATCTCTTAAACTTCCAACATGACCTCTTAATTCAATAGGATATTCTATATTTTTTAAAATCTTTATAATTTTATTTAGTAATTGTTTTCCCTCTGCTGTCAACTCAGCGCTCCCAGGGGAAAATAATATATCCGTTCCAAGTTCTAAAACCTGTAGAAATCTATTAGACATTAAGTTTAAATCTCTATTCTTCTCATCCCACAATAATGGTTTAATCGCCTGAAAATCCTTAATTCCCTCAAACGGCCCTGGCTCTGCAGCACTTTTACCCTTATCTTTATTTAATGGAACAATGCCTGTAGGTCCTAAACCAAAAGAGCCAGCTAAAGCCCCTAATGCTCTTTTCACTTTTCTCTCGTCTTTTAATGACGCCATAGAAAGCAATAAGACAAAAAAAGTGAGCAACAAGGTCATCATATCTGAAAAGGTAACTAACCATGCAGGCATGCCTTCTTCTTTAGTTTCTTTTTCTTTTTTACTCATTATTCTGATTGCTTACGCATTTTTGGAGGAATAAAACTATTTAATTTATCTTCTACAATTCTAGGATTCTCTCCTTTAGAAATTGACAATATGCCCTCTAATATCATTTCCTTAATAAGTCGTTCTTCTTTACTTCTAGTTTTAAGTTTACCTGCCATTGGATTAAATACCAAATTAGCCAAGATAGCGCCGTAAAAAGTAGTGATCAAAGCTACAGCCATAGATGGACCAATACTGCTTGGATCATTCATATTTTGAAGCATCTGCACAAGACCAATAACTGTACCTATCATTCCCATGGCCGGAGCAAATGCTCCCATTATGCTTAATATCTCTGAACCAAGTTCATGTCTCTCTTCCATATAAGATATTTCAGTCTCTAAAATCTCTTGAATTGTCTGTGGTTCCAACCCATCCACTGTAAGTTGTAAGCCTTTTTGCAAAAAAGGATCCTGTACCTCTTTAATTAAAGGCTCTAAAGCTAAAATGCCTTCTCTTCTTGCTCTATTGGCATAATCAATAAAACGTTCTATAACTTGGGTAGGATTATCTCCTTTTGCAAAAAAAGTATTTTTAATAACCCCCATAACCCCTAACACATGACCTAGAGGATAATTTACTAAAGTAGCCCCAATCGTCCCACCTATAACAATTAACATAGACGGAACATTAACAAATATCATTGGGCTACCACCTGTAACAATAGCCCCAGCCACTAAACCGAAAGATAATACTATACCAACAATAGTTGCTAAATCCATAACGTATTGATCCCCTTATCTTTTCTTCGGATTTTTCAATTATTAACTTTATGGTCTGGGACCAAAAATTCTAGTTCCTACTCTAATTAAAGTAGCGCCTTCATAAATCGCTTCTTTAAAATCTAAAGTCATGCCCATAGAAAGATGGGGAAATTGTTTTCCAAAAGCTTGTTCCATCTTTTCCTTCCATTTTCTAAGCATAGAAAAATAATTTCTCATCTTATTCCTATCTTGGGTATAGGGTGGAAGAGTCATAAACCCTTTTAAGCAAATACTTGGTAATTTTAAAATATTTTCTACTAATGCTTCTAAATCCTCAGGTAATACTCCTGCTTTTTGAGGTTCTTTCCCTATATTTACCTGAACTAAAACATCTTGCACTATTTTTTTATCTAAGGCTTTTTTATTTAGTGCCTGAGCCAACTTCAATCTATCTATACTATGAATTAAAGAAAAATTACCTACCACAAATTTAGCTTTATTAGTCTGTAATGCTCCTATAAAATGCCAGTCTAAAGAAAGTTTAGATAATTCTTTCTGTTTAGCAAGTGCCTCTTGAACATAGTTTTCTCCAAAAGACTTTTGCCCTAATTGAGCTAAAAATTTAATATCTTCAGCTAAATGTTTTTTAGAAACTGCGATTAATTGCACCTCTTCGGGAGAACGATGACAATCTATACATGCCTCTTGAATTTCTTCTATTAATTTTAAAAAGTTATCTTTTAATACTTGTTTACGAGCTTGTTCCACCGCTACACCTCTACAAAGAATTTAAAAATTGTCTTGTCCTAATCCCAAAGACATTAAAAAACCTGTATTTTCTGTCCATTTGGGTTTTACTTTAACCCAAAGATCTAAGAACACCTTTTTAGAAAGCATGTCTTCTAACTCTTGCCTTGCCTCTGTACCAACCTTTTTTAACATTCTCCCCTTATTACCTATTACAATAGGTTTATGAGATTCTCTGCTAACATAAATAGTAGCTAAAATACGAACTAAATCTTCATCTTCTTGCCAATCATCTATGTTAACAGCGACAGAATAAGGAAGTTCTTTTTGTAAATATAAAAACAATTTTTCTCTAATTAACTCAGCAGCCAAAAAACGAAGCGGAGCCGTGGAAATTTGATCTTCTGGATATAACATTGGTCCATAGGGAAGCAATTCTACTATCTTTTTAATTACTTCAATACACCCATCTCCTGTTAATGCAGAAACATAAAAAATATCTTTACCTGGCAAAAATTTTAAAACCTCTTCAGTTAAAGGAAGAAGTAAATTTTTATTCTTTATTTTGTCTATTTTATTTATCACCACTAAAATTGGCTTATCAATTTTACTAAGTCTTTCTACAATAAAACTTACTTCTTTTTTAATAAGATACTCTTTTTTTACATATAAGTGGCCGTCTAACATTAAAACCACTACATCTGATGCATCTAAGCCAGCAAATGCTGATTTTAATAAAAAGTTATTTAACTTTCCTTTATGTTGATGGATACCTGGAGTATCAATAAACACTATTTGAAAGTTTTCTTTTGTAAAAATACCTGTAATTTGATTCCGCGTAGTTTGAGGTTTGGGACTTACAATTGCAATCTTTTCCCCTATGATTGAGTTTAAAAAAGTTGATTTTCCCGCATTAGGAGGACCTATTAAAGCAACTATCCCAGATTTAAAATCTTCATTATTATACTTATCTTCCATTACTTACTCCTTAAAATACTGTTTTAACTTTAAAATTTTTACATCTTGGATATTACCTAAAATCTTATCAAAAATAAACAACGGACTCAAATAAAACGCTTCCCAATTTAAGAGAATTTTTAATTTATTTCTCTCCAACTTTATACTTTTCACTACTTTCTTAAGATTATATTCTTGAATCCTTTTTTTTCCTCTTTTTTGAATTAAAAAGACATCTGCCTTTTTAAAAGTTTGCAATTTTTTTTCTACCATAACTCTGTTTTTATCTTCTAATTGCACCTCAAAGTCCTCTGCAATAGATAAAGGTATTTTTGTTTTTAAAGGAATAGGCTCTATTTTAAAAAACTGAAGACCATTTGGCAAAAAAGAGTTAATCTTTTCTAATGAAAAAATTTCTATTTTTTTAAATAAATAAAGCTGAAAACATTCTTCTAAACTCTCTATACCTACAGGCAGCGCCCTACCAAAAGACATTAATGGAGCAGGATGAAACCCTTGGGAAAAGCTAAGAGGTATATCTAATCTCCTAAATATTCTTTCAAATAAACGCTGCAATTCCAGCTGACTCAAATAAGCAGACTCTTTGGTCTTAGTAAACCAAATTCTCCACTGAATACATTTACTTTTTTTAGACGGGGAAACAACGTTTAAAATAGGAACGCTCTTTTCTTGCTCATTTAAAATAGGTAAAACGGTTTTATTCTTAAAATCACAAACTCCACATCCAGTACAGTTCTCAAACCTACAATCTAGAGTAGTTTTTGCTTTTAATGCCTTTTGGTATTCCTTGCTTAAAAATTTTTTACTAACACCACAAGTTAGGTGGTCCCAAGGTAAAGTTTCGGACAAATCCCTATCTCTCAAATATTCAGAAATTTCTATACCACAATCCTTAAAAATTTCTTCCCAATTAGAAAAACATAGAAAATCATCCCAATTAGAAAAAACTTCCCCTTTAAAGTAAGCTTTAACTAAAACCTCAGCTAACTCCCGCCCTCCTCTAGAAAAAACTCCTTCTAAAATACTCATATAAGGATTATGCCATTTTAGTTGCATTCGGCGGTTTTGTTTAAATAAAGAACGTAAAAAATTAACCCGCTCTTGTAATTCTAAAAGACTAAGCTGTCTACACCATTGGAAAGGAGTATGGGCTTTAGGTACAAACAAGGACACAGAGGCAGTTAATCTTACTCTTTTGCTTGAAGCTGTCTGTAGAATTTTTACACACAAATCATAAATTCCTTTCAAGTCTTCTTTAGTCTCTGTGGGTAATCCCAACATAAAATAAAGCTTTACTTGCTGCCAACCTAAAGAAAAAATTTTTTCTGTATAATTTAAAATTTCCTCTTCTGTAATATTTTTATTAATCACATCCCGCAAACGCTGTGTACCTGCTTCTGGGGCTAAAGTTATACCTGTCCTTCGAATTCTTGACATCATTTCCATTAATTTTTCAGCTACAGATCCTACCCTAAGAGAAGGCAAAGAAATTGCCACTTGGTTATCAAGCAAAAACTTGATACTTTTACAAAATAATGAAGGTAACTTAGAAAAATCTCCAGTACTTAAGGATAAAAAAGAAAGCTCTTCATAGCCTGTATCTCTAAGCCCTTTGTATAACGCATTTAAAATTCCATCTACAGTTCGTTCTCTCACAGGACGATAAATAAAACCAGCATGACAAAATCTACATCCTCTAGTACACCCTCTTGCAATTTCCAATGTCAATCGGTCATGCACAGGCTTGCCAAATGGTAAAATAGGTTTAGTAGGTATTTCAATTTGATTTAAGTCTGGGAAGATATACTTATTAACTTGAGTATAATCTTTATACACAGGAGAAATAGTATATCCCCTATACTTTTTATTTATCTTAAAAAAACTCGGGATATAAATGCCTTGTTTACCTTTTAAAGAAAATAAAAACTCCTCTTTACTAAGACCTTGTTCCTTAGCCAATCTAAATAAGTTTAAAAAATCTAAAATTAATCCCTCTCCGTCACCCAAAAACATAATGTCAAAAAAAGGTGCTACAGGTTCAGCATTAAAAGTTACTCCCCCACCAGCAACAACAAGAGGATAATCATCGTCCCTTTTTGAGGACCAAAAAGGAATATTAGCTAAGTCAAGAATATATAAACAAGTAGTATATGCTAGTTCATTAGTGAGACTAAAACCAAGAACATCTAATTGAGTAAGAGGGGTATCTGATTCTAAAGTACAAAGAGGAGTGTTATATTTTCTTAAAATATCTGCTACCTCAAAACTAGGGGCAAAAACTCTTTCTGCATAAAACTCTTTTCTTGAATTGATCTCTTGATACAAAATCTTATGTCCATAATAAGACATTCCCACTTCATAGAGATCAGGAAATGCTAAGCCCACATGGACTTTTACTTGCTCTAAATCCTTATGATAAGAATTAGGTTCTGTACCTAAATAATGTGTAGGTCTTTTAAAAAATTTAAGATATTGCTTCACAATCTTTCTCTAAAAAGCAAAAAAGGCAGACCTGGGCCTGCCTTTTTTGCTTTTCCCAAGTTTAATTAGTATTTATTTCTTTAAAAAACCAGATAAATCTGTAATCTTCCCTCCAGGCCCAGCCAAATTAGATAAATCTTTTAAATCTGAAGGAGTAGATAATGTCAAATTACTAGAAGCCTCTAAATACTTTGTTTTTAACTCTTCTGGAACACTTTTATATTCATATAAAATATGCTTTCCATCTATCTCACCTGTTAACTCAGAGTCAAAAGGATACCCAAAAGGTAAAAGCATCATTTGAACTCCTGTTTGAGTTGGAACCATTTGCAAAGTAGCAGGGTCTTTGAGTTGTTTTTTCTCTTCATCCCATTTTGCTAAAACCATATCTCCATTTATAAGCTTTACTAACTTAACCTCATACGCCATTTTAAACTCCTTAATAAATATTTTTTTTGAGCTACATCTCAAAAAATAATTTATTGAAGTTAATTAGGCTTTAAGGTAGTGTCAAGAAACTTAATGGAGTAAAAAAACAAAAATCTTGTAAAAATTATCACAGAAAAAATAGGGGAGGAAACACAATGAACTTTTTAGACATAGTTTTTATAATAATAATCACTTTTTTTCTATTAAGAGGTATTTATAGAGGACTTGTGCAAGAAGTCTCTTCCCTTGTTGCTTTGTTCTTAGGATTTTTTCTTGCCAATAAATACTGGCAAGATGTCTTGCCTTATGTAGAAAAGAT
The DNA here is from genome assembly GCF_900104045.1 of Desulfonauticus submarinus. Taxonomy (NCBI): domain Bacteria; kingdom Pseudomonadati; phylum Thermodesulfobacteriota; class Desulfovibrionia; order Desulfovibrionales; family Desulfonauticaceae; genus Desulfonauticus; species Desulfonauticus submarinus. Next base: position 229,456 of record NZ_FNIN01000002.1, read on the forward strand.
ATTACCTCCTTCTTCTTGGACCAATGTAATTAGTTATTTTGTTGTTCTTTTAGGAGTAATGCTTGGCGTATATATCATCTCCACCATTTTAAAACATATCCTTAAAATGGCCTTTTTAGGTTGGTTTGATAGAATTGCTGGGGGGAGCTTAGGATTATTAAAAGCCATTATTCTCTGTTCTATTATGTTAATGATAATGACCTCTTTTTTGCCTACCAACGCTCCAGTACTTAAAGAATCAAAATTAGCCCCTTACATTCACCAAGCTAGCACCTCTTTAAGTGAACTTTTACCTGAAGAACTAAAAAATAATTTTGAACGAAAGAAACTTTTTTGGGAAAGAAAATGGAGGAAAACACTCCTTCCAAAATTGGAGAATAATTAATGAGCACAGCAGGTTTACATAAAATAAAAGAAGTAATCTCTACTCTCCTAGGACCTAATGGGTGCCCATGGGACAAAGAACAGACTCCTCAAAGCCTATGTGACTATCTCATAGAGGAATGTTTTGAATTAGTAGAGGCAATCCAAGAAAATAAAATAGAAGACGTAAAAGAAGAACTAGGAGACGTATTTTTTCTTCTTTTATTTATTATTCAGTTATATCAAGATAAGCTGAGTTTAGATGAAGTCTTAAATCTCTCTGCAGCTAAAATGATCGGCAGACACCCCCATGTCTTTGGAAACAAAAAAATTAAAGACATAAACGAATTACTTTCCATGTGGGAAAAAATCAAAAAACAAGAATTAGATAAAAAGAAACAATCTCGATCTATTTTTGACTCCATTCCCAAAAATCTTCCTCCTCTTTTAAAAGCATACCGTATTAATTCCAAAGCAGCACGCATTGGTTTTACTTGGCCAGACAATAAAAGCCAAGAACAAAAACTTGAAGAAGAATGGAAGGAGTGGTTAAAGGCTAAAAACGAACAAGCTCTATCTAAAATGGAAGAAGAGTTCGGGGATTATCTTTTTACGTTAACTGAATACGCTAGAAGACACAATATAAAACCAAATACAGCGTTACATCGAGCAAATCAAAAATTTCTTCTTAGATATAAAAAAATGGAAGAGCTTGCTAAACAATACAACCTAAATTTAGACTCTTTGTCTACAGAGGAACTAAATCAACTCTGGGAAAAGGCTAAAAAAGAAGTATAAAATTTATGTTTTTAAACCAAACCAAAATCAGATAAATGCTTTTTTAAGGCATTAAAAACATCTTCAAGGCTCAAATCCGTTGTATCTATAATAATTGCATCTTGCGCTGGACATAATGGAGCTATTTTTCTGGTTCTATCCTGCCTATCTCTAGCAATTATCTGTTCAAGTATTTTCTTATAATCTACCTCTATACCCTGCATTTTTAATTGTGCTAATCTTCTCCTTGCTCTTTCCTCAGGAGTAGCATCTAGAAAAAACTTCAGAGAAGCATCTTTAAAAACCACAGTTCCCATATCTCTTCCTTCAGCTACTAACGAAAATCTTTTACCTATCTCTCTTTGAGCTTGTTTTAAAAATTCTCGCACAACTCCTTTAGTAGCCAAAGCTGAAGCTAACATGCCAACTTCTTCTGTTCTAATTTCTGGTCCTAATTTTCTATTATTTAAACTTAAAACAAATTTATTGTCCTTGGAGTCTTTCTTTAAATCAAATTTAAATTCTAAAAGTTTTGTCTGTAAAGTTGTATCTGAATAATGCAAAGCTTCTTGCCCAAGCAAATAAGCTATCCCCCTAAACATTGCTCCTGTATCCAAATAGGCTATCTTTAGATAATCAGCTAATTTTCTAGCCATAGTAGTCTTACCAACTCCTGCTGGTCCATCTAAAGTGAGAATTATATGTTTAGACATTTAAAATCTCCTTCAAAACTTGAAGAAAAAAATTATTTTCATCTTCAGTGCCTACACTAACTCTAAGAAAATCATTTAAACCATAGGAACTGAGAGTTCTTATAATAATGCCTCTCTGTAACAAAAGGTTAAAAAGCTCATTCGCCTCATAAGGTGGTTTAAAAAGAATAAAATTAGCCTGCGAAGGAAATACTTCACATCCCATTTTTTTAAGAGCTGAGCTTAAATATTCTCTACCCTGCAAAACAACTTCTCTGGTCTTAGAATAAAAAAAACTGTCTTTGAGTGCTGCAATCCCTGCCTTTTCAGCTAAAATATTTACACTAAAAGGCAACCGAACTCTCCAAAAATAATCTGCAATATCTTCATTAGCTACAGCATACCCTAACCTTAAACCAGCTAAGCCAAATAATTTAGAAAAAGTTCTTAAAAAAATAACCTGAGGATAAAGCAAAAATTCATTTATAAAAGAATAATCCTCTAAAGGGTCCGCAAAGTCAATATAAGCTTCATCTAAGACTAAAAAACACCCTTGGGGAAGATTCTCTATAAATTCTTTTAAAATATCTTTTTTTACTGCATATCCTGAAGGATTATCTGGATTAGTAATAAATATTAGCTTAGTATTAGAAGTAATGCTTTGGCTTAGTTTATCAAAATTAAAACTAAAATCCTCGTTCAAAGATACCTGCTTTATACGAATTTTTTGCAATTTGGCCTGAGTTTTATAAATACTAAAACACGGTTTAAAAGTTAAGATCTCATCTTTTTCTGGATCTACCAATAAACGGATTAATATATCTATAATTTCATCAGAACCATTACCAACTATAATATTCTTTTCAGGAACTTTTAAAAAATTAGCTAATTCTTTTCTTAGCGACAAATTGCCACTTTGAGGATAGCGAAAACTATAGGCACTATATTTGTTTAAAACTTGTAAAACACAAGGAGAAACTCCTAAAGGATTTTCATTGCTTGCCATCTTGATAATCTTTCCAAGACCATATTTTCCCTTTATTTCCGATATACTCAATCCAGGTTCATAGGCCTTAAAATCCAGAAGATGTTTTTGAATGAACTGCTGCATAAATAACTCCTCCTCATTATAAAAAAAGCTCCCTTAAAACATTTTAAGGGAGCTTTAAAAAACTTATTAAAAGCTAGCAAGAAAATAATTACTCTAAAATCTTTGGTCTTATAAAAATTAAAAGCTCTTGTTTAGTCACAGCCTTATAATCATTTTTAAATAACCACCCCAATAAAGGAATTTTATGCAATCCAGGAACTCTATCTTGGGCTTCTGTAGTAGAAATCTTTCTAACTCCACCAATCACAATAGTTTCTCCATCATTCACTATTAACTTAGTTTTTGCCGTTTTTGTCTCTATATCTCCCCCTCCGCCAGGTACTGGAGTGTCATCAGATATATCCAAAGATAACACGATTTTATTGTCTGGTGTAATTTGAGGAGTGACACTTAATTTTAGAATTGCATCTTTATATTCAACTGTTGTCCCACCACTTTCTGATTCTGCAGTTACGGCAATTTTTGTTCCTTGAGTAATCTCTGCAGCTTGATTATTTAAGGTTACAATACGAGGAGAAGAAATAGTTTTGGCTAAATTCTGTGTTTCAGCCAGTTTTAATTCAGCATCCAATGTAAAAAGATCCTTACCTGCAATTTTAGCTAATTCTCCTGTAAATGTAATAGTAGAAGCAGGGGCATTTGCAGGATAATTCAATGTTGTAACACCATATTGTTTATAGTAAGCATTATTTTGACCAAAATTTTCTCCAGGATTTTGAGCTCCCCACTTTACTCCAAGAGCTCTTTTAAATTCATCCGTGGCATATACTATCCTTGCCTCTATAAGTACCTGTTTTTCGGGTCTATCTAATTTTTCTATTACTGCTTTAATTTGCTGAATATTAGATGCTGTATCTTCTATAATAAGTTGATTAGTTCTTGAATCAGAAGTTACCTTACCTCGCTCTGAGAGAAATGACTTAATTTTTGGTTCTATTTCCGCAGCTGTAGTATAATTTATTTGAATATACTCTCTAACTAGAGGCTCTAATTTTTTCATACTCTCTTTTGCCTTTTGAGCCTCTTCCCTTGCACGTCGTAAAGCTTCCCTTTCTGCCTGCAACTTTTCTTGGGTAGCAATCCGCATTATATTTCCACGAACAACCATTCCCAAATTTTTTTGCAACAACACTAAATCCAAAGCCTGATCCCAAGGAATATTAAATAATCTTAAAGAAATTTTCCCTGTAACGTCATCATCAATAATTAAATTATAATCTGTAACTGAAGTAATTAATCTTAATACATGCTCTATATCAGCGTCTTGTAAATCAATAGAAATCTTCTTCCCTGTATACTTTTTCTTCATGCCTGGTAAAATGGTATTTAACTCAGGCAAATCATTTTGAGCCTCAAAGTCGTTTTTCAATTTTTCTTTTTCTTCTGCAGTCTGTTCCCGCTTAAAATTATCAGAAGTAAGGAAAACCAAAGAAGATTTGCCTTCTATCATATCTAAATTAAACGGGACCCTCTCTGCCGTTGACAACATAATATTTAAATCACTTCCCTTATTTTGAAAGAATACGCTTTTAATTGGGGTATTAAACTTGTCCAACCGAAACACTTTTTCATAATTTGAAACAACATTTACCCCTAGTACCCTAATAAACATCTTATTCTTTTCACTTTTTAAGGGCAGCAAATTTAAAGGAACTTGAGTATCAAAACAGATAATAAGATTTCCTTTTCTATTTTTTAAAAAATCTATCTTTTGAATCTTATTTACTGCTGAACTTTGTTTATTAACTGTCTGTGCTACCTGAGAAGGTACAAAAGTAACCTCCAAAACCCCCTTCACTCTATCTCTAGATAACAAAAATTGACAAGGCTGCTTTAACTCTACCCGCAAAGATGTAGCCTTATCTCCATCTGAAGGATTATAAAAAATACCTTTTATAACTCCAGAAGGGTTGGGTAATGGAACCTTCTTATACTCTGGCAAAAACTTTAGCTCAAAGGTACTTCCATCCATTGCAGTTGTAATATTAATATTTAAAAGACCTGGAATATGAAGTGTCGTACGTTTATCCTTTATACTTATTTTAAATCTATCAACAGATTTTTCTTTTGTCTTAATCTCTGTTTTTAAAGGAGATGTTTCTAAATTATTAACATCTACCTTTTTAGGGGTATTCTTTTTAGAGGCACACCCCATACCCAAAACAAAAAGCACTACCAATAAATAAACAAAAATTCTCTTACCCATTATTCTTCCCCCTTTTTCGGGTGAAGTTTTAAAACAACTTGTTTCTTTTTTAGTTCACCAAAAATATCTACCACTTCTTCCTCCACAATAACATTATCTGGGGTAATTTTAACCACCTTACCATCATTTCTACCTACCACAAGACCAGGTTTTAAAATAAAACCTTTTCCATCTGGCAATTCAACCATTGCCCGTGCCCTATCTGGATGATCTGGATCCCACAGAATACCAACAACTCTTAATTGAGTCACCTCTATTTTTTCCAAAGGAGTTAAGCCAGCCTTTTTTCGTTTCTTAGAAGTAGAAACAACCTTATTAATAAAAGGTACAAAAGGATCTGGTTTTCCCTTTGTAGTATATCTATAATCAGAAGGTCTTAGCCACTTTGGCAAACTAGATAAAGTTTTGATAAACTTCTCCCCTTCTTCTTCCAATTGCTTTTCCACCTTGGGAGTTGTTTTAGTAAACCCTACATTACTCCACAATAAATTCATTATTATAATTCCAAAGAAAAAAATCTTTGTATTCATCTTTTATTCTTACCTTATCTTCTTCTTTTCTTTTTCTTAGCCTGTTGTTGAGCCAAAATCTCTTCCTCTGTCAAAGCCCTATATACTCTTAAATTACAATCTACTAAAAGATTACTTACATTTGTTTGTTTTCCCCGTGGAGCAAACTTTATATTTTCGATACTAACTAGTCTATTTAATCTAGTTAATTCGTCTAAATAACTCACAATATCATGAAAACTTCCAACTATCCGAATATTCACCCGTCTGGCAGCATAAAAGTCAAATTTAACTTCATTAAGAGGACGAAAATAAACAAATTCTATCCCCTTTTCTCGTCCTTTCATCTCAAAAGAGGCCAAAAGCTTTTCCAAGGCCTTTGCTCCCTCTGGCAATAAGGTTTTTGCTAAAACAAACTGTCTTTCATAAAATTTTAAATCCTTTCTCACTGCTTTCAATCTTGAAGCAATAACTCTATAGCGAGCAATCTCTGTATCTAATCTTTTCAAATTACTGGAGAGTCTATTCTGTTCCTCTAAATTAGCCCAAATACCAAAGTAACCCCATACTGCTATAATTAAAACAATAATCACTCCATAAACAATAAATCTCTTCTTTTCAGGAAGAGCAAAAAAATCCTGGATAGCTTTTTTTATCTTTTCCATTTACGACGTCTTCCCCATTACAAGATGGCATTTAAAATCTACTAATTCATATGGCCCAACTTTTTTCCTATTGGTCAACAAAATTTCTACTTGTTTGACATAAGGCGAACGCTTAAGTCTCTCAATATAAAAGGCTAGAACCTGATTATCTAAAGCCACTCCTTGAACCATTATATCTCCACTACTTGAAAGACTAAAACTTTCATACCATAATTTATTTTCTGGAATTGCCTTTATTGCTTCATCTATATAAATTACTGGTAGATTCTGTCTTTCTCTAATCTTTCTTATAGCATCTATTTTTTGTTGTAATCCTTCTACATTTTTTTTAAGTTTTTTTACTTTTGCTATAGTAAGCTGCAGTTGTCTTTTTTGACTCAACTTCTCTTTCTCTAAAGCTTTTAAAGCATCTACCTTTACTCCCAACCACCAACTTGCCCCCCCACATATACCAACAACCAACACTAAAACAACTAAAAAAACCCAAAAGTCTCCCTTTATTGGAAGGCGTTTCTTTTTTTCTTTTACAAGTAAATTTATTTTAAGCACTATAAAACACCCCTTAAAGCAAGTCCTGTAGCGGTCACCATTTGGTATTTTATTTCATCTAAATACTTTGCATCAAAAAATTTGGCATTCCGTTCTATCTTTCTCCAAGGATCTAGAAAATCTACAGGGATTTCAAACTCTTCAGACAACTTTCTATCTATCCCCACAATAGAAGTACATCCTCCGGACAAAAAGATTTTTTCTGCTTCTCCAGATTGAGGATATGTAGTCTTATAAAAATTTACTACTTTCCGCAACTCTGCAAGCCAATTTTCTATTTCTTCTTCTAATCTTTTAAAAACTTCTTTTCTTTGTTGTTTATCTAGCTCAATACCCCCATTTAACTTAACTCTCTCAGCATCTTCTACACTCACACCCAAGTAAGAAGCAATTCTATTTGTTAAATTAAATCCTCCAAAGCCCATTTCTCTAAACAACACTAGTTCTCCTTGAGAATAAACAGAAAAAATACTCTGACGTTCTCCTATATCAAACAAAAAAACTGTTTTAGCCTTTTCTTCTGGATAATTAAATTCAAAGACATTTGAGATAGCAAAAGCATCAATATCTATACACTCTACCTTTATTTTTGCTTTTGACAACCAGTTTATTTGATTATTAATAAACTCTTTCTTACAGGCTACTAAATATACTTCATACGCACTTTCCTGCTTATCTACCTTCAACACCTGATAATCTAAAACCACCTCATTCATATCAAAAGGAATGTATTGTTTAGCCTCTTTTAGTATAACTTCTTCTAAATCCTCTTCATCTTTTGCTTTAAAAATAACTTTTTTAACAATTGAGGCCTGCCCACTTACAGAAGTTGTTACTCGCACACCCTTTAATTTTAAACTCTGAAAAAATAATTTTAATTTATCCCCAAACTCTTCCTTACCTCGTTCTTCCATAGGGACAATAAAACGACCTGTTCTTAATAAAGAAAGTTTCTTACCTTTCTTTTCCAATGCCACAAGCTTAATCCATCTTGCGCCTAAATCTAAACCTACACCTGTCTTTTGCCCAAACACTTTTTAATCTCACTCCTTTTATTAAGGACGCACAGTTAACACTGGTTTGTCTGAACTTTTAACCACCTTTTCTGCTACAGAACCAAACAAAATCCTATCAATTCCTTTACGTCCATGAGTCCCCATTACTATCAGATCTACATCTTCTGTCTTAGCTAAATCCAAAATTTCTTCAGCAGCATATCCTGTACGCACAATACCAGTCGCCTTCATATCCTCAAAATTCTCTTGAATAAAGACTTCCATTGTTTTTTCTGCACCAGAAACTATCTCTCCCACAAAAGTTTCTATAGAAGCAGGAGGAACATGAAAACCAACATACTGAGAAAGAGACGGTGCTACATATAAAACAACAATTTCTCCTTTTAAAGCCTCTGCTAAAGTCTTAGCGTATTCTGCAACTTTTTTACTCATATCAGAAAAATCAATTGCACATAAAATTTTCTTAATATTCACCATAACCGCCTCCTTTTCAAAAATCAACCACTCTTTTATAAATTTACTTATCCTAAAATTAAAATTATAACAACCTTTTTTCTAACTTTTATTTAAAATATCAAAACTATGAAATTTCATCATTACACTAGCTCGTCCTTGAGTAACAGAACGCAGGTCAGTAGAGAATCCAAACATCCTTTCTAAAGCAGCAAGACATTGTATTATTCGCTGTCCTCCTCGTTCATACATATTTTCTATTCTCCCACCCTTACTACCTATTAAACTCACACATTCTCCTACAAATTCTTCAGGCGTATATATCTCTACCCACACAATAGGCTCTAGCAAAATTGGCGAAGCCTTTTCTAAAGCATTTTTCACAGCTTTAACTGCAGCCATTCTAAATCCTACTGGGCTTCCTCCTGATTGAAGCTGTAATTCTTTTACTCTTACCAAAATATCTTGAACAGGATATCCTTTGATAGAACCTGATTGTAAGGCATCTTCCACTCCCTGAAGGACACTTTCTATTATATCACTACTATATTCATTTTGATCTATTTCACAAACTATCTTTACTCCTGATTTTCTTTCTCTAGGTTCAATTATAACCTTCACCCAACCATAGTGAAATTCTTCTCCTAATTCTTTTGCAAATTCTCCCACAGCCTCAGCCTTTTTAGTAATAGTTTCTAAATATACTACCTGAGGTCTTCCAGATCGAAATTCTACTCCATACTCCCGTCTAATTCTATCCATTACTACGTCTAAATGTAGCTCCCCCATCCCAGAAAGAATAATTTGATCAGTATTTTCATCTCGTTCCACTTTTAAAGTAGGATCTTCCTGCAAAAGCTTTTGCAGGACTTCTTCTAATTTTTCTTCATGTTCTGAGTTTTTAGGTTCCAAGGCTATAGAAATAACTGGTTTATATTCGCCAATTTTTTCTAACAAAATAGGTTCTTCTGCTAAAGCCAAAGTATCGCCTGTCCTAGCCAACTTAAGTCCTGCTAAAGCTACTATCTCTCCAGCCTTTGCCCTTTCTAATTTTTCTTTATGATTTGCATGTAGCCTAAAAATGCGGGCAACCCTTTCTTGTTTTTTTTGAGTAACATTATAGATATTTTGACCTGGCTTCAGTTCTCCTGAATACAACCTAGTTAATACTAACTTTCTTCCCGTCTCCATACTTACCTTAAAAACAAGAGCAGACAACGGAGCTTTTGCAGAAATAGGAAAACTCTTTTTTTCTTTAGTCTTTGGGTCTATCCCTTCTAGTTGCGGTACGTCTAAAGGTGATGGCAAGAAATCTACTATGGCGTCTAAAACAGGCTGTATTCCTATATTCTTAAGAGCAGAGCCAGCGAGCACAGGAACAACTTTTCCTTTTAAAGTAAATTTACGTAAAGCATTCTTAATCTCGGCTAATTCAATATCTTCCCCTTCCACATATTTAATCATAATAGAATCATCTAAATCAGCCAATTTTTCCAAAAGATCATTTCTATATCTATCAACATATTCTTTTTCTTCTGAATTTAATTCCAGATATTCAAAGCTTCTACCCTGATCTTGGACATTAAAAACAACTTTCTTTTGTTGCAAAACATCAAAGACTCCTTTGAACTCCTCCCCACTTCCCCAAGGGGCTTGAATAACTACATAATTTGCATTCAATTTATCACGCATAGACTCTAAAACAAAATCAAAATTGGCTCCCAACCTGTCCATTTTATTAATAAAAGCAATCTTGGGAATATTATAAGTCTCAGATTGATGCCAAACTGTCTCGCTTTGAGGTTCCACTCCCCCCACGCCACAAAAAACAGCAACAACCCCATCTAATACTCTAAGCGCTCTCTCTACTTCTATAGTAAAATCTACATGGCCTGGAGTATCAATTAAATTAATAATTTTCTTTTTCCACTCTAAGGTTGTGCAAGCAGAAACAATAGTAATACCTCTTTCTTGCTCTTGAGGAAGATAGTCCATAGTAGCCGTGCCCTCATGCACTTCTCCCATTCTATGAATTTTTTGAGTATAAAACAGAATTCTTTCGCTTAAAGTAGTTTTACCAGCATCTATATGGGCAATAATTCCTATATTTCGAATTTGTTCCAGATACTTCTCTTTTTTCATACTAGTCTTCCCCCTTGATTAACATCACTTTATGCTGTTTAGGGATGTATCTTTCAATATCTGGCCAAATCCAACTTGTTTCCTTTCCTTTTCCTAAGACTAAAGGACTTTCAAATAAGTTTCTTTCTCCTATAGTAAGAAAAAATTTTCTTGTTTCTAATTCTTTTTCTGAAATTTTTTCAACCCAATTATTAGAAAAATAAAGAGCTTTAAATTGAATATGAGGATGCGCCCACAATAATATATTTAAATCTAATTCTTTTTCTTGCATTACTATAACCCCTGTTTCAACTTGGGGCACTCTCCAAAGTATTCCTTCAAAAGGAATTTTTTCTTTTTTAAAACCAAACCAAAACACTCCTTGTATGTCTTCTTGTTCCCAAAAAGTATAAATACTTTTCCTAGAAGCACATGCTATATTATTAATCCCTGCAAGTTCTAAAGCAGTTAAAAAATAAAATCTTTGAGAAAAATTAATTTTACCTATAAACACAATTCCAATTTGTTCTATTCCGCTTGCAATAAGGGGCAATACAACAGCCAATACCTGATTAATAGCCAAAAACTTAGGTTCTATAATACATAAAACCTTTCTAAAAGGTTTCGTTTGTTTTTTGTAAGTGCATATAGAAAAATACTTTTCTTCCCTCTTTTGAGAAGGTTGATTAAATGGATAAATATAACTTAAATCAGCAATTTGCTGTTTAAAGAAACTTCGTTGTCTTGCTGTAGTTTTTTGATATGCTTTGTCTAAAATGCTATCTTTTAAACCATATTTTTCAAAAAAATCATTCCACATTTTTACGCCTTAATAAAAAAAGCGGCTTTAAGCCGCTTTTATTTATAACCAATCAAACCACTCTTTCCAACTTCCCTGTTCCCTCTCCCGGGCCTTTTCTCCTTTTTCCTTTTGATATTCTAGATAAGCTAAGGATTTTCTTTCCCTTGCATACTCTAAAACTTCTGGCAAATCTGAATAATTTTTTTCCACATAAGAATATCTTTTCCAAGCAGCTAAATATCTACCTGTTCTCCAATAAAAATCAGCTACAAACAACTCATGCTCTGCCATTAAATAACGACATTTACGGATATATAATTTAGCTTCCTTAGCATATTTACTTGTTGGATAACTTTCCACTACTCTCGTAAAATAAGATAAAGCCTCAGCCACATTTGTATAGGGCTTGTCCACAGACTCAAACTGTTTATAATTGGCTAATCCAATTTTAAAAAGCACATAGCTTATGGCCTCATGTCTAGGATGTAAGGCTTCAAACTCTTTATACACATCCACTGCTGCCTGATAATCTCCATTTAAAAAATAAGCATCCCCCAAACTAATCTCAGCTTGAGGAGTATATGGAGAAAAAGGATAACGATCCTTTAATTTAGAAAAATACTCTATCGCCCTAGAATAATCTTTATTTTGTAATGCGTCATAACCTGCCTGAGCTAGTTCTTGGGCTGTGTCCTCAGGCGGCGATAAAAAAAGGTAATCAACGACTCCACATCCACTAAGGCTCCAACAAAGAAGAAAAAGAAGAAAAATAGGTCTAATTCTACTCATCATTTAACTGTTCCAAATACGAAGAAGCATTAAATCCAGCACAAGCCCCATCTCCTACAGCAGTAGATACTTGTCTACACAATTTAGCTCGAATATCTCCTGCGGCAAAAATCCCAGGAATATTGGTTCTCATTTCTGAGTCTGTAAATACAAAACCTCTCTCATCTTTTTTAATCTCTGAAGGCAAAAAGTCCGTATTTGGTTCAACCCCAATAAACACAAAAGCTCCATTGACATTTAATACTTTATTCTCTCCAGTTTTTACATTTTTCAGACCAACAGCTTGCAATTCTTTTTCACCCTTAAATTCTGTAACCACTGTATCCCATAATACTTCAATTTTAGGATTGGCTAATACCTTTTCTTGATAAATTTTTGTGCCGCGAAATTTATCTCTCCTATGAATAAGATAAATCTTTTTTACTATTTTTGAAAGATATAATGACTCTTCCAAGGCTGTATCACCGCCCCCAATACAAGCTACAACTTGATCTCTAAAAAAATTACCATCACATACAGCACAATAAGATACACCTTTCCCTGCAAATTCTTGTTCCCCTGGAACACCTAATTTTCTCCATCTAGCACCACTGGCGATCACAATAGCCTTTGCTTTTATTTCTTCCTCTTCTAGCTCAACAGTATGAAAATTGTCTCCTATTTTAAGTGACTTTACTTCTCCAAAAATCTTTTCAGGATTATAGAGATCTACCTGTTTCGCAAAGGCATCTGCTAGTTCAAAACCTGCAATTCCATTAGGAAAACCTGGATAATTTTCTATTTTTTCTGTTAATAAAACCTGGCCACCCGGGCTTAATTTCTCAATTAAAACAATCTTTCTTCTTGCCCGTAAAAGATAAAGGGCGGCCGTTAATCCTGCAGGACCGCCCCCAATTACGGCTACTTCAAATTCTTTCATTTTAAAGAGCCTTTTCAGAAATCATTTGTTTTAAACTAGATTTAGAAACTGCACCTGTTATTTGTTCTACTACCTGGCCACTTTTGAATAAAATAAGAGTAGGAATAGCTCTAATCCCGTATTTACTAGGCGTAGATGGGTTCTCATCAACATTCATTTTAACTATTTTTACCTGCCCTGCATACTCCTGAGCTAGTTCTTCAATAATCGGTGCAATAGCCCTACATGGACCACACCATGGCGCCCAAAAATCTACTAATACGGGCTGCTCACAATTCAATACTTCTGCCTCAAAGTTACTGTCTGTAACCTGACCTGCCATGATTCTCTCCTTTTAAGTTTTATACGTATATTCTAATTTTAAACTAGAATTTAGTTACCTATTTTAGACCTGTCAAGAAAATAAAGATTTTTAACTTCTATTTCTTGCCAAATTTCTTCCCACGAAACGTCTTTTAAAAAAAGTTCTTTTTCTTGTTCTTCTCTTTCTATCTTCTTTATCTCCCAAAAAGAATTCCATTTATCTAATAATATCTCCACTAATAATGGATCAAAATGATGTCCTTTTTCTTCTAAAAGTATCATTTCTACTTCTCTTTCAGAAAAAGGAGGCTTATAAACTCTCTTAGAGCTTAAAGCATCAAACACATCTACTATAGCAGCAATTCTTCCTATTAAGGGAATGTCTTCACCCTTCAATCCTCTAGGATATCCTCGTCCATCATAACGTTCATGATGAGTTAAGGCAACCACTTGGGCTTGTTTTAAAAGAGAAGATTTTGCATTTCTTAGAATATAGCCTCCAATAAGAGTATGTTTCTCCATAATTTTCCGTTCCTCTGAGGTAAGAGGGCCAGGTTTTTGTAAAATTACGTCAGGAATGCCTAACTTGCCAACATCATGCATAGCCACTGCCCAGTATAGCTCTGTTTCATCCATCCAACCCAATTCCTTACCTAACAATACAGCCATCTTTCCTACTCTTCTAATATGAGATGCTGTTTCTTTATCTCTATATTCTGCAGCCACACCTAACCTAAAAAGTGTATCTAAATGAGCCTCCTCTATTTCTTGATAAAGCTTTGCATTAACAAGAGCTACAGCAGCCTGTGCCGCGAAATAACGCATTGGCTCTAAAAATTCTTTTTTAAAGGGAATTATTTGCTCTCCTTGTTTTGCATTAATAAGCTGCAAAACACCAACAACTTCATTTCTCGGAGTCTTCAGAGGAAGTACTAACATAGACTTTGAATAATAGCCATTTGCCCTGTCCCATTCTCTATAAGAACAAAAATCATATTCCTCATTTTTATACAAATCATCTATTATTAAACTCTTGCCTGTCAAAGCTACATACCCTGCTACACTCTTCTTATTCATAGGAAGAGAAAAGTGTTCAAATAAATTTTTTACTTTTTCTTTACCAAACCGCTTCTCCAAGGTATCATTTTGACTAGTTAAAAACACCAAATGATTACCATCTACAGAATAAATAGTTCCCGCATCAGCATTTGTTAGCTCTCTAGCCTTAAATAAAATAAGTTCTAATAATTCATTAAGGTCTATTACGCTACTTAGGGCAATGCCAACAGATATAAGTTTAGCACTCAGATCTGAAATGACCATTTACATACTTTCCTTAAAATCCCACGGTATGGTTCTTCCTCTTGGAATTGCATCTAAAGACAAATCATGTTTAAAACCAGCCTTAGCAAAAATTTCTCCTAAATAGGCTATCATTATCCCATTATCTGTACACAGCTTAGGCGAAGGGATCCAACATTTAAGATTGTTTTCCTCACATAAAATTCTCAGTTCCTGTCTTAAAACACTATTGCAGGCTACTCCTCCTGCCACTACCAATCCCTTTACTTTAGCCAATCTAAGGGCCCTACGGATCTTTATCTTTAAAGATTCAACTAAGGCATAAATTAAAGATGCACACATATCTTTAACGTCTTGGTTAGCTAACAAGATAGCATTTTCTTCTGCTTTAGGGAAAATCACCTCTGGATGCATAGCTAAATAATTTGCAACAGCTGTTTTTATGCCGCTAAAGCTAAAATCCAAATTAGTATTATCTATATAAGGACGAGGAAACATTTTTTTATCTACTTTCCCTTCTCTAGCCAATTTATCAATAAAAACTCCCCCAGGATAGGGTAAATTCAACATTTTTGCTACTTTATCAAAGGCTTCTCCTATGGCATCGTCTAAAGTTTTACCCAACAACTTGAATTCAAAAAACGACTTGATAAGATAAAGGTGAGTATGCCCTCCTGAAACCAATAATCCCAAACAAGGAAATTCTAAATTTTGTTCCAAATCCGTAACTAATAAATGAGCAAGAAGGTGATCTATACCTATTAAATTCTTCCCAAGACTAAGAGCAAGTCCCTTTGCAAAACCAAGACCAATAAGTAAACTTGCCAACAGACCTGGCCCTCTTGTTACAGCTATTACTTCTATATCTTTAGGAGAGCACTTACTTCTTTCTAATAGAATTTCAAATAGCTGGGGCAAAACTTTTAAATGTTCTCTTGATGCCAACTCAGGGACCACCCCACCAAATACAGAATGAATTTCTACCTGACTGGCCAAGGTTTCAGCAATTACCTGTCCATTATCTACCAAGCTTAGACCTGTTTCATCACAAGAAGTTTCTATCCCTAAGGTTAACACATTCACTCCTACTTAACTCTTATAAATATCAAGCACTTTTTTTACCTCAGTAGCAGAACCAATAAATAATGGAACTCTCTGATGAAGTTCTTCTGGTAAAATATCTAAAATCCTCTGCTCTCCATCTACAGCCATTCCACCAGCTTGTTCTACTAAGAAAGCCATAGGATTCGCTTCATATAACAGTCTCAATTTGCCCCTAGGTTTTTTAGGATCTCTGCAATCTTTTGGATACATAAAAATTCCTCCATATAAAAGAGTGCGATGAAAATCAGCCACCAACGATCCTATATAACGCAGACTATATGTGGACTTCCCAGCAGAAACATCTTTAAATGAAGCTATTACTTGCTTTGTTTTATCATCCCAAAATGGAAAATATCCTTCATTAACAGAATATATTTTACCTTTTTTAGGAATCATTATATTAGGATGAGAAAGCAAAAATTCACCGACACTAGGATCTAAAGTAAATCCATGCACACCTTGTCCTGTACTGTATACCAGCATGGTAGAAGAGCCGTATAAAAAATATCCTGCAGCCACTTGTTGAGAGCCTTTTTGAAGCAATTCGCCTAATGTAGGATAATCTGTATCCTTCTCCTGCTTATAAATAGAAAAAATAGTACCTATACTTACATTGGCGTCAATATTAGAAGAACCATCTAAAGGATCAAACACTAAAAAATATTTTCCTTTTGAATATTTCTCAGGTATTTCTATAATATCTGCATTTTCTTCTGAAGCCATAGCACAAAGGACTCCTGAGCGTTGCAACCGATGAATAATCACTCTATTCGCAAACTCATCTAATTTCTGAACCTGTTCCCCTTGAACATTAATCTCGCCTGTTTCTCCTAACACATCCATCAAGCCTGCCTTATTAACTGCTCTAGAAATTATCTTAGCTGCTAAAATAAGCTCTGTTAAAAGCCTTGTAAAATTTCCTGTTGCTAATGGGTTTTCTTTTTGATGTAAAAGCAAATGCTCAATAACAGTAATCTGACGCATACCTACCTCCTTATCCTTACGCCTTCTAAACTTTTACACTGTTCCACATAGATACGCATATATTAACCATTTCTCTCCAACTTTACGAGCTAACCATAACCACTTTTCCCCATTTATTGCAAGAACTCCATTGGTTCTATGTCTTAACATCTCTGACCAATTTATACCCCTTAATTTATTATTCTCAGGCCACAAACAACTATCTTCAGTATATATCTCCACAAATGATGAATCTTGGGACTTACAAAATAGGCTTCTTAAGTCAAAATAAACAACCAATAATAAATCTATTTTTGTTGAAGTAATAAATTTTTTATAAAGCACAAATTCTGGGCCAAAGTCTGTATTTATTACTTGAAAAGATAACTTATAATCTTTTAGCCTAGAAAATTTAGGCACAATATCTTTAACCACTTGTTCCTTAGGATACTGAAAAACAACTTCTTCTTTATTATCTAAAACTTTTATACCGTTTAACCACTTATAGTCTGATATTAAAGACTTTGCCCAATTCTCATCAGGTAAAGATTCTTGAACATCTAATTTTTCAATTAAGGACTGAAGTTTACCATCCACCTCTGTTAAATAATTAGCAAAATGCTCTTTACAAGGCGGAACATCTTCCTTTTTTTCTAAGTCAACCTTGCTTACAGGATATACATATTCTTTATATAATGTCTTTGTCTCTTTCCAGACAGAACATCCGCAAATAATTAAAAGTAAAAAGATCCATCCCCAATTTTTACTCATCTCCCCCTTTTCCTCCTCAAAAATTAAAATTTATAATTGAATTTTTTAGTTATAGGCAATATAAGCCAAACTATGGAACTTGCAGCTTATCTCTTTTCCCTTTTAGTCATTGCTATTATTGATAGTATCATTATCTCCCACATTAACTCTCGGGCAGAGAAAAAATTGCTTCAACTCAATAAAGAAAAATATTCTATTCAAACAAAATATGAACAATTAAAGAAAGAAATTAAAGAAATCCAGCAAAAAATCAAAGAACAAGAAGCCAAACTCAACATACAAAAACAATTAAAACAAACTCAACAAAAAAAAGTTCTAGAAGAAGAAAATCATATCAAAGACCCTATCCTCTATATACGTAAACACAACATAGTTCCTGATAAAGAAATAAAAAGAGCTGAAGCCTATGTAAAAAAAACAGCCACCAATCTTTCTGTATTCGATGCCTTACTTCTCTTAGGAGTACTTGACGAAAAGACAGCTAATTCTATCAAAAAAAGAATAGGAAGGGAATAATGAATTTTATTCTATATTTTATACTTTTATTAGCTATTATCTCTTTTTGGGTTATAGGTTTTATTTATATAAAAAAACAAAATCAAATTTTAGCTAAAGAAAATGAGCTTGCAATTTTAAAAGCCAAAACTCGCTATAAAACTCAAACTCTTGAACAACAAAAAAAACAACTTCAAGCAAAACTAAAAGATATTCAAAAAAAATTAAAACAAATAAATAGTGAGCAACCTTCCTAATTATTCTGCTCTTTTCTCTAAAGAAGAGGCTAACTCTTCTAAAAAATCTACCATATCTTCAGAATTATCTTCCACAACCTCTTCTTCTGCACCTTGAGACTCTTCTCTCGCTTCAACTTCTTCCTTAGTATTTATTTGTTCTTCTGTAGAAACTTCTTCCACCTCTTTTTGTTTCTCATTATTTCTAATAAGCGCATTTACCTCTGAAATTTTATCTTGCCATTTATTTTTTTCTTCTAAAGATTCTGATCGCTCTTTTAGCTTCTCATAAACATCTAATGCTTTTTCATATTCGCCTTGCGAGATTAAAACTTCTCCTAAAGAAGGAGTTATGACCTGTTGATCAAAATCTAAATGCTCTACAATCTCTTCATAATGTATATCTTCGGAAACATTTTTCCCTAAAATACTCTCTAATCCTTTAAAAATAATATTATCCCAAGAAATAAATTCCCCTTTACAAGCCAGCATTAACAACTTAAGAGGAATTACAAAACCTTTTTCCTCTATATTTTCAGCAAGCAATCTCCAAAAAATAGTATTCTTTTTTAAACGACTAAAAACAGCATTAACTAATTCTATTGCTTTATCTCCTTTATTGAGTTCACTGTAAATAGAAATTAAAGAAAGTATTGTATCTAACGAATCTGGATAAAACTCTAAGCCATGTTCCAATACTTCCTGTGCTTTATCATACTCCTTATCTTCAATATAAAGTCGAGCTAAAGACAAATAAATTTTAGAGCTAGGATCTAACTTTAAAGCCTCTTCTAAAATCCTTTTTTCTTCTCCCATAATAATCTCCTTTTTTGCTACTGTACCAAATATAATATTTCATCTTTTTTTATATAATTTAATTCTTTTCTAAGAATAAATTTCTTATACGTTGGATTATTTCTTAACATTAATATTTCTGCAGAAATCAATCTATTTTTATTCTTTAATTTATCTACTTTTTCCTGCAAAAAAACCATCTTGTCCTTTAAAATAAAATATTTACGGATATTATTTTCAGAAAAAATAATTTGATATATCAAGGTTATATTTATAACAGCTAACAGAATAATGACAACTTTTTTCATTGAATATCTCTTTTGGGTTTAATCTTTTGCTGAACTAAATCTTTTATTTCTAACAAAAATCTACTTGTACTCTCCTCAATTCTTATAAGCTCACTATCTTCAAGTTCAATATCATCTAATTTAGATAAAAAATCTTTAATATAATCCATTTCACTATTTAGTTTTAAATCAAAATCACAATTAAATCTTCCTAAAGCATCTTCAAATTCTAAAATTGTTTCTAAGCAATTTCTTAATTTAGACTTAAGTTCCTTTTTCATTACTCTTCCAGCAAGTTAAGTAACTTTCATACTCATCTAAACATTGCTCTATTTTCAATAACAATTCACCACTTTTTTTATTAATATAAAAATTAGCTCCTTTTAAAAAAGCAAGCTTCTGATCAAAATCTCTCCCTGTCTCGCCTAATAGAATAACGTTTGTTTCCCGTCTTCTTAAAAGTGGCCATTTATTTATCTCTGCCAATAATCTGTCGGTATCTTTGCTTTCCTCTAAAAACATCAACGTATAGTTATTTAGAGCAAAACGGGCAAGAGCTTCTTCTATTTTTTGAACATTCCGAATAAAATATCCCTGATTTTGCAAAAAATCTTCTATTTCTGTAGATAATCTGGGATCAAAAACAAACAAAAAAGCAGATTTTTTACCCAAAGGAACATTATCTGGCTCATAATCTAAATTCACTTTAGAAGAAGGAGCTCTCTCAGTCTCTGGGTTAGCATCTACTTTGGTTTTATCTACTAAAATTCTTGAACCACATTTAGGACATTTTACAACAAATTTTGAAACTCCTTTTATTTTTTCATCTGGAATTGTGATTTTTTTATCACAATTATTGCATCTTACTATCATAATCTCCCCATCTTATTTTCTTCATCATAACTTAAATCTAATTCTAATCCATCTATCTCAGATAATTTTTCACCTCTCTTAGCCTTAATCTTATCTAAAAGCATTTTCAAACGAGATCTATCTGAACAAAATTGCATTGCGATCTCTTCTGTAATTAATCCTTGTTCATAATAAGAAGCCAAGCATTGATCAAAAGTAAACATTCCATAGGCTTCACTTTGAGATATAACATCATAAAAAGTTCTATCTTCTCTTTCTCCATTTACGATCAAATCTCTTATCCTCAAATTTTTGGTCATAACTTCAAAAGCAACGATCCTACCTCCCCCTACTTTAGGCATAATACGTTGAGAAACAACATACTTTAAACTCTCAGAGAGTCTGGAGCGGACAAGTCTCTCCTCTTCTAAGTCAAACAACCCTGTAATACGATGAATAGTTTGCCCGGCATCACTAGTATGTAATGTTCCTAAAACTAAATGTCCTGTTTCTGCTGCTTCTAAGGCAGTGGTCACAGTTTCTTTGTCTCTAATTTCACCTACAAGTATGATATGGGGGGCCTGACGCAAAGCAGAACGAAGTCCACTAGCAAATGAGGTAAAATCTGTTCCTAATTCTCTTTGATTAATAACACTTTTTTTATGAAAATGAAAAAATTCTATTGGATCTTCTAGAGTTATAATATGCCGTGCAAAATTTTCATTTATCTCATTTATCACTGCAGCTAAAGATGTTGATTTACCAGTACCTGTACCACCTGTGACTAAAATTAACCCAAACCTTTCTCTTGCCATTCGTTTAAAAACGTCTGGCAATTTTAGTTCTTCAATGGTGGGGATCCTTGGCAGAAGTTTACGCATAACAACCGCAAGAGATCCTTTTTGATAAAAAACATTAACCCTAAATCGCTCTTTATTAGGTAAGGCATAGGCAAAGTCACATGCGCCTTGTAAGGCTAAATCTTTATATAAATGTTTGTTCGGTCCAATCATACTTATAGCCATTGCCTCAATTTGAAAAGGAGTTAAGGCTTCAATATCTTCTATATTAAGACTCTTTACTTCCCCATACACAGCAGCTTTTATAGGAACATAGGGCGTCAAAATAATATCTGAAAGAGCTGGCTCTTTTTCTAAAACTTGGAAAAGAATATAATCTAAATGAGATTTTAACATACTTTAAACCTCTGTAAAATCATCAAGTTCTGCTTCATCTAAAAATTCTCTAAACTTGCTCTTATGTACTGCCTTATTAAAGGCATCTTTAGAAGAAATTATTCCTTGCTTCAACAAAGACAAAATAGAATCATCTAGACTTTGCATTCCATATTTTTTACCTGTTTCAATAACTGAATTAATTTGATAAATCTTATTTTCTCTAATTAAATTTCTTACTGCAGGAGTAGCAATTAAAATCTCCAAAGCAGCTACTCTACCAGGCTTATCTACTCTTTTAAACAACGTTTGAGAAATAATGGCCCTCAAACTTTCGGATAAACTTGAACGAATTTGAGGTTGAGTATCTCCTGGAAACACTTCTATAACTCTATCAATGGTCTTAGAAGCAGAAATAGTGTGCAACGTAGCTAACACCAAATGACCTGTTTCTGCCGCCTCTAAAGCTAAACTAATTGTCTCCAAATCTCGCATTTCACCAACCAGAATAATGTCAGGATCTTCACGTAGCGCTCCTCTCAAAGCAGCTCCAAACCCTTGGGTATCCCTTCCAACTTCTCGTTGGTTTATCAAACATTGAATAGGCTCATGGACAAATTCCACTGGATCCTCAATTGTTAGAATATGATCCTTTCTAGTCTTATTTGCATAATCTATCATCGCAGCTAAAGTAGTAGACTTACCACTTCCAGTTGGACCTGTTACTAAAACCAACCCCTTTGGCAAAGTCATAAGTTTTTTCAAAATCTGAGGTAAACCTAAGTCATCTATAGTCATTATCTTAGTTGGAATTTCTCTAAAAACTGCCCCTATTCCTCTTAAGTGCATAAAATAATTTGCCCTATATCTAGCAATACCAGGAACTTCATAGGCAAAGTCAATATCTCCTGTTTCTTCAAATTTTTTAATTTTATGTTCAGGGGTTATTTCATAAAGCAATTTTTTTAATTCAGCAGTCTCTAAAACTTTATATTTAATTCTTTGAAGTTCTCCATGTAAACGCACAATAGGTTGAGAACCTGAAGTTAGGTGTAAATCTGATGCTCCAATTTCGTGCATCATTTTAAAAAAGGCATCTATCTGAGCCATACTACCCCCTTACAATTATTTTAATACACTTTTATAAAACTTGTACACATAGTTTACCCCAGAAAACAAAGTCAAAAATAGGGCAATATAAATCAAAATCTTCCCTAAATAAATTGGATTAAAACCAAACCACGGATAATGCAAAATAAGAGGACACAAAGCTAAAATTTGAATAATTGTTTTTAACTTTCCATATTTATCAGCAGCAATAACAATACCTTTATCCATTGCAAGAGATCTAAGTCCTGTTACCATAATCTCTCTTTCCACAATCAAAATAGATATCCAGGCTTCTAACCAATGTTGATATGAAAGCATGATAAGAGCAGCCATCACCAGCAATTTATCTGCAAGAGGATCTAAAAACTTTCCCATATTAGTAACTAAATTATACTTTCTAGCAATAAAGCCATCTAACATATCAGATAAAGCTGCTAAAATAAAAATACTCATGGCAGCCAAGCAACTAATTCTATTGGGAAAGTAGAGTAAAATAACGACTATTGGCACACAAGCTATTCTAAAAAATGTAATTTTATTGGCCCAATTAAACATTTATCTTTTAAGCTCCTGATATATCTTCAAAACTTTTTTAACATATTCTTTAGTTTCTTTAAATGGGGGAATCCCTCCATATCGCTTTACATTTCCTGGCCCTGCATTATATGCAGCTAATGCTAGCTCTATACTGCTAAACCGATTTAAAAGAGATTTCAAATATCTTATCCCAGCTTCAATATTTGAGGCCGGATCAAAAGGAGTATCCAAATCTAGTTCTTTCTGAGTAATAGGAGTAATTTGCATAAGGCCCTGAGCCCCTTTGGAGGATTCCGCCTCTGGCTCAAAATTTGATTCTACCTTTATCACTGCCTTTACTAAGGCTGGATCTAGCCTATAATGCTTACTATACACCTTTATAAGCCTATCCAGTTTTTTAGGGTCATACTTATGATAGCGAAAAACTAAAAAAGGTTTATACTTAGATGAAGTAGGTAAGTCAGTAAAGTGATAAACACCATTTTCATCACAGTAATAATAAATAGTCTCTGCCCACACCCAGCAACTCAGACTTAAAAATAGCCAAATCATAAAAATCCTAAGCATCATAAATACCTAGCACCTCCAGATCTTGCGGGTAATTTATATTAAAAAACACTTTTAAATCTTTTTCCCACAAAATATGATTTCTAACATGTTCAGGTATTGCTCTACTTAACTTAAAAATTTTATTTGCTATTGCTTTTTCTATATACTTCAATGATTCATTTTCATAAATAGCAACCAATGCTTCTATAAAATTAGTTTTGGGATGAAAAAATGTAGTCATTACCTCTGTTTTCTGCCTTCTTTTACGCCCTTCTATCAATTCTTGCAACGTAATTTTATCTAAAAAAGGTAAATCACAAGATATAACTAAAAGGGGCTTACCTATATTTTTCAAACCTGTAAA
Source organism: Desulfonauticus submarinus (assembly GCF_900104045.1). Classification (NCBI taxonomy): domain Bacteria; kingdom Pseudomonadati; phylum Thermodesulfobacteriota; class Desulfovibrionia; order Desulfovibrionales; family Desulfonauticaceae; genus Desulfonauticus; species Desulfonauticus submarinus. Next base: position 253,271 of record NZ_FNIN01000002.1, read on the forward strand.
AATACCGCCAATGGGGCCTATTCCTTTTATCTCATCCTGAAACCAACCATCTGCGTTTGCCTTGCATAAGGCAGGATCTTTCCCTAACACATAAACTTCTGTGACCACTTCATACAGTAAATTAATACTTCTTTCCAAAAGACTAATCTTATTAAATACTAACGTTGTCTTATCTTGGCCTAATCTTGAACTTTTACCTCCTGCTAAAACAGCTCCAACCAAGTCTCTACACACTAGCACTAGTTACCCTCTCTCCTATATCTGTAAAAACACTCAATCTATTTTCCCTAGCAAAGCCAACTAAAGTAATTTTTTCTCGCTCTGCCAAAGTAAGAGCAGCTGAGGTAATAGCAGAGCGAGACATAACAAATCTTACGCCTGCTTTGACAACTTTTTTTAAAAAAGATCTAGTAAGTCTTGCTGACACTAACAAAATGCCTTCTTGCAAATTAATTTCATTTTTCAAAGCTAGCCCTACCATTCTATCTAAGCAATTGTGTCTTCCAACATCTTCAACTTCTATGACAAAGGCTCTCTTCCTTATAGACCAAAATACTACTCTATGAAAACAACCTGTCTGCTCCCAATTACTTGATATTTTTTTTATAAACGATCCATTAATCTCTAAAAGCTTTAATACATCTATTTTAAAATCGTATTTTCTTTCCTTAATCCTCTTATAATTATCAGATATACAATTTTCTATCCAAAACCTATTTTCTTCTCTTTTTATTATTACAGGGTTACCCCCCTCTGGCAATAACTCTAACTTAGCATATCCTAAGACCAATGAACTTAAATTATAAGGAATCGTCCACAAAGAATGTACTATGCTTTTAAAAAAAATATCAACTCTCTCTTCAACTGCAATAGTATCAAAAAAATCTACTCTTCTGTCTTTAAAAAACTTACTTACTTTACACTTAACTAACACCTAGAAACCCCAAAAGCTTAAAGTTGGTCTTAAATAGCCTTCTTTTTTAGCTATAATATCTAAAGGAAGTGAAGCCAAATCGTCTAACATGGGAATGATTTGCTCATCTCTATCTCTAAAATCAATTGTTTTAATATATTTTTTACATTTATCACATATGTCTACTCTATAACCTGGCAAATCTTCTGTAGTAAAGTAAAAATGCTCTTTTTTATATGGTTCTCCACAAAAAACACATTTTGTTCTTTCTACTGGATATTCAAAAAGACAAAAAGAACAAAAATTTTTTCTCTTCCCTGATTTATCCTTTAAAACACTAATTAAGGGAAGACTACCACAAATAGGACAATGCCCAAATGGATATTCTTTTAAAGAAATCAACTCGTCAAAACCCTTAGAATAGGACGCAACAAAGGGCAAAATGCTACTTTGAATTAAAAAGGAAAGCAGACGTGGAGAATTTTCTAACTTTTCTCCATATATTCTAAAAAAAGCATCATCTCCTTCTAAAAATTTTTTTATACTTTGAGCAACAAATTCATCATCCTTAAGATCTGATTCTAATATATCTAAATATTCTTTTAGGCGTGCATAATTAGCAACAACCTTTAAAAGAGCATTTAAAAGATCCCTAATTTCCTTTAACTCTATAGGAAAATCTCTTCTTAATAAAAGAGGTTTTCCTGTAGTTAACTTGGTCTCTATTTCTTTGGATTCTATACTTTTTATAGTTCTTTGGTGATAAAAATCTAACTGTTTTAAAAAGACATCTTGAACAAAATCCAAAATCTCACTAGGGATAAACCCCTTTTGCCTTATCCTCTCTATCTTATTAACTATTTGCTTAGAGTTCATTTGTGCTCCTTTGCGTCAAAGTGTAATTTTCCCTTAATGGAAAGCTAAACTTTTATAAACCTCAAACCACATATCTCCACTTAAAACATAAAGAACCGTTGCAAGAGAAAGAAAAGGGCCATATGGAATAGCAGTTTCTGCCTCTATTTTTTTTCCTCTGCATACTAAAACCACACTTCCTAAAAGAGCAAGCAATGCTGATACAAATATAACCAAAGGTAAGCCTTTCAACCCTACCATAGCTCCCAGCATAATCATTAATTTTACATCTCCCCCTCCTAAACCATCTTTCCCTTTTGTCCATTTATACCCTTTTTGAATAAGCAAAAACAATAAAAAACCGCTTCCAGCCCCTAAGAAAGCCATCTTCGGACCAATTGGCAAGAAAAAGGAAAATCCTAAAGCCAACACACCTCCAGGGATAGTTAGAATATCTGGCAATAAAAAACTTTGAATATCAATAAAGCTTGCCACAATTAATATACCAAATAATATAAGATACAAACCAAAAGCCATGCTTAATCCAAATTTCCAATAAAGGGCTATGGTTAGCAAGCCTGAAGTAAATTCAACTATAGGATATAACCAACTGATTTTCTTTTTACAAGACGCGCATCTACCTCTTAAAATAATAAAGCTCAAAATAGGAATATTCTCCCACCAACTTAACTTATGTCCACACTGAGGACAATGGGAAGGAGGCCAAACAATAGACTCTTCGTTTAAATAACGCACTATACATACATTATAAAAACTTCCCAAACATAAACCAAAAATAAAGATACCTGCATACAAAACTTCCATAATACAATTCCTTGTAAGCCATATCCTATTTTTCTTTTTACAAAATGATTGCCTCTTCCTCAAACCACATAAATTAAAATCATTTTCTCCTAATACCGTGAACAAAAGTTCTATCTCATTTTTTCTTGACAAACACAATCCCTACCCACTTAAATAAAAAAACAAGCAATTGACAACCCCAAAATATACTGCGGAGCAAAAAAATGAATTATCGATTTTTCCCTAACTTCACAAAAGAAGAGTTAGCTAAGATTCAATTAGAAGGACTAAAATGGACAGTAAATCACGCCTATCAAGGAAGTGCTCAATATCAAAAAAAACTTAAAAAATCTGGTATTCATCCCAACGATATTAAATCCTTAGAAGATCTACAATATTTACCTTTTACTACAGTAGAAGATTTACGCGAAGGATATCCATTACCTCTACTTTCTGTACCTGAAGAAGAAGTAGTAAGAATCCATGCCTCTTCTGGAACCACAGGAAAGCGGAAAGTACTAGCATATACTCAAAAAGACATAGATACGTGGAAAATAATGCTTGCCAGATGTTTTGAATTGGCTGGTTTATCTCCTCTAGACAGAATACAAATTGCTGTTGGGTATGGATTGTGGACAGCTGGGGCCGGATTTCAATTAGGATGTGAATATTTTGGAGCTATGGCCGTTCCTATTGGACCAGGCAATTTAGATATGCAACTTCAATTATTAGTAGATTTTCAAACAACTTGTCTTTGTTCTACAGCCTCTATGGCTCTTCTTTTAGCAGAACAAGTTAAAAAACATCAACTCCAATCTAAAATTGCTTTAAAAAAAGCAATCTTTGGCGCAGAACCACATACTCCTAAAATGCGAAAGTACATAGAAGAAACATTAAACCTAGAAGATACTTTTGATATTCCAGGTATGACAGAAGTTTATGGTCCAGGCACAGGTCTAGAATGCAGCGCACACCAAGGAATACACTATTGGGCTGACTTGTTTATCTTAGAAATCTTAGACCCTAATACTCTTAAGCCTGTTCAACCTGGAGAAGTAGGAGAAATGGTTATTACAACTCTTTGTAAAGAAGCTGTTCCTCTTATTAGATATCGCACTAGGGACCTAACAAGATTTATTCCAGGAGAATGTTCCTGTGGATTAAATCTTCCACGACATGATCACATATTAGGAAGATCTGATGATATGTTTATCTTTAGAGGTGTTAATATCTATCCTGGCCAAATCGCAACTATTTTAGAACAATTCCCTGAATTGAGTTCAGAATATCAAATCTACTTAAATCGAAAACAAGGCTTAGATTTTATGACTATAAAAGTCGAAGCTCAAGAAGGGACAACAATTCCTGATAACTTAGCAACTGCAGTAGAAAAAAATATCAAAACTAAAATTCTTGTTAGCTCAAAAGTAGAAATTGTACCTCCATTAAGTCTTCCTCGTTCTTTTGGAAAAACTAAAAGACTTATAGATGAAAGAGATAACTAACTCTAAAACTAAGAACAATTAGAACAGTTGTCCAAATGTTCCTTAAATTCCAGCTCGTAAATTTGCAACATAACTAAAGCAAAAGTAAAACTAAGAGGACCATAAATAAGTCCTATAAAACCAAAACAACTAACCCCGCCTATTATTGCTAAAAATAAGAAGAAGGGAGAGATAAATTCTCCCTTCCCTATAAGATACGGACGTAAAAAATTGTCTATTCCTCCTACTAAAATAATCGACCACAAAGCTAAAAACAAACTAGCTCCCATTTTTCCCAACAAAAAAAGATATCCAACTGCAGGTAGCCATACCAAAGCAGTCCCTACTACAGGGATTAAAGAAGTCACAGCCATTAATGTTCCCCAAAAAATTGCAGGTAATCCAACTAAAGCAAGCCCAATTCCACCCACAATCCCTTGAGCTAAGGCTGTAAGCAAATTGCCTATCACTACTTTCTTAGAAACATCACTAAGGGCAAAAAGAATTTTCTCTTCTTGTTCATCTGGTAAAGGAGATAATCTTTTCAATTTATTTAACAAACTATCTAGATCTCTCAAAAAATAAAATAACATAAAGAAAAATAGTCCTGTATTAGTAAAAAAGGTTAATACATTACTTAAAATAGTTCCTCCCTCTTTGGCTATAAAAAGACTAATTTTTTTTATAGAATCTGCCAAATAGCTAGCAAACTCCTGCTGCTGTAAAAACTGTATTTTCTCAAAACCAAATTTCCTTAAAACATTTTCTAGCTTATTTATCCAAGAATCACCAATTGATGAGAAATCTAGCTTCAGTAAAAAAGTATTCACCTTGGATGCAATATCAAATCCTTGAGAAATAAGAGCTGATAATAATAGAATACAGGGAACAAAAATAAAAATAAAAAATAAAAATAAAGTTAAAAAAGAGGCAAAATTTTTTCTATTTTTTACCAAAATTAAAATCTTTTTATAAATAGGATTTAAAACCATACTAAAAATAATTGCTAGCAAGAGGACATTCCAAAAAGGTCTTAAAACAAAAAACACTAATCCCAAGGATAAACATAATAAAAACAACTGAAAAGGACGATGAGTATTGAACATATCTCCTCTCTTATAATTAAAAAGCCCATCAACGAATGTAATTTATTCTTGTTGATGGGCAAAATACATCTTAACAAGCATGTTTACTATTTATCTGGATCTATACTGTTAATGATCCAATTAAGAGCTATTTTTTCCCAATTTACAATAGAGGAAGCATCAATATACCTCTCCCAATCGTATATTCCTGTTTTTTTAGCAATACATTGAAATTGCATTTTAGTAACAGCACTCCTTAAAACAACCACTGAGCGACTCATGCCTTTTTCTTTATATAATCTCTGTCCTTCCTCTATGTATTTTTGCAGTTCAGGAGGAAGAGGATCCATTAAACGCATATCCACTAAAACACCAAATGATGGTGGAGCACTATCCAAAACTTTCCTAGACTTTTCAACCCACTCTTTTACTTCTTCCTCCTGCAAAAGTCCTTCAAAGGTAATTTTATATCCATAGTTCTTTTTTTCAATTTTATACATATTGTCTCCTAATTATTAAAAAGAACTAAAATTACCCTATACATATAATTAAAGAAAAGCACATCTTCACTTTAAAATCAAGCAATACTCAAAAAAGTTTTTATGAGTTTAGTAATTCTCCTTTAAAACCTTTTAAGAAGTGAAATATTTAAAGGCCTTATCTACAACAGACTTATCTGGTACACTAAATAAACTTACCCCTATTGCCAATAAAAAGGATACAGGAAGAGCAACGACATTAGGATCTACCCATTGTAAAAGCCAAATCCAAGATCCCTTTGTAGCTCCTGCTACTAAGGTAACTTTACCAAAAAACAATTTGCATAATCCTATTGCCTTTGCCTCTTTTAAATGAATAAATAAAAGCCAGAACATAGAAAATATAAATCCACCAACTAAAGAACATTTAGCCCCAAGAGGAGTCATCCTTTTCCAATACAATCCCAAAAAATAGCTTGGAAGAAAAGAAGCTGCACATAGACCAAAAAAGAATGCAGTAGCTCTTGCAATCACAGAGCCGGGTAAAATCCAAGCCCATAAAAGAGCAGCAGCTACAGTTAAAAACACTCCGATCTGACTTGTCTTAAAAGAAGTCTTGGTCGAAAGTGTAGAGCCTTCTACAATATCTCTTCCCAAAGAGGTACCTCCCACATGATATTGAGAAGATAAAGTAGACATAGCTGCAGCAAACATTGCAATTAAAAATAAACCAGAAAACCAGTGTGGCATTATCTTTTCAATATAAAGAGGAATAATTTTATCAATATTACCTTTGGCCATGGCAATAGAAATCTGACCAAATTCTTTATAAAAAACTGCATTAGAAAGGGCTCCTACAGTAAATGCCACCCCTGTCATAAGCAAAATAAACACTCCTCCTACAAGCACAGCACGATGCAACTCTCTATCTGATGGAACAGTCATATATCGCAAGGCTAATTGAGGTTGAGCCAAAACTCCAATCCCAACTCCATAAATGATAGTAGTATAAATAACTAACCAAATTGGTGTTCCAAACTTTGCCCCTTGTGTCCAGCCAATAAGACCTCCTGCCTTTAATTTAGCAGGGACAAGATGGACCATATCTGTTAAAGTTTGATGAGCTGAAATTACTCCTCCTAATTTAGAATAAGTAAATACTATTAAAAAAATCATCATTCCTGCCATAATACATCCTTGGAATGCATCAGTATACATAACAGCTTTAAGCCCTCCTGTAATAACATAAAGAGCGACTAAAACCGTAACCAAAACTAACCACATTTCGTAGGATATGCCCAACGATTGCGCAAAAGAAACTTCTAACATCCTACAAATACCTATCAAAACTGCTGCTGCATACAAGGGAATAAAAAGAAAAATGATTAAAGCAGAAAATTTTTGAATAAAAGTGGAATTAAAACGCCTACCTAAAAATTCAGGAAATGTATGAGCATCTAAAGCTAAGCCCATAACTCTAGTTCGTCTCCCAAAAAAAACCATGGCCACTAAAATTCCTACCACAATATTTAAAAAAGTAAGCCAAAGTAAAGGAAAACCAAATAAGGCCGCTGCTCCTCCAAAACCAATAATTGCTGAAGTAGAGATAAAAGTCGCTCCATAAGATAATGCCATAACAAAAGCATTCATTTCTCTACCAGCTAGCAAATAATCTTGAGAGCTCTTTGTATGTTTATAGCCCTTATAACCTAAAAAAAATACTACCCCTAAATATCCTAAAATACTAAGCACCTTATAAATCATTGGATTTCTCCTTATGTAAGTCTATTCTTTTTTCTACAATAAGTCCTTTTTTATTCCAATTAATAAGACCATAAATTACACATACTCCAGCGGCTAAAATACTTAAAATATACGCCAATGCCATTTCAAAACTCCCCATCCCTAACATCTTCTCCTCCTTTTTTTAAAATAAAAAAAAGGCCGCTGGTTTTCACCTGCGGCCTTTTTTCTTCTTTTTATTTTTATAGACTACTATCACTTGGCCGCAGTTCTATAACGACCAAAAAAATAATAGCCATAAAAATAAAAAGAAGATACTACCTGGTTATTCATAGAAAATTTTATTAAAATAAATAAATATAGTCGTCAAACCTTTTCTTTCTAAACGGTCAAAAATCATCGCTAATAGAGCAAAAAACACATTAAAAGGTTAATGATCAATTATAAATTATTAAAAATCATTTTCTTTAAAGATCCCTTTTTCTAGGTATTAATAATTTTAATTAAGACGTGTTGACGAAACTATTTTTCAAAGTTAAAAATAATTTATGCAACTTTCTAAAAAATTTCTTTTAACTGTAAGTGAAGATTACTCTAAATTTTTTGGGGTAAAATTTATTTCTTATTTTTTCAAAAATAAAGAAAATATCTCTTTAGATTTAATTTATATTGCCCCTAATCCAGCTAAAACATCTTCTTACAAACACGATGAAATTATTTTTAGCAAACAACTAAACCATCAATATAAAAACAAGGGAGTTACAGCCTTAAAAGAAGCTAAAGACATACTTTGTCAACATGGATTTCAAACAAATCAAATTCAAACCATTTTCAAATTTCAAAATTATTCCACAGTAACTGACTTAATCCAAGAAGCTCATAAAGGTCTATACGATGCCCTTATCTTAGGGAGCAGAGGTCTATCCTTTTTAGAAGAAAAAATTTTTGGAAGTACAAGTAAAACAATTTTAGAAGCCGAAATTGACTTTCCCGTTTGGATCTGTAGAGAGCCAGATTTTGAAACTAAAAACGTACTGGTATGTCTAGATAATTCTCAAGCAAGCCTTAGAGTCTGTGATCATGTCGGTTTTATATTACAAGACAAACCAGAACATAATATCATCCTTACCCATGTCCAAACCAACAAACACCAAGAACCAACCTCTATCTTTAACAAGGCATTAAAAGAATTTAAAAACAATAACTTTCCCTCAACCAGAATACAAACCAAACTCCTATATGGGAAAGATGTTTGTGAAACTATTTTAAATTTTGCTAAAAAACAAAAAATTGCTGTAATTGCTTTAGGACATACTGGGAAAAAAGAACATTTATTTTCTTTATTTTTTAATTCCAACTCAACTCTCTTAGAAATTTTTGAACAATTTAAAAATATGACTCTTTGGATTTCCAAATAACTTTCTTAATCTTTTTATCTCATACTGCTCTGCGAAATAAACAAAGGCATTAGATATACCCTTTAAACTTAGCCCAAGCCATTCCTAAAAGTTCATAAAAAAGACGCTCACTCTTTTGCAATCCCTTATAAGAAGGAAAATAAGACCACCATAAATAGTCAGAAGTTTTTTTAGATAAATAAGGACTTGGCGAAGGAATAGGTTTTAGACCATATTTTTTAAACAATGCAACAGCCCGCCACATATGAGAAGCAGAAGTAACTAAAATAAATTTTTTGTCCTTTAAAATATTCTTTAAAGCCTTTGCTTCATCTCTTGTATCAAAAACTTTCTTATTCAAGATAATATCCTCTTTAGGAACCCCTAGCATAACAGCAATTTTTTGCATTACAAGGGCATTACTCTGAGCATCATTTATAATGCCTCCAGAATATATAACTTTAGCTAAAGGAAACATTTTTTTTAGACGAACACTCTCTACTACTCTAGGCAAAGTCCAAGCGCTAATCTGAGAATTTGCAGGTAGAAACTCATCGCTTGTATGTCCTCCCCCAAGAACAACTATATAATCTATATCCAATTTATTATCTTGAACAGGCAAATATCTATGCTCAAAATGATACATAATTTGATCAATAAAAGGACTACAACTTACCAAATATAAAAAAATACACCCAGATAAAATTAAAACTCGCCCCACCTTGCGATAAGTTTGAGAGGCAAATTTCTTTTTCTTCCTAGTTAGCCACCAACCTAAAAGAATTATTTCTATTCCCAAAGGAAGGGGGAAAAATAATCGTGCGATTAACTTTTTTAGGGTAAAAGAAAACATATCCTTACCTTTTAATTAAAAAGTTCCCATCCTTCTCTGCAACAAAATAAAGTCCGCCAACACCAAGGCCACCATAGCCTCTAAAACAGGGACAATTCTAGGAATTGCACTAATATCGTGTCGTCCCCCAACTCTAATTTCTACTTCTCTTCCCTTAGTATCCACTGTCCTTTGGACTTTTCCTAAAGAAGGAATCGGTTTAACAGCTGCTCTTACAACAATATCCTGGCCTGAAGAGATGCCGCCTAAAATTCCACCTGCATTATTAGACATAAATCCATTAGAAGTCAAAAAATCATTGGTTTGACTACCTAACTTTTTTGCTACTTCAAAACCAGTACCAATCTCTACCCCTTTTACAGCTCCTACCCCCATCAATGCATATGCTAACCTAGCATCTAACTTATCAAATACAGGTTCCCCAAGTCCTGCAGGGACATTAAACGCTCTTATCTCAACTATGCCACCTAAAGTATCTCCTACTGACTTTACTTCTTGTATTCTATTTTCCCACTTAGGAATAACATCTTTATCCGGAGAAAAAAAATAATTTTTTTCTATTTCATTTAAATCAATTTTTTCAACCCTAATACCACCTAATTCCAAAGTATATGCTTGAATTACTATTCCTAAAGTATTTAAAAAAGCTCTTGCTATACTTCCTCCTACTACTCGGGAAACAGTTTCTCTTCCAGAAGAGCGTCCTCCACCTCTATAATCCCTAAAACCATATTTCTTGTCATAAGTAAAATCAGCATGACCTGGCCTATAAATATTCTTTATTTTACTATAATCTCTAGAACGCATATCCTCATTGGCAATAAAAAAGCCAATAGCAGTTCCCGTGGTCTTACCTTCAAAAACCCCTGACAATAACTTTACTTTATCTTTTTCTTGGCGCTTTGTGCTAGAAATCCCTTTGCCAGGCCTTCTAAGGTCTAAATATTTTTGAATAAAAGCCTCACTCAAAGGAATCCCTGAAGGACAACCTTGCACTACTCCTCCTAATCCATAACCATGAGATTCTCCAAATGTCGTTAAGATAAATACTTTCCCGAAACTATCTCCACTCATTTTTAATCTTCCTTTTAATCTCTTCTCCTATTTGTTCTGGAAGTTGCCGTGCATCAATTATATATCTCGCACACTCCAAATAATAATTTTCTCTTTCTTGCATAACTTTTTTCACTTCTTCCTCTAAACTCAAATTAGTAAGAGGCGGTCTATTTTCTTTATCTAAAGATACTAAAAGTCGTTTAATTGCCGTATCTATATCTATTTTTAAATAAAATGTATATTTTTGTGATTTTAAAAAAACTCTATTTTTTTCTTTTAATATAATTCCACCGCCTGTGGCAAGAACTAAATTATCTTTATTTTCAAAAGAAAATAAAGCCTTGCTCTCTATTTCTCTAAAATAATTCCATCCTTTATTTTGAATTATATCTAAAATACTTTTCCCCTCTTGTTTAGATATAAAAACATCAAGATCAACAAAATTTTTACCTATTTTTTTAGCAACAATTTTCCCAATTGTAGATTTTCCACATGCCCGTGGTCCTAATAAATAAATATTTTGTTTTACTTGTTTGCCCATTCTAGCTCCAATCTTTTAAGTTCTTCTGCACTATAGGAAGGCATATCATACATGCCCTGCAAATATCTTTGACGCCAAGCTTCATATAAAATAATTGCTGCAGCTACAGAAACATTAAAACTCTGAACCATACCATACATTGGTATATATAGTTCCTCTGAGACCAAAGCACATAAGTCTTCTTCCACTCCCCTATGCTCATTACCTAAAATAACAGCAACAGGTTGAGTAAAATCTATATCTATAATCTTTTTTGCTTGTTTAGAAAAACCTGTTCGGATCAACTTAAATCCCTGTTTTGATAAAAAAGTTATCATAGAAGATGGATTGGTGTGTCTCACTGTTTTTACCCATTTTTTAGCAGAGGCAGAACTTTTTCTACCTAAAACAGGAAAGGCCTCTTGCGTATATAACAAATGAACCTCTGGAACACCAAACGCATCACAACTCCGTAAAATAGCAGAAACATTATGGGGATCGTGAATATTATTCAAAACCAAAGAAAGCGTCTTCTGCCTAGTACTTAAAACTTTTTTTATTTTCTGTTGTCTTTGCGGAGTTAATGTATCCCAAATATTTTTCATCGTCCTATCCTTCTCTCCCTCACAGATTATCATCTATCTTTGCAAATAAATTAAATATTCTTGATTACCTTTCGGCCCTTTAATTTTAGAAGGTACCATCCCTATCCATCTTAATTTTAAGTCTTTAGTTACAAAAATCTCCATTGCCTTTAAAACTTCTTGTATTTTTTGAGCAGACTTCACTACTCCTTTTACTGTTTCTCCTTTTCCCACCTCAAATTGAGGTTTTACTAAAGCTATAACCTCTCCTTGTGATTTTAAAAACTTTATACACGAAGGTAAAACAAGCTTTAAAGAAATAAAAGAACAATCTACAACAATTAAATCTACTAATTCGGGCAAAATATCTAAAGAAGCATACCTTATATTAATTTTTTCCAAATTAACTACTCTTTTATCTTGTCTAAGTTTCCAATCCAATTGTCCCTGTCCTACATCTAAAGCATAAACTCTCTTTGCTCCAAACTGAAGTAAGCAGTCTGTAAAGCCACCTGTTGAAGCACCAACATCCAAACAAACCTTATTTAAAACCTGGATTTTAAAATACTCTAAGGCAGTTAATAATTTATAGCCTCCTCTACTTACAAAACGCTCTTTTTCTTTAACTTTAAAATCAGTATCAAGTGGTAATTGGTCCCCTGGTTTATTTACCTTTTGCCACTCTTTTCCTTTCAAATACCAAACAACTCCTGCCATAATATGACGTTTGGCCTTTTCTCTAGAAGATAAAACTCCCTTTTCCACTAATAATTGATCTGCTCTTTTCTTTTTCATTTTAAAATTACTTGCTTTCTCCTTTGTCCTAACTTAAAATTTTTGTTTTATAACACCTAATAATAAATGTGTATTTAAATTAAGCTAGGAGAAGAAAGTTGTCTACAAAATCACCTCAAAAAATACCTGTAAAAATAAAATTTTTATCGTCTATCCTCCATTCCTTAAATCTAGACTATGCTACCAGTTTCTCTGCTGGGTTAGATTTAAGGGCTTGTTTTAAAGAAAATCAACTAACCTTCAAACCCAGAGAAAGAAAAAAAATACCTACAGGTATTGCTATTGAAATATTAGAACCAAGTATTGCTGGCTTTGTATTTTCTAGAAGTGGTCTTGGGACTAAACAAGGACTAGTAATAACTCAAGGAGTAGGAGTAATAGACCCTGATTATAGAGGAGAGATATTTGTCTCTCTGCTCAATATAAGTGAAGAAGATCAAACTATTATCCAAGGAGAAAGGATTGCTCAACTAATCTTTTTACCTTTTTTTCAAGCCCAAATTATACCTACTGACAACCTTTCTTATTCCACAAGAGGCAACGGAGGTTTTGGACATACAGGAAAACTGTAAAATAAAAGTTTATTTTTGGGAGAAATTAAAATGTCTAATATTTTAAATTTATTTAAAAAAAAAGAAGCTACGCTTCTTTTTCCTACTTATGGCAGGTATCCAGTAGCTATCCAAAAAGGACAAGATTATTTTTTATATGATTTCTCAGGAAAAAAATATTATGACTTTTTAAGCGGAATTGCAGTATGTATTTTGGGTTATAATCACCCTGAAATTACCAAAGTTATCTGTGCTCAATCTAAAAAACTTATCCACATAAGTAATTTATTTTATCAAGAAGAACAATTAGAACTAGCAACCAAACTTCAAAAATTTGCTCCAAACTTTAAGATATTTTTTTGTAATTCAGGTGCAGAAGCTAATGAAGGCGCTATAAAATTAGTTAGAAAATACTTTCACTCCTTTAAAAAACAAGATCGCTTTGAAATTATTACTTTTAGTAATTCATTCCACGGTAGAACGTTAGCAACTTTAAGCGCAACAGGCCAAGACAAGATTAAAAAAGGTTTTTCGCCTCTTGTTCCAGGCTTTACAATACTCCCCTTTAATGATCCTGAAGCCTTAAAAAAACACGCTTCCAATCAAACTGCTGCAATTATGCTTGAGGTAATTCAAGGTGAAGGCGGTATAATCCCTGTAAAACCCCAATTTGTTAGCGCATTAAAAGAAGTTTGCACTCAAAATGATATTCTCCTAGTCATAGATGAAATACAAACAGGCATGGGAAGGACAGGTAAATTTTGGGCCCACGAACATTTTGATCTCAAGCCAGATATAATTACCCTTGCTAAAGGACTTGGAAATGGATTTCCTATTGGCGCAGTCTTGGCAAAACCAAATATTGCTGATGCCCTTGGCCCAGGTAGCCATGGAACTACTTTTGGTGGAAACGCCCTTGCTTGCAAAGTAGCCACAACTGTTCTTGAAATTATAGAGAAAAACAACCTCATTTTTCAGGCCCAAGAAAAAGGCGCCAACCTGAAACAACACCTTCAACTTTTACAAAAAAAATTCCCAGACCAAATCAAAGAAATTAGAGGAAAAGGCTTAATGTTAGGCATAGAACTGAAACAAAACGCTAAACAGATCTGGGAATCCTTACTTAAAAATGGCTTTATTCTTAATCTCACCCAAGAAAATGTGTTGCGACTTTTACCTCCTCTTATAATAGAAACAGAAGCTATACTTGCTTTTATCGCTAATTTAGAAGATATCTTATCTAAACAAAGTTAACTCCTTAAACTTGCAGCCGCTAACCTTATCTTTTAAGGTTAGCGGCTATTAAAAATACCTCCATACCTTTACAATTTTTAACCCTTGATATATTAATTATCTATTAAAATTTAAAAACCCAGACATACAGCTAAAATACACATATATAATTTTATTTTAAAATTAAAATTTAAACTTTATAAAAGGGGTTAAATTATGAACCTAAGAAATCTATTACTTGGATTACTTACTCTCTGTTTAATCTCTGTAGGGCTTTGTGTTGCTCAAATTTTCTTTTCTCAACTGTGGTGGCTATATCTTTTATTAATTCTTCTTGTTGTTTTAACTGGCGGCATATATGTTGTTATCACCAAAATTTCTAATATTTCTTCTAGCGAACCAAATATAATAGAAAAAACATCTCATTCAAATTTAAATAATGAGCTCATTACCAATCTCCAAGCTGCCTCAAGGGGTAAATTTCATGATGTAATAAAACCACAAGGTCCTCCTGCTCTCCAAGAACTTCAAAAAGCATTTAATGCAATGGTTTCCTTTATCTCTGGTTTAGTCCGTTCTATGGATAATCAAAATAAAATTTTAACAGAAGTAAAGGATTTTATTAAAGATTTTAATGAAAAAATTAATGAACAAGTCAGCAATACAGAACATATATCTCAGGAAGTTGCAGATGCTGCAGACCAATCTACAGAAGATGCAAAAACCATTTATTATTCTATTCAAGACATGTCTACTGCCACAACAGAAATTGCAGAATCTGTTGCCAAAACAGCACAAAAAACAGATGAAACACAAAAACAGGCGATTTCTGCTACAGAAACTATTTCAAAACTAGCTGAGAGTTCAAAAAGTATTGGGGAAGTTATAGAGGTTATTAAAAATATTGCATCCCAAACTAATTTATTAGCCTTAAATGCTACTATAGAAGCTGCACGCGCAGGAGAAGCAGGAAAAGGATTTGCTGTGGTTGCTAATGAAGTTAAAGACTTAGCCAAACAAACAGGGGAAGCAACAGAAGAAATTACAAAAATGATTGAAGAAATCCAAAATGATATTAAAAATGCAGTCCACAGTGTAAATGCGATTACTGAAAGCATCAAAGAAGTAAACGACCTAGCTAATACTATAGCTAGTGCTACCGAAGAACAAACAGTTACAATGAATGATATAACTTCAAATGTAAAACGTACCACAGAAGCCGCAGAAAAGGTCAAAGAGCGTAGTGCTGTACTCTTAGAATCAACTCAAAAATTTGTAGAAATTTTACCTAAAATGTCTTTAATTTATGAAAGTATAGATAGAGTAAATAAAGCAAGTACTATTATTATTTCCAGGACAAGCATAAATCCACATCTTGAAGCAGAATTAGATAAATATATTAGTGAAAGCTCAAAATTACACAATATCTTATACAAACATCTAGCATGGATTAATGCTGTGATGAGCGGTATTGTTCAAAATACTCCACCAGAAGTTGAAACAGACAGCTCTAAATGTGCCCTAGGAAAGTTTTTACAAACCTATCAAACCAAAAATCCAGAGATAAAAAAACTTCTAGAAGAATTAAAACCTATGCACGACAAATTACATGCCTCTGCGACTAAAATACATGAAGCTATTGTAAATAAAGAACCTACCGTGGTCATTTTAAACCTATTTAAATCTGAAATATCTCCTACTATTAATCGTTTCTTAGAGCTTTTAACTAAGTGGGTAGATATAGAAGACAAAACAGAAGAAAAAAAACAATTAACCGCCTTGGGAAAAGAATTAAAAGAAGATGAGTTTATGAAATGGGGAGCAAAATTTGAATTGGGTATACCCAGCATAGATAAACAGCATAAGAATCTAGTAAACATGTTAAACAAGTTGTTCCACGCCATGCAAAAAGGAGACAACTCAGCTATTGGAAACATCTTAAATGAACTTGCAGAATACACCGTGTATCACTTTCAAACTGAAGAAAAATATTTTGACCAATATAATTATCCAGAAACAGAGGAACATAAAAAAATCCACGCTCATTTGGTAGAAAAAGTTTTAGAATTTAAACAAAAATTTGAAAGTGGAGAAGAATTATTATCCCATGAACTTATGAACTTTTTAAAAGATTGGTTAACTAATCATATTTGCTTTACAGATAAAAAATATGCCCCGTTTCTAAAAGAAAAAGGAGTCCAATAAAGTTCTCTAAAAAGATTTATATATGCTCTACAAGATTTTCTAATCTATCAAAGGGAGTGCCTATTTTTTTTACCGGGCGTTTAACAATAATAAGTCGAATATTGTGTTTTTTTGTAAAGAGGTCCTTTTCTTCTAGGCCACCTTGTTTACCACTTGATTTTGTAACCAAGACTTGAATATTCTTAGGTAAGATTATTCTTTCCCATTCTACAATACTCAATCTAGGGGGAAGGGGCAAAATGTTCTTTTTATTTATACCCAAGGAAATGACTTTATTATAGCTTTTCTCAAGTACTTTAATCCAAAACGGGATATTTGCCGCAAAACAATCCCTATAAGTTAATAAATTCTTTAATCCTATAGTTAAGAGAAAAGGACGCCTCCACTTTAAAAGTAAATGCTTGGCTTCTATATGATCAGCAACTAAAAAGACATGCTCGCCACGAGGTAGCCATTCTGGCCTAATATAGGATAATAAAGGGATATTAAACTCTTTACAAACCTTAAAAGCCAGTTCACTAATCCTACAAGCAAAAGGATGGGTAATATCTATTACTGTTTGGATATCTTCTGTTTGAAGAAGGTGAACAAATTTTTCAAGAGTAAGGGGACCCTCTATTCTTTTTATATTCAAAGGAAGCTTTAAGTCCCAATCAGTAAGAGTTGAAACAATGGGACGAATTTTTCTTTGATTTAAAAGACGTAAGACATCTCTTGTCTCTGATGTTCCTCCAAGAATCAAAACTGTTTTCATCTAGCTAAATAATCTCTTAACCAACGTAATATATTAAAAGAAACCAATAAAGCTCCTTCCCAACGAGAAAGCCTCCAACCCGTTCGCATTAAAATAAGTAAACCAAAAACTGCTATTACAGAAATTTTTAAATTCAAAAGACCAATGGGAGAAATAGTTAAGGGATGAATTAACGCTGTAATACCCAAAACCCCTGCAAAATTAAAAATATCGCTTCCTATTAAATTTCCAACCAAAATTTCATTTCTCCCTCTAACTGCGGCAGCCAAGGAAGTAGCTAATTCTGGCAAAGAAGTCCCTGCAGCCACAATGGTTACCCCAATAAACCACTCACTTAATCCAAAATACCTAGCCAACGTAGAAGCATGTTCAACTAATAAATTTGCCCCTAAAGCCAATAAAACAACACCTAGGCCAAGCCTTGGGTAGTCCCACCACTTACATTTCCTATACACTACATCTACTTCTATAGGCAGTCTAGATCCCTTACTAGCAATCCAAAACAAATATCCTCCAAAAATTAATAACAATCCTATACCTGCTATCCTGCCCATGGATAGATCCCACAAAGATAACATAACCCAAGAAATTACAAATAGTAAAAAAATTCCATCTCTTAAAACCATTTTTTTATCTATTCTAAGAGGCCTAATTAAAGCCATTGTTCCCAAAATAATACCCAAATTAAAAATATTAGAACCCACTACATTAGATACAGAAATATTAGAAAGCCCCTTGATAGCAGATAAAAATGTTACCATAAACTCTGGTAAAGAAGTACCCATTGCTACAATAGTTAAACCAACAACTAATTCAGAAATCCTAAATTTAGCCGCAATTGCAGATGCACTATCAACAACATAATCAGCCCCATACCACAGAAGACCAGCTCCAAGTACTATAAATAAAACATCTATCCACATTTATTAAACACTCCTAAGCAATAATTTTTTCTTCTTTTCATCCCATTCAGGTTCTTTCCAAAAAAAATCTTTCCTATTTTTCAATCCTGCGCAAACCTCTGTACTCTCCTTCTCCCTTAAAAAAAGTACACCAAACTCTGTATGTCCACTTTGTCTTACTTTGGGCGCAAATACCAATAAAAAAGATGCAGCTAAAGTTAGGTCTTCCTTACTCCAGTTTGTACCCTTTCTTGCCAAACCTAGAGGTCCAGGAAAGTCTTTGATTTTTAATATAATATCTTCTGAAGAGCTTAATTTTATTAGGCTTTCATTATCTTCTTTATTGCGTCCAATTATTAACCATTTATTGCCCCACCAAAACTGTCTTCCAACTTTACAAAGTAAAAAATCAATAGATAACGGAGAAGAAATCTTAGAAATTAGCATTAGATAACGTTTGCCCATTTCAGGATCTGTAAGCAAACAGCCTCCCGCAGGAGAAGGAATTTCTTCTAATCCAAGTTGACGAGCTAATTCTAATTGAGCTTTTCGGCCTCTGCCTTTTATTCCCAAAAGTTTTTGTCTATCTACCAAGCCCAAGTCTTCTACTCTAGTTGAAGGAAGATTAAGAGCAGTAAGGGGTCTTAGTAAAATATCAGAGACTCCAGCCTCTTTTAAAATTAAAAAAAGAGTATCTCTACGTTGAGACATTGGCCTTTGACCCAACACCTCTCCACTAACAATAAAAGAGGCCCCATACATTGAAAGCATTTTTTTAACTTTTTTTAACATCAAAATCTTGCAATCCACACAAGGATTTAAAACCTTACCTAGCCCATGCTTTACATTCCCTAAAAGCATAGAAAGATATTCTTTAGAAATATCTACACCTAATAATTCTAAGCCATATAACTTTTCCCAATAATCAATTTTTTCAGGCGCTCCAAAAAAGGGAGAATAAAAATGGATTCCTAAAATATTTAGACCCTGCCTTTGAATAAGTTTTAGGGCTAAAATACTATCTAGTCCCCCAGAAAATAGACCTAAACCATGATATTTTTTCTTTAGCATAACTACTCATCTTAACCAATTTTTTCTTAGCTCTAACATTACCTTAATAAAACTCAAGAGAAAAAAAGTTAGTCTAAGCAAATATTCAACTTGACTTTTCCTGCCAACTCCTTAGGTTAATTTTTTGCTTTTTAAGACAAAAATTGCCTGTATTAATAAAGTCGCTATTATCCTGAACTAGCTAGGGGGGAAAATGGAAGCAAAATCTTTACGCCTTTTAAAGGTAAACCAAAAAGCAATTATAAAAAGTATAAGCGCTAGAGGCGAGTTAGGAAGAAGGATAAGAGATATGGGCCTATTACCAGGGACAGAAATACAAGTAGTGGGTAGAGCTCCATTAAAAGATCCTGTAGCTTTACGCTTAAAAGGATTTACTTTAACTTTAAGAAACAATGAAGCTGATTATATCTTAGTGGAGGAAATAAATGCCCCAGCAAATAATTAAAGTTGCTCTTGCTGGCAATCCTAATTCAGGTAAAACCACTCTTTTCAATGCTCTTACTGGAGCACGTCAACAAGTAGGTAATTATCCTGGAATTACTGTAGAGAAAAAAGAAGGTTTTTTAAATATAGATGACTTTTCTATTCACTTCGTAGATTTACCAGGCACTTACTCTCTAACAGCCTATTCTCAAGAAGAACTAGTAGCTAGAAACTTCCTCATTCAAGAACGCCCTGATTTAGTAGTAGATGTAATTAATGCTAGTTCCCTAGAAAGAAATCTTTACCTTGCAATTCAAATCTTAGAACTAGGCGCCCCTCTGATTTTGGTCTTGAATATGATGGATGAAGTAAGAGCCCAAGGGATCAATATCAATAGCCCTCTACTCTCTAAAAGACTAGGAGTCCCGGTGGTAGAAACTGTGGCAAGGCATGGATTGGGCAAAAAAATGTTAGTTCAAACTATTTTAAAAGAAGCTAAAAAAAAACCATCCTGGACACCTCTTATTTTATCTTATGGCCCAGACCTTGATCCTGCCTTGGAAAAAATGGTTACAGCAATAAAACAAGAAAACAACAATGCCTTTCCCTATCCTCCTCATTGGCTAGCTCTTAAAATCTTGGAAAACGATGAGGAGATAAAAGGTATTATTTTAAAAGAAAACCCTAAGTTATATAAGAAGTTAGACCAAATCTACCAAGAAGTAAGCGCCCATTGTGAAAAAACTCTTAACACCTATCCAGAAGCAATAATAGCAGACTATAGATACGGTTTTATATCCTCTCTTTTAAAAGATGTTGTCCAAAAAAATACTCACGCTGAACGCATTGCTGTTTCTGATAAAATAGACAAAATACTAACCCATAAATTCATAGGCCCATTGCTTATGTTTGGAGTACTTTATGCAGTGTATAAGTTAACCTTTTCCCTAGGGGAATATCCTCTTACCTGGGTAAGCAATCTCTTTGATTTTTTAGCAAATACCGTAAACAACATCCTTCCAGACGGTCTATTAAAATCTCTTATTGTCTCTGGCATTATTGGTGGAGTAGGTGGAGTAGTTAGCTTTGTCCCCTTAATAGCCCTTATGTTTTTATTTTTATCCTTTTTAGAAGACTCTGGATATATGGCTAGAGTTGCCTATATGTTAGACAGAGTATTTCGTATATTTGGACTGCATGGCAGTTCAATTATGCCCTTTATTATATCAGGTGGCATTGCAGGTGGATGTGCTGTACCAGGGGTTATGGCTGCAAGAACCCTTAGAAGCCCTAAAGAAAAGTTGGCTACAATTCTTACTGTCCCCTTTATGACCTGTGGAGCAAAACTACCTCTTTTTATCCTTTTAACTGGAACATTTTTCCCTCAAAATAAAGCTAGCATACTCTTTCTAATCTCTATGCTCGGCTGGGTAGTTGCTCTTTTAGTGGCCAAAATTCTCCGCTCTACAATAATTAGAGGACCTGCCACTCCGTTTGTTATGGAACTCCCTCCCTA
Source organism: Desulfonauticus submarinus (assembly GCF_900104045.1). Taxonomy (NCBI): domain Bacteria; kingdom Pseudomonadati; phylum Thermodesulfobacteriota; class Desulfovibrionia; order Desulfovibrionales; family Desulfonauticaceae; genus Desulfonauticus; species Desulfonauticus submarinus. The sequence goes on from NZ_FNIN01000002.1 coordinate 274,494, forward strand.
TAGATTGCCTACATGGCAAGGATTATTTATCCACTCTTGGGAAAAAACATGGCTATATCTAAAAAAAGCAGGCACTGTAATTCTGGCTATCTCTATTTTAATTTGGGCTCTCATGACATTTCCTACCTTACCCAAACAAAAAATAAACTTTTATCAAAAACAAATTGATCAAATTCAATCCCAAATATCCCGATTAAAAAAGAGTAATCCTCTTAATGATAAAATAAAAACGCTTCTCGCCCAACAACAAAAGCTTAAAAATAAACTCCAAAACGAACAACTAACCAATTCTTTTGCAGGAAGGATTGGTCAGGCTTTAGAAAAAGTCACCATTTTGGCAGGCTTTGACTGGAAAACTAATATTGCCTTAATTGGAGGTTTTGCAGCTAAAGAAGTAATTGTATCTACCTTGGGCACTGCCTATTCCTTAGGTGGCAATGCGGATAACTCTGTATCTTTAGCAGAAAAATTAAAAAATGATCCGTCTTGGAATACAGCAAAAGCTCTTGCTCTTATGGTCTTTGTACTTTTATATGCTCCTTGCATGGTTACTATTGTAACGATTGCTAAAGAAGAAAGCTGGAAATGGGCAGGATTTTCTCTTATCTTTAATACAATAGTGGCCTTTATATTGGCTATTTTAACGTATAATGTATTTAGTTAAAAAGAAGATTTAATATAACTAAATTAGTTGAAAAATCCTTTAAAAAGCAGCAAATTTATCAGAATTAGAAAAAATGCCCTTGCACGATGGTTACTTGAAGAAATTATAGCAGAAAAAATAGGATCTCCTTCAGATGACAAAATATTAAAGCAAATAAAAAAACACGTAACAATTGAATACAAATAACAAATATTTTAGGGAAATATAAATGCCATAAATATTATTTGATATTTTGAAAAGATTTAAATGCAGTTAAAGATGCCAAGATAGAGATAAAAAACAATGCACATATAAGCATAGTCAAGTACGTAGGAGGCAAAAACACAAAGTCTATGCCAAACCATAGAAAAAATTTCTTTAAATAATTAACTGATACGTATACTAATAATGAAGAGGTGAGACAACTTATAACCAAAATAGTAGATGAAAACAAAATAAGAGGCTTTAATACATAAAAATCACTAGCCCCTACTAAATATAAAATTTCTATTTCTTCTCTTTTATCTAACAATAACAGCCTTAAAGAAAGAAAAATTAATACGAGTACAATAATTGATAAACCCAATAATACTGGCAAAATCAAAGTAGAAGCAATCTTTTGCCAATTTTTTAGCAAAGAAATTTTTGTTTTACTAAAAACAACTCCTCGGACTAGAGGAAAAGATTCGATTTTTTTTAAAGTATTAAATACTTGCTGTTTGTGGATGGCATTATATTTAAGTTTAAAAACAGTGGTTACAGGAAATTCAATCTCTGTTAATAAAAAATCTTTTACTTTTATATTTTTTAATAAATCTTCTTTAATTTGCTCTCTACTTATATTTTTTACAAAAATTAAATTATAATCTTCTATTAATTTGTTTATCGCCTCTGATATTTGAGAGGGGCGACAATAAGACTGCCAAATTACATTAATGTTAATATAATTAGCTTTTTCATAAAAAATTTTTCCATTATAAAATAATGTACAAGTAAATACTACAAGGAATAATAAAAAAACAGAGGAAATAAAAACAAAACCTATTATTCCTTTATTTTCTCTAAAAATTATATTCGTACTCTGCATAAATAATACTCTTAAAAATTTTTTGCTTCTATATTCCCTTCTTGTAAATACAAAATTTTTGCTCTATCTTGTCTTGAAACCAATTCTTCGTTATGAGTAGCCATTACTATAGTTGTCCCATGTAAGTTAAACTGATTAAATACACTAAGAAGATGTAAAGACAAAGTTTTATCTAAATTACCTGTTGGCTCATCTGCTAATAAAATTTTAGGATTTACTACCATAGCTCTGGCAATTGCTACTCTTTGTTGTTCTCCACCTGATAATTCATCACACCTAACCGATGCTTTATTATATAGACCAATACTTCTTAATACAGCCCTTACTCTTTTTTGAATCTGAAGAGTTGGTTTTTTCTGAACTACCAAAGGCAAGGCCACATTTTCAAACACAGTGAGTTTAGTAAGAATTTTAAAATCCTGCAGGACTATACTAACCTCTCTTTTCAATAAATAATGTTTGCGAGTTGGTAATTTTTTTAAGTCATATCCTGCAACCTTAATCTCTCCTCCTTTTGGGAACAAATCGGCATGTAAAAGTTTTAACAAAGTAGTTTTGCCAGCACCTGAGGGCCCTGTTATAAATAAAAAATCTCCTTTTTCTAAGTCAAAAGAGATATTTTTTAATGCCCAGTTACGTCCAAAACTATAAGAAACATTTTTAAGATGAATCATTATTTATCCGATATTTTTTCTTTGTCTTCTTGTACTGATTCTGTCTTTTTCTTTTTTTTAGCCTTAACAGTAATTTTCTCCCATAGCTCTTTTGCAGGTGTAAATCCAGCATCTTTTTCCAAAACTTTTTTAAGATATTTTAAGGCATTATTTATATTACCTAAGTTAACATAAGCCACTGCTAAATTATACATAACCTTCTCATTTTCAGGTTCCTTTTTTAAAGCCTGTTTGTACACTTTAATAGCATCATCTATTTTACCTTGTTTCCTAAAAGATACTGCTAGGTTATTTAAAGTATCAACAGTAAGGGTATCAAAAAGCATAGGTCCAAAATCTCGCATTACTTCTTCAACTAAATCTAGTTGCAAATAAATATTCCAAATATCTTGTTTTAATTGAGTATTTTCTGGATCTGAATTTAAGGCCATAGTAAAGTAATCTCTGGCTTTATAAAGGTCTTTTTGTATTAAATAAATCTTACCCAATAAAAATAAATTGTTGGTTGAATTAGGATTAATGTTCAATGCTTTTTCAAGAGCACCTATAGCAGATAAATAATCTTTTTCCTCTAAATAAACTTCTGCCAGTAAAGACCACGCCTTAACCATTAAAGAGCTCTCTTTAACAGCTTCTTGCAGATACTCTTTACTCTTTTCTAATTTACCTAATATCCTACAAACCTTGGCAGCTTCAAAACTAAGTCTAGCTTTTAAATGAGGATATTCTTCTATGCCTTTTTCTAACAGCGAAAGGGCTTCTTTTGGCTTATTCTTTTCTACTAACTCTTGGACTTTATGTAAAAACTCTTTTACTACATAAGAAGGATTACTTTTATTTTTTAACTGTTCTATTTTCTTTATCACAGAATCTATAGTTACTGGTTTTAATAAATATCCTTCTATACCTTCCTCTGAAGCCAATGCAATATCTTCTTTTTCTCCTTTAGATGTTGTAAAAATAAAAAGCATATCCTTGTACTTGTCATTCCTTCTTATCCAGCGCAATAAATCCAAGCCATTTAATACTGGCATTTTCCAATCAGAAATAATCAATTGAATTTCATCATAATTTTTTTCTATGATATCTTTTGCTTCTTCTCCATTAGAAGCCTCAAAAAATCTTTTAAATCCAAGGACTCTTAAAATATTTAAAATGGTTTCCCTAGCAGGTTGGATATCATCTACCACTAAAATTGCTTTATCTTTATCAAGCATTTTTCTCTCCTGTTAAATAACAGGTAAAGCAAAAACGACTACCTGTAGGTTCTACATCTTCAACCCAAATCTTCCCATCCCACATATTAACGATTCTTTGACAGATAAATAATCCTATGCCTGTGCCTTGAATCTTGGCATCTCTTTCTAAGCGTTTAAATCTTCTAAAAATTAATTCTTTATGTCCCTTAGGAATTCCCTTGCCATTATCTTCTACATAAAAAATTATAAACTTAGGGAATTTATCAGACTTTCTTCTAGATCTTCTTATCTTCCACCCTAAGATAACTTTCCCATTTTTAGGAGTATATTTAATTGCGTTAGAAAGAAGATTTTGTAAAAGGTGATACATTAAATTTTCCTCTGCATATACTTCTACTTCTGGTGCACTTTGAACAATTAACTCAATATTTTTTTCCTCTGCCAAGGGTCTAAATTCTTCTACCACTCTTTCTACTACAGGTAAAAGGTTCATCGGCCCCAATTCAGTCTTTGTTTCTTTCCAAGCATCAAGACGTGCAATTTGCAAAAATTCATTTATCATCTCTAATAATTTTTTAGCTCCGTCTAATGCCGTATCTACAATGTGCTTTTGTTCCTCACCTAAACCTAAGTACTTTAATAAATCTAAATTAGAAATAACCGCAGATAAAGGACTCTTAAAATCATGCACAACCATTTGTACTAATTCACTTCTCTCTCTAGAAGCTAATAAAAGCTCTCTTTGCTTTATAGCCAGGTGTCTAGATACCTGTTCTAATTTAGCTTGGCGCTGCTTAAGTTGAGAAAGCAAATAAGAATTCTCCACCAATGGAGAAAGCATCGAGGCATAATCTTTTAATAAGCCAAAATCATGTTCACTAAAATATTCTTTTTTTTCTGGGTCACTAGCATTTATAACCCCAATAACAGTCTTTTTTCTTTTTAAAGGAACACAAATAAGAGATGATGTTTTATAATTTCTATTTCGTACCACATGTTTAAAACGTTTTGACTTAGTTACATCTTTAAAATAAACAGGTTCGCCTGTACTAAATACATACCCTGATATTGTCTCAGGAACTATTTCTACATTTAAGCCAATCAATTTTTTATTTGTAGCTGCAACAATATTGGCCTGCTTCTTTTTCTCTTCTACTAACATAATTGACCCTTGCTTTGCTCTTACCTTTTGTAAAATTAAGCTTAAGCTTTTCTCCATTTTAGGAAAAAGCTCTTCTTCTGGGTCAATTAAAATGTTGATAATCTTTTTTAGAAAAAAAAGTTCTTGTTTAAAGTTCATTGCTAGCTATAAAATCATTATTTTTAACTTCTTTTTAAAAGGACATTACATGTTCTAAACATTTTAGGCAATCAAATTCATATCTCAATTTTTTATTAACCACACTTAGTATAACCACATTCTAAGCACAAAAAACAACCTTCTTGAAAAGTCAATGCTGCACCACATTCAGGACAAACTGGCTTATTTAAACTAGAAGAAGAGTGGGTATTAATCTGCTCGCCCTGTAAATATCTCTGCTCTAAAACCCAGGCTACTGCATCTGGAATAGAAAGAAGCAATCCTTTTTTCTGAAATACTGGATGTTCTCCTCCAATTCCCTTAAGCTGTTTTACTACTTCTCGAACCTCAACTCCTGAACGCAAAGCTAAAGACACTAATCTTCCAATTGCTTCAGCTTTTGCAGTAATAGACCTGCCAGAACGTCCAATAGTTGCAAATACTTCAAAGGGTTTGCCATCTACTTCATTTACAGTAAGATAAAGAGTTCCTAAACCTGTTTTCACCTTTTGAGTAAAGCCATAAAGCACTTCTGGCCGCTCTTTTACTTTAGAAGTACATTTATTGGGTTTATCTTCTTTATCAGCCTTACCAGTACAAAGAACTTGAGCATTTTTGCATCCATCTCGATACACAGTAACTCCTTTACAACCAAGCTCATAAGCTAACCAATAAATATTCCAAATATCTTCTTGAGTGGCTGAATTAGGTAAATTAACAGTCTTTGATACAGCATTGTCTGTGTATTTTTGGAATGCAGCCTGCATTTTTAAATGATATTCTGGCTCTATATCCATAGCAGTTACAAAAACACGCTTTATTTCCTCTGGAATAAAATCCAATTTTTGAATGCTTCCTTTTTTTGCAACTTCTTCCATTAATTTAGGACTATATAATCCTTTTTGTTTTAAAACACTTTCAAAATAAGGATTAACCTCTACTAATGTTTCTCCATCCATAACATTACGAACAAAGGAAAGAGCAAACAAAGGTTCTATACCAGATGAACAGGCCGCAATAATAGAAAGAGTTCCTGTGGGCGCAATAGTGGTAGTAGTGGCATTACGATATGGACCAAGTTTTTTTTCATAATAAATAGATTCTTTATAAGCCGGAAAAGGTCCTCTCTCCTGGGCTAAACATTTTGAAGCTGCTTTGGATTCAGTTTGAATAAAACTCATCACCTGCTCTGCAAGTTTAAGCGCCTGTTGGCTATTATACGGTACTTTCAACTGAAATAACAAATCAGCCCATCCCATAACCCCAAGCCCAATCTTACGATTTAAATGAACTTTTTCTGTAATTTGAGGTAAAGGGTATTTAGATGCATCAATTACATTATCTAAAAATCTAACAGCTAGATGAATAGTTGTTTTAAGTTCTTGCCAATTTATATCCTGTTTTTTTGGGTCATAAAATTTAGCTAAATTTATAGAACCTAGATTGCATGCCTCATACGGTAACAGAGGCTGTTCTCCACAAGGGTTAGTGCTCTCAATTTCTCCTTGTTTTGGAGTGGGATTATCGCGATTTATACGATCTAAAAAAATAATCCCAGGATCTCCACTTTCCCATGCCTTTTGGACTAATAGAGAAAACACCTCTCTAGCCTTTAACTTACCTTTAACTTCTTTTCGATGCGGAGAAACTAATTCATATTCTTCATCCTTTTCTACTGCCTGTATAAAATCCTCTGTCAGAGCTACGGACAAATTAAAATTATTTAATTCTCCATCTCGTTCTTTAGCCTTAATAAAATCTAATATGTCTGGATGATCTACTCGCAAAATACCCATATTGGCACCACGTCTAGTCCCACCCTGCTTTACCTGTTCTGTAGCTGTATTAAAAATTTTCATAAAAGAAACCGGTCCTGAAGCAACTCCACCAGTAGATCCCACCCTGCTATTTTTAGGTCTTAGTCTAGAAAAAGAAAAGCCTGTGCCACCTCCTGACTTATGAATTAAGGCAGCATACTTTAAAGCATCAAATATCGCTTCCATTGAATCCTCTACAGGCAAAACAAAGCAAGCTGCCAATTGTCCTAATTTTGTACCTGCATTCATTAAAGTAGGAGAATTTGGCAAGAATTTAAAAGAAGTAATCATCTCGTAAAATATTTTAGCTAACTCTTCCCAATTATACGGTGACGCTTCATATTTTTGTTCTTCTTTAGCCACAGAAGAAGCAACTCGCCAAAATAAGCCTTTTATATCTTCTATTGACTCACCATTTGGTCCTTTTCTTAAATAACGCTTTTTTAAAACAATCTCAGCATTCCTAGTTAATTGAGGTTCTTTTAAACCTGAAGGCATTTTATTTTTACTCATATAAACTCTCCTTATAATCGTTATTATTACTATTTAGTAAACAAATTTTTATCTTTCAACAAGAATGAGAAAAAAATATTTTAATAAACTCCTATGCTTTCAAAAATTTGTTCAAGATGGCTAGAAAGGTTAGAAAATCTAATTTTTATATTTTTTTGCTTAGCTTGCTGATAAACATCTTTAAAAAAAGAAATGCCCGCCCCATTAACGCTAACACTTTTGGCAAAAATGAACTCTACATCTCTAACGTCACACCTACTAACCTCTTCCCAAATATTTTGTAAAAAGGGATAACTCTGTCCATTTACTGGGCCATTAATTCGAATCTTTGCTTTTTTCTCATCAATCACATATTCAAACTGATCTTTTCTACTGGCAGTAAGCCTTAAACGTTCCTGAGCTCTATGAAGAGCCTTTTCTATCTCTTCTTTGCCTATAGGCTTATTTAAAAAATCTGTGGCATCTAAATTTAAGGCTTTAATTGCTAAATCCATATCTCCATGCCCTGTAACTACAATAACCTCTGTTTCTGGTTTTATCCGCTTGATTTCCTTTAATACCATTATCCCATCAATTCCTGGCATCTTTATATCTGTAAATACTATTTTGGGATAATGCTCTTTAAACAATTTAAGTCCTTGCTCACCATTACTTGCAAGTAAAGATTCATAACCATATATTTTTAAATATAAATCAAAAAGTTTAAGGGCACTTGTCTCATCATCTATAATTAAAACTTTTTCCCTATAATAACTCATAACTCCTCCACACAAGGAAACCACAGTTTAAATTTTGCTCCTTCTTGAAGCGCTTCTAAATCAATTACGCCTCTATGATCTTTAATAATACTTTTTACAATAGCCAACCCCAGTCCCATACCTTTACCCTTTTCTTTTGTGGTAAAAAAAGGTTCAAAAATACGTTCTTTATTCTCAGGAGAAAGACCAATACCGTTATCTTGAATAAAAAGAATAACTCCTTTTGCTTCTCTTTGAGTACCAATAATTATTTTTCCCTTATATCTCTCTAATTTATTTAAACATTTTTTCTCTAAAATCGCATCTCTAGCATTATTGATAAGATTAAATATCACCTGTTGCATTCTATTTTCATAACCTAAAATTAAGGGTAGTTCTTCTAAAAGGTCAAGTTCAACCTCTATGTCATTTAAGCTAAGTTGTTGTTTTAAAATAGACAACACAGAATAAACTACTTTATTTAAATCTACCTTCTCTGGAATCAATCTCGATTTTCTACTAAATTGACGCAAATTATTTATAATTTCTGATGCCCTTTTTACTTGCACGCCCAAATCATTGGCAACAGCAATAATTTCATTTCTCTCTAAGGAGGCCTTCCCACTTAATACAAAAGCTAGAAGATCTGCACCCATTTTTATACTATTTAGAGGCTGATTTAACTCATGGGCTATGCCCGCAGCCATTTCTCCTAAAGCTTTCATCTTCCCAGCCTGAATAATTTGTGCATCTTTTTCTACCATTTCTGTTACATCATTAGCTGATAAAATAATTGCCTGCCTCTGTTCATAACTAATAGGACAAGCATGGATATTAACAAAAAAAGCTTTTTTATTCTTTTTAAAATGAATAACCCTACTCAAATAAAGATAACCTTGTTGAAACAAAACACTATCTTCTTCTTGTAAAAAATTCTGTGCTTCTGGCCACAATTCCCAAAAATAAAGTTTTCTTAACTCCTCATCTGTATATTCATATACTTCTGCAGCTCTAGGATTAACATCCAAAATTTTTAAATCCTTGACTTCAATAACAAAAATAGGTTCAGGCCCACTTACAAATAAAGAGCGGTATTTTTCCTCTGATTCTTTAAGCCTCTTTCTATATAAACGAATACTCCAAATCATATTAATAAAAGCACTTCTAAGCTGACTAACTTCATCTCCTTCGCCCTTTTTATAAAAAAGACATTCAGGACAACTATGCACATCTTTCTCTTGGTCTTGCCTAAAACCAAGTTCATCTAAATGCCAACAAGGAAAATGATGATTTAAAAAGGCAGGACACTGAATTTCTTGGTCGTCTCCTCCTAAACTTACTTCAAAATTGCCCCTACTAACCTCTTGAGCAGCCTTAGTTAAAGAAACCAAAGGACGGGTGATATTTGACGATATCTTATGAGACAACCAAAAAATAAAAACAATTACTAAAGAAATAAATCCTAAAAACATAACTCGTAATTTTCCTACCAAGTTATCCATATGTGCCTTATTTAAGCCCACATGGACTCTTCCTATCTCATAAATACCCTCCCTAATTGGGGTTTGAATATCAAAAATGGATTTACCTTGCACAGATAAAAGATGCACAGAAGAATCTTTTCTAACCTTATTTTGTTCTAAAAAAACCCTCAATTCTCTAGGAAATGATTGAACAAAAGTATGAGATATAACCTTATTTTCTGCGTCCACTACAAAAATATAAGCAATAAGCTCACGTCTTTCTTTTAACTTAGCTTCATCAAAAATTAATGCTAATAATCTGGGATAATCTTGTTCTAAAACAAAACCCCTTCCTCTCTCTGCTATACTATGTCCTATAGCAAAGCCCCTGGTTTCTAATTCCTGAGTTAAACTGGCTATAAGTATCCATTTTGCCAACAAAGCTATTGTTGCACTAATCAAAAGAATCGCTAAAACTATAGAAAAAAATATTTTATTTTTTAGGGAAAGAGCTTCTAAAATTTCTTTAATTCTAAAAAGATGAGCCTTCACTTCTACACTTTACCTCCTCCCAATCCTTAATCAATTCAAACTTACCACCTTTCAAAATAGTAAAGTAAACTTTATCCAACCCTTGATGATCATTTTGCCTAAAAGAAACCACCATTCCATGTCCAAGATTCAAGTGGTTAATACTTTCCAAAGCCTTTAATAAGCGAGTCCGAGTCAAATTTTTACCAGCTCTTTTTAACCCCTCAATTAATATTTTAGCATTTACAAATCCTTCTAACCCCACAAAACTTATTTCATCCTTAGGAAAGTACTTGGCTAACAAATAAGGATAGCCTTGTTTATCTTTTTTTGAAAAAAGTGACGGAGGCGGAACCACTTGAGACATAATTATCTTTTGTCCAAAATCAGCTACCCTTCTAGCTAACTCATTCGCCCCTACAAAAGATACTGCATAAAAAATTGGAAAAAACTCTTTTTTCGTAGCAAGTTGGATAAATTTTGCACAAGAATTATACGTTCCCACTAAAACCACTGCATCAGGCTTAGAATTCCAAATTTTTTTAAACCCGCTAAGTATATCAGACGTTCCCCGAATATAACTAGCTCTTACAACAGGTGCTAACCCATATTTTTTCAATGCCAACTCTGTCCCTGTAAGTCCATCAAACCCATAAGCATCATATTGATAAAAAATACCAATCCTTTTAATTCCCAAGTCTTCTACCAAATGCTCTATCGCTTGTTTAGTCTCTTCATAATAAGAGGGTCTAATATTGATTAAATAGGGATTAAAAGGATGCCGCAAAGCATGAGCACCAGTAAACATACCTATTAATGGAATCCTAGCCTCTTCAATAAAAGGCAAAACTTTTAAAGTAGTAGGAGTTCCCACATAGCAAAATAAGGCAAACACCTTGTCCTGAATTATCAAACGCTGAGTATTATACAAACATCGAGGCGGATCATAGCCATCATCATAATAAATAAGCTTTATTTTTCTACCAAACACTCCACCCCGAGCATTCACTTCCTTTAAGTAAGATAAAGCCCCTCTCAAAAACTGAGTTCCCAAATACCCAGCATGACCTGCTAAGGCTAAAGATGAACCTAAAACAACTTTATCAGAATAAACTCCACACTGCTCACAAAAACTAGCCTCTTTATCCTCTCCCCAAACACACCCTAAAGTAAAAATAAACAAAAATAAAAACCACCTTTTCACTTTTTACCCCTATATGCCTATTTTGATACAATATTTTTTATACTTATTAAAAAACAAAAAATTCATTTTTTAAAACATTTTTTTTAAAAAAATAAAATTATTTCACACCATTACCATATATCCTTCCTGTTGGATTTTAATGGCAAAATCCAACAGGAAGGTCTCTAGCAAAAGCAATACATTTCAATAAGTTACCATTAAAAAACATTTTCTTGCTTGAATTTGCACTTTTTTTTGACTGGTTGTGTAAGTTTTTAAAGTTTTTATAACGTGAAAAGGTATTTAAGTAAAATTTATTTTAACTTTTAAAATAAGGAGGAAATTTATGAAACTAGGGAGGAGGGAATTCTTAAAGCTCTCCACAGCCGCTACTTTAGCATCTGCTTTTGGTGGCTTAGGTTTTGACCTAAGTCCTACTATAGCCAAAGCAAATCAGCTAAAGATAAACTGGGCTAAAGAGAGCACATCTATTTGTTGTTATTGTGCAGTTGGTTGTGGTCTTATTGTCCACACAGCCAGAGATGGTTCTGGAAGAATTATTAATGTAGAAGGTGATCCAGATCATCCTATTAATGAAGGAGCACTCTGTGCCAAAGGTGCAGCAATCTATCAACTTGCTGAAAACAAAAATCGCATTTTAAAGCCTCTTTATCGCGCTCCTGGGAGTGATAAGTGGGAGGAAAAATCCTGGGATTGGATGTTGGATAGAATTGCTAAAAAGATAAAGGAAGTTAGGGATAAAACTTTTTTAAGGCGTAATGCAAAAGGACAAGAAGTAAATCGTTGTGAAGGTTTAGCCTCTGTAGGTTCTGCAGCAATGGACAATGAAGAGTGCTGGATCTATCAAGCCATGCTTCGGAGCTTAGGCTTAGTTGCTATAGAACACCAGGCGCGCATCTGACACAGCGCTACAGTAGCGGCTCTGGCAGAGTCGTTTGGACGTGGCGCTATGACAAATCATTGGATAGATATTAAAAATAGTGATTGTATTTTAATTATGGGTTCTAATGCGGCAGAAAACCACCCCATTTCTTTTAAATGGGTAACCAAGGCTAAAGAAAAAGGAGCCAAACTTATTCATATTGATCCTCGTTTTACTAGAACCTCTGCCAAAGCAGACATCTATGCTCCTATCCGTTCTGGAACAGACATAGCCTTCTTAGGTGGTCTTATAAAATACATATTAGACCATAAACTTTACTTTAAAGAATATGTGGTCAACTACACTAATGCCTCTTTTATTGTAAATAAGAAATTTGGATTTAAAGACGGTGTTTTTACTGGCTTTGATCCCAAAACTCATAAATATGACAAGTCTTATTGGAAATTTGAACTAGATAAAAATGGTAATCCCAAAAAAGATCCTTCTCTATCCCATAAACGATGTGTATTCCAACTCCTAAAAAAATACTATCAACGTTATACGCTAGAAAAAGTAGCAGAAGCAACAGGAATGCCCAAAGATGCAATCCTAAAAATCTACAAAACCTATGCAGCAACAGGTAAACCAGATAAGTCTGGAACAATCATGTACGCTATGGGCTGGACTCAACATACTGTTGGAGTACAAAATATCAGGGCAATGGCTATCATTCAACTGCTATTGGGAAATATTGGAGTAGCAGGTGGTGGAGTCAACGCCCTACGAGGCGAATCTAATGTTCAAGGGTCTACAGACCACTGTTTACTTTATCATATTTTACCCGGCTATTTAAAAACCCCAAAAGCATCTCAACCCACTCTTAAGGACTACAACAAAAAATATACTCCTGTAGCGCATGACCCCAAAAGTGCCAATTGGTGGCAAAACTACCCTAAGTATTCTGCTAGTCTTATCAAATCTATGTATATGGAAGACGATCCCAACAAAGCCTATAAATGGCTTCCTAAGTTAGATGATGGACAAAATGAATCTTTTCTAGTCATCTTTGACGAAATGCTCAGAGGAAAGTACAAAGGATTTTTTGCTTGGGGACAAAATCCAGCTGTTGGCTTAGCCAACTCTAATAAAGCAAGGGAAGCCTTAAGTAAATTAGATTGGATGGTAGTAGTTAATATCTTTGATAATGAGACAGCCTCTTTTTGGAAAGGCCCAGGAGTTGATCCTTATCAGGTAAAAACAGAAGTATTTTTCTTACCTTGTGCAGTTTCTGTAGAAAAAGAAGGTAGCATCACGAATTCTGGTAGATGGATGCAATGGAGATATAGAGCGGCTAAACCATTGGGAGACTCTAGACCAGATGGCGATATTATCTGTGACTTGTTTAAACGAATAAAACAATTATATCAAAACGAAGGAGGAGTGTATCCAGATCCAGTAGTCAAGCTAAGTTCTGAAAAATGGGTAAATGAAAAAGGAGAGTATGATCCTCATAAAGTTGCCAAAATAATTAATGGTTACTTTCTCAAAGATGTTAAAGTAAAAGGAAAAACATTTAAAGCAGGTACTCTTGTACCTAGCTTTGCCTATTTACAAGCAGATGGCTCTACTTGTTCTGGAAACTGGCTCTATTGCGGATCTTATACAGAAAAAGGAAATATGGCCGCAAGACGCGATAAAACTCAAAGCAAAGAACAAGCTAAAATTGGCCTCTTTCCAAAGTGGTCTTGGTGTTGGCCAGTAAACAGAAGAATTCTGTATAATAGAGCGTCTGTGGATCTTAGAGGCAAGCCTTATGCCCCTCAAAAACCTGTCATTATTTGGAATGGTTCAAAATGGATAGGCGATGTTCCTGATGGTGGTTGGAAACCTGGCACAAAATACGCCTTTATTATGCGCAAATATGGTCATGGACAAATATTTGGGCCAGGTAGAGCAGATGGACCATTCCCTGAGTACTATGAGCCATTGGAAAGCCCTGTCAAACAGCATCCATTTTCAAAACAACTGCATAATCCGTTGGCCCTCACTTTTAAGTCAAAACTTGAAAAACTTTCCTTTAACAATCCAAAATACCCAATTGTATGTACAACCTATAGGGTTACTGAACACTGGCAAACAGGAGTTATGACTAGATGGCAACCCTGGCTTTTAGAAACAGAACCTCAACTATTTGTAGAAATGAATCCTGAACTGGCTAAAGAAAAAGGTATTAAAAATGGCGAATTAGTTATTGTAGAAAATGAGCGAGGTAGGCTCAAAGCAGTGGCCATAGTTACCTCCAGATTGAGACCATTTAAAATTATGGGCAAGATAGTTCATCAAGTAGGTCTACCTTGGCATTATGGTTGGGTACATCCTAAAAACGGAGGTGATGCTGCAAATTTACTCACCCCTTCTGTAGGTGACCCTAACACTGGTATACCTGAAACCAAGGCCTTTATGGTCAATGTTCGTAAAATTTAAGGAGGTAACTTATGGAAGGAAAAGCATTTTTCATAGATTTAACTAGATGTACGGCGTGTAGAGGATGCCAAATAGCATGTAAAGAATGGCATAAACTACCTGCAGAAGAAACTAAAAACTGGGGATCTCACCAAAACCCCAAAGATTTATCCTATATTACTTATAAACTGGTACGGATGAAAGAAGTAGTAGATAAAAAAGGTCATATTCAAAATTGGCTCTTCTTCCCTGAACAATGCAGGCATTGTTTAGAGCCACCATGCAAAATGGCAGCTGATGACTATGACCCAGAAGCAATTATTCATGATCCTCTAACAGGAGCAGTAATTTTTACTGAAAAGACCAAAAACTTGCCATTCAATGAAATAAGAGAGGCGTGTCCTTATAATATCCCAAGACAAGATCCTAAAACCAAGATTATTGCTAAATGTGATATGTGTATAGATAGAGTTCAAAATGGACTTTTACCTATTTGCGTTAAGACTTGTCCTACAGGAGCGATGAATTTTGGGGATAGAAAAGAAATGGTTGCCTTGGCTAAAAAAAGACTGGCTAAAGCAAAGAAAATCTATCCACATGCTTCGTTGGGAGACCTAGGAGATGTCCGTGTAATTTATTTATTCCAAGAAAAACCTAACAACTACTATGAATTTGCAGTGGCAAGTTTAGACAAAAACAAATACTTAAGCCGTAAAGAACTGCTGGCAAAAGCATTTGCCCCTCTCAAACATATTCAGACTGGTTAAGACCCTCCTCATCCAAGGCACTGGGAATATTCCCAGTGCCTTCTACTTTAAATAAAACATAATGCCCTTGCGAATAATCATAACTGAAATTGCAGCCAAAAGTAAGCTAGCCAACTTTGAAATAGTTCTTGCTCCATTCTTACCTAAAAATTTATAAACACTTCTTGCAAACCAAAAAACAATTCCTACTAATCCAATATTGATAGTAACTGCTATTGCAGTAGGCCAAAAACCATGTTCATTCATCAATAAAAGAGATGTCGTCATAACAGCAGGTCCTGCAATAATAGGGACCCCTAATGGGACCGGGCCAATATCAGAAGGATCAACTTTTCTCCTTTTCTTTTCCACAGAAACCAAATCTACCACTGACATAATTAAAAGCAAGATACCGCCTGAAACCATAAAATCAGCAACACTTAGTCCCAAAAGACGTAAAACATAAGTGCCTCCTAAAAGAAATAAAATTGCTACTACTAAAGCCGTTAAAACAGATTGAATGGCAACCTGCCTTAACTTCTCTAAAGAAAGCTCTTGAGTAAGGGCCATAAACAAAGGCAAAATACCTAAAGGATCCACAGCAATAAAAAGAGGAACAAAACTTAACCAAAAATTTTCCACTAATCCCTCCTTTAACTTACTTTAATGGTTAATAAAAAGTACTGAAAAATAAAATAAAAAAACTATTGACAGTTGATCAATAGAGCCTTATTTCGCTTCTCCATCAATTTTTTCTTTTAGGAGAAAACCATGAAAGAAGTAACAAAATTCTTAGCCCATCAAAAACTAAATTTTAAAGATAAATACTTTAGCATGCCCATTTCTTTTACCTTAAAAGAGGTAGGATGCATACTTTTCGATTTCTTTTTTGTCCAGGTAAAAAAAACCAGAATGATGTTCACCTATTATCCACCAATGCCCAAACGCTAAAGCATTAAGGACTGCCCTTGTCTGGTCATAAATATATGTAGTCCTTTGGATTTGCCCAAAAGTTGAAAAGAGCGCTCTAATTTTAAAAGCTCATCATCTTTTCTATTTTGAGAATGGTGAAAAAGACCCAAAGACTTTACTTTAGCGTTAAAAGCGAATTCTAAAACTGCTTCCATACGAGAGTGCCCCCACCCTTTTGTCCGTTTATATTCTTGTGAAAGATATTCTGCATCATGGATTAACAAATCAGCAGAAAAACAAAACTCTAAATACTCTTCATAGCTTTTTGAATTAACATGGTTAAACTCTAACTCATTATCTGTTAAATAAACAAAGGTCTTGCCATTATATTTAAATTTATACCCTAATCCAGAATCAGGATGTGAAATGGGTATGGCCTCTATTTCTAAATCTTCTTTTTTAAAAGGGAAATCCACAGGTCTAGATATAAATCTACTTTCCACTTCTTGTTTTTCCACAGGAAAATAAGGTTTTCTAAAAAGATCTAAAATATACTCTACAACATCTCCTTGAACCTGAAAATTATAAAAGATTTCTAAAGTAGCCCCTTCATATATAGGACGGAAAAAAGGTAATCCTAAAATATGATCCCAATGAACATGTGTAAATAAAAAATTAAAATTTTTCTTTTCTTGTATAGATGCCATATTCCCAAGTTCTCTAATTCCAGTTCCAGCATCTATGATAAACTCTGTCTGAGGAGTTTTAATCTGAATACAAGGAGTATTTCCACCAAATTCTACATATTCTCTTCCACTTACTGGAATCCCTCCTCTACATCCCCATAACACTATCTCCATCTATTCCCCCCACTACAATAAAATTATATCTAAATTTTAAAATTCGATATTTTAAATAAAGATGTACTTCAAAAGTAAAGTTTAGATATAACTTGCTTTGTCTAAAAGTTTTCATTAGTTTTAAATATAATTTAACGTCAAGCTAAAAGGATGATAGGTTTTATGAAAAAATCTAACACTATCTATTTTTTATTTATTTTCTTTTTAACTTATTCTCTAGGGGTGGTTTTGAGGTTATGGGAACTCCCCCTTTGGAATGCTCCTCATTTACATGTAAGTGGAGAACCTATCATGGCCACCCATGATGCCTATGCCTGGCTTGCTGGAGCAATAGGGACAGGAAACCATTATAATGCTCCCATGTCCACTATTTTATCCCTTTTGCACAATATAACAGGAATAAATGTAGCTACAATTAATTTTTGGCTTCCTGTTATTGTAGCTCCTTTAGTTTGTTTACCTATTATTTTTATTTGTCAATTGTTTGGAATAATAGAAGCAAGCCTAGTAGCTGGAACGATTGCTTCTTTAGGTACAGGATATTTTTTACGCACCAGAATGGGTTATGGAGATACAGACATTTTAACTATTTTCCTTCCACTCGCTTATTGTGCTGGCCTTATTTATTGGCTAAAACCATTTATAAATAATTGGAGAAGAAAAGATTATGAATTTACCCTTATTCTCAAACAACATCTTTTAAAAGGTTCTATCTTCACTGGTTTTATCCTTTTATTTTATAACTGGTTTTATCCTAATGCCTACCCTATAGTAATGTATACTTATATTTTTACTATATTTCTCAGCTTTCTGCTCACCCCTAAAAAAATTTTCATCAACCTTTTACCTGGCTTTATTATTATCCTAATCATTGGATTTGGGGAGTTAATAGGCCTACTTCTAGCATCTATTTTTGTTTACCTTACTTACACAGAAACCAATAACAATAAAAAAACTCTATTCAATCTTGTATTTTTAAGCTGTGCCTTGGGTTTACTATTTTATCATAAACACTGGGGAGCTATCTTAAGCCTTATTGATCCTATATTAAATTATGCTAAAATATTTCCTTTTCTTGAAGTAAAAAAATATTCTATTAAATTACCTCAAGTATTAGCTAGTATAAGAGAAGCTCAAAATGTTTCTCTTACAATGCTTATTCAGAGAGTAGGCCAAAATCCTTACATTTTTTTCCCAGGGCTTATCGGCTTTGTCTTAGCTTGTACCCGTTTTCCCCTCTTACTTATTTTCTTACCCCAATTAGGACTATCTATACTGTCTTTTAAACTAGGCAATCGATTTACCATGTATGGTCCGCCAATTATTGGCTTAGGGCTTAGTTTAGGGTTAACTTTTATATTAGAAAAAATAAAGATAAAACCTCTTATCTTATATCTTTTGCTTACATGCTTTGTTATTTATCCTACAATAAATCTTGTTAAAATTTTAAAACCAACTCCTGTTTTACCTCAAGTATACGCTAAATCATTCCTCGAGATAGATAAAATTGCTAACCCCAAGGCTCAACTTTGGCAGTGGTGGGACTATGGCTATGCTGCCCAATATTATGCTAAAAGAAAAAGTTTTGGAGATGGGGGAAGACATAACGGTCCGTATCTTTACCCTCTGGCTTTAGCCCACACTACTTCATCTCCTCTTCAAGCAGCCCAAATTATCAAATTCACAGCCCAAGACCAGCAGGAACAAATTACAGAAATGCAACAAAATGGGACTAATCCGTCAAACCCAGGAGCAAAAATTTTATACTGGCCAATAGACCCTGTACGCAAACTCAATCTAATGGGAGCCACCAAGGCACAAACTTTTATTGATAGTTTAAAAGAAAAGACGTTAAACTTTTCTGCTAACATTCCAGAACAATACTTTGTGCTCTCATGGGAAAACCTTAATTTAAGTTATTGGATAAGCTATTTTGGCAACTGGAACCTAATTACAGGCCAAGGAGTACATGGAGGATTTAAACGTTTAAAAGGAAAAATCGATTTAAACCTCTCTAAAGGACTTGTTTCTTTTTCTGGTAAAACTCTTCCTATGATCAAACTTTTAATAATAAAAAAAGATGGTACTAGCATAGAAAAATCATGGTTACATTCTAAAGGATTATATATTATATATAATGAATATTTACCTCAAGTAATTGCTATGGATAAAACTATTTATAATTCTATGATGGTACAAATGCTTTTAAACAATCCCAATAAATTTAAACCACATTTTACATTAGTATTAGATAAATTCCCGTGGGTAAGGGTGTACAAAGTTAACTAATATTAATTATATGAGGCATATTATGCAAGAATTCAAACTAAACTTGTCTCCTGAAGAAAAAAAATATCTTAAAGAAATTGCAAAGCTAAGCATTTTAGAAAAATTTAGCAACAAAAAAACAAATTATCCTAAACCATGCACTGACCAATTAGAAAAACACTTTGGAGCCTTTGTTACCTTGAAAAAAAATGGAAACTTACGAGGATGTATCGGGCAAATTATTGGACAAAAGCCCCTCTGGAAAACCATTATTGAAATGGCCAAAGCTGCTGCTTTTGAAGATCCAAGATTTCCACCTCTTCAACCTTCAGAAATAAACGACATCGAGATAGAAATTTCTATTCTAAGTCCTTTTAAAAAAATTAAAAATATCCAAGAAATCAATCCTGGCCAGCATGGCCTTTTTATTCAAAAAGGATACTATTCTGGCTTACTTTTACCCCAAGTAGCAACAGAATGGAATTGGGATAAAAAAACTTTCTTAGAACATACCTGCCTAAAGGCAGGCCTAAATCCTGACTGCTATAAAGACCCAGATACTGATATTTACGTGTTTGAAGCTGTAGTCTTTTAAACTTTTAAATTTAAAAATATTACCTAGTCAAAAGCCTTAAACAGTCTTATCTTAATATAAATCTTAAAAATGTGTAGAGATTTTAAATGATTAGAATTACAGAAATTTTAGATAAAGCAAAACAATATTTGCCTAACAAAGATATTGCCTTAATCCAAAAAGCATATGTATTCTCAGCTGCTGCGCATGCAGGCCAGATTAGATTAAGCGGCGAACCTTATCTTTCTCATCCATTAGAAGTAGCCAATATTTTAACAGATCTTTATTTAGATGGCGCAACAATTGCTGCAGGACTTCTTCATGATACTGTTGAAGATACTCAAACAACCATTGAAGAAATAAGAGAACAATTTGGAAAGCAAGTGGCCAAAATTGTAAATGGCGTCACTAAAATAAGTAAAATTAACTTTACTTCCAAAGAGGAGGCCCAAGCTGAAAACATTAGAAAAATGATTTTGGCCATGGCAGATGACATTAGAGTAGTCTTGGTAAAATTAGCTGATAGACTACACAACATGAGAACTTTAGAGCATCAAAAAGAAATCAAACAAAGATTAATTGCCCAAGAAACTTTAGAAATATATGCTCCATTAGCAAATAGATTAGGATTATATCGTATAAAAGTAGAATTAGAAGACCTAAGCTTGCGCTACAGTAAGCCTGATATTTATTTTCAAATTAAAGAAGGAATAAAAAACCTTCAAATAACAGGCACTCAATACATAGAAAAGGTATCAGACATATTACAAAATTTACTCAACCAAAATAAAATTCAAGGAAAAGTAAGTGGCAGGATTAAGCATATATACAGCATTTATCATAAAATGGAAACCCAAAATTTATCTTTAGAACAAGTCTATGATATTATTGCCTTTAGAATTATAGTTAAAAGTGTTAAAGAATGTTATTCTGTATTAGGTCTTGTACACTCTCTTTGGAAACCTGTTCCTGGTCGCTTTAAAGATTATATCTCTATGCCAAAGGCTAATATGTATCAAAGCTTACATACTACTGTAATTGGACCTGATGAGGAACGCATAGAGATACAAATAAGAACAGAGGAAATGCATAGGATTGCTGAATATGGTGTAGCTGCTCACTGGAAATACAAAGAAGATGGGACCAAATTAAATGAAAAGGATGTGGAAAAGTTCTCTTGGCTTCGTCAGATATTGGATTGGCAAAAAGAATTAAAAGATCCTAGAGAATTTATGGCTTCTCTACGTTTCGATCTTTTTCAAGACGAAGTTTATGTATTTACTCCAGCAGGGGAAATCAAAGAACTTCCAGAAGGAGCTACTCCAGTAGATTTTGCTTATCTTATTCATTCTCAGGTAGGGGATCACTGTGCAGGTGCAAAAGTAAATGGCAAGCTCGTTCCTTTGAATACAAAACTTAAAAATGGCGATGTCGTGGAAATTATAACCGATCCACACAGGCATCCTAGCCGAGATTGGCTAAAATTTGTTAAAACCGCAAAAGCTCGCACAAGGATAAAACACTGGATTAGAAATGAAGAAAGAGAAACCAGCATTGCCTTAGGGAAAGAGGTCTTAGAAAAAGAAGCGCGCAAGTTAGGATTAAACCTACAAACTCTTATTAAAGAAGAGAAATTACTTGAAGTAGCCCAAGAATTTTCTTTTAAAACTGAAGATGACCTATTTTCTGCCGTAGGTTATGCTAAAATAAGGCCTCGTCAAATTCTAAACCGTTTCTTACCTAAAAAAGATACTCTAGTAGAAAAGAAAGATAAAAAAGAAATCACCTCAGAACAAAAAAAACCTGGTGTACGGATAAAAGGAGTAGGAGATGTTTTAATCCGTTTTGCTAGATGCTGTAATCCTGTTCCTGGAGATCCGATTATTGGTTATATCAGCAGGGGCAAAGGCGTAACTATTCATACCTTAGACTGTCCTAATGTTAAAGATATGGAACCTGAACGAAAAATAGATGTTTTTTGGGATATTCCTGAAGCTCCTAGCACTTTTCCTGTAAAAATAAAAATAATTTGTGTTAATAAAAGAGGAATGTTAGCTAAAATTAGCCATACTCTTTTTAAAGAAAATATAGATATTGATTCTGGACAGTTTCGTTCCAATGTAGATGGAAAAACTGAACTTATCTTTACAATCTTGGTAGAAACAAGCTCCCATCTCTATAAAGCTATTGCAGCATTACAAAAGATCCCTGGCGTACAAGAAGTATTAAGAGTAACCATGGGTAAAAATTAGAAAAGAGGGACAAGGTTGTCCCTCTCTATCTACTTGCTATCTTTTAAAAATCTAAGCAGAAACCAACTCTATCTCAAAGACTAAATCTTCTCCAGCCAAAGGATGATTGGCATCAATGGTCAATGCATCTTCTTTTACCTCTACAATAAAAGCAGGAAACTCTTGTCCCTCTGGGCTGCGAAGCAAAATCTGTTGCCCTACTTCACGTGGTATATCTTCAGGTACTGTTTCTAAAGGAATATCTATAATCATATCCTCGCGTTTTGGCCCATAAGCTTGTTCACAAGGAATAGTTATTGTCTTTTTTTCTCCCACTTCCATCTCAGCAACAGCTTCTTCAAAACCAGGTATTACCTGTTTTTGACCAATAGTAAACGTAAGAGGTTCTCTCCCCTCAGAACTATCAAACACTGTGCCGTCTGCCAATTTGCCTGTGTAGTGTACACTTACTTGTGTACCTTCTGCGATCTTACTCATAAAAACTCCTAATTTTTTAGTTAATTTAATCTGAGCGCATTTATTTGCGTCTCTCTCCCTGCCTATTTTTGTTCACTTGAACTCTAGAAACAACCTTTTCAAAATAAATTTGATTATATTCTAAATACACAGGCCGCTTCCGAGCCAAGTTCATTTTCATTACCAGTAAGTTTAATTTTTGTAATTGTCGATATTTTTCTTCTCCTTCTTCTAACCCAGAAATTAACTCTAAAGTGTTTTGAACTTCTCTACCTTGTTCTATCTCAGGCGGCAAATAACCACTATTTTTCAAAATTTTATAGGCAATTTTTAAATCTTCTGGGACATTTGGCTCATCATCTAAATCAAGAGGTTGCCCTTTCCCTTGAATATCATCAAATACCCCCTTTTTCATTGCCTCTTTTATCTTTTCCTCTGCTATTTGAGCTAAAATGTCCATCTCTATTTTTGTTGTACTAACAAACTAAAAACAAAAAATCACCTTCAACTTTTCTCAATTTTACATTAAAATTTAATTAACCCAAGTTTATGACTTCGCTAACTTGTTAATATTACAACTTTTCTACAAAGCACGTTCTGAACCAGTTTATGCACAGCCCAAAAGCGAACTTTAGGCGTGTCCCACTCTTTGTACAGCAGGAAAGAAACCGTGCCTTCTAGAAACTCCAAAAGTTGAGCTCTTTAACCTTTTATCACAATCAAAGGCCGTAATCTAGCTACCTTTGTAGACAAACCTAAATTGTGAGTCACTTCCACTACCCTAGATACATCTTTATATGCAGAAGGAGCCTCTTCAGCAAGTCCCTTATAAGAATGTCCTCTTACTACAATTCCTGCTTTATTTAACTTAGAAATCAAATTTTTTCCTGAATAAGTCTTTTTGGCCTGATTTCTACTCATTACTCTTCCAGCGCCATGACAAGTAGAACCAAAGGAAAGCTTATCACTATTATCGCCCCCTGCTAAAATATAAGAAAACGTTCCCATACTTCCACCAATTAAAACTGGTTGACCTGCCTTTTGATATTTAAAAGGAATAAATTTATTTCTTGGCCCAAAAGATCGTGTAGCTCCTTTACGATGTACATAAAGTTCTTTTAATTTCCCTTTTACTTCATACACTTCTTTTCTACAAGTATTATGCGAGACATCATAAAGTAGCGCTAAAAAAATACCTTTAAAAAATTTATTAAAAGCACTTCTAACTAAATGAGTAATAATTTGTCTATTAGCTAAAGCACAATTAATTGCTGCCTGCATTGCGCTAAAATAACGCCTGCCTAATTCTGATTTGATGGGAGCATAAGCTAAATTTTTATCAGGTAATGATAGCTTTCTTTTTTGAGTATATTTTACCATCTCTTGCATATATTCTGTTGCTACTTGATGGCCTAACCCTCTAGATCCACAATGAATACTTACTACAATTTGATTTAAACTAAGCCCAAAAATCTTTGCCTTTTCTAAATCAAAAATCTCTTCTACTACTTGAACTTCTAAGTAATGATTCCCAGCCCCAAGAGTTCCCATTTCATATTTTTGACGTTCTTTAGCTTTTTTAGAGACAAAATCTGGATTTGCTTCTTTGGCCACTCCATCATCCTCAATAAATTGCAAGTCTATTTCTTCTCCAAAACCTTGCTCTATTGCCCATCTTGCCCCACCTACAAGCATTTTATCCACTTCTTTAAAAGATAACTTGATATCACCTTTAGAGCCTACCCCAGCAGGAACACGTTGAAACAACTCATCAGCCAAATCTTCTTGAATAGGTAATATATCTCTTAAACTTAAAGGCGTTAGAAGCGTTCTCACTCCACAAGCAATATCAAACCCTACACCCCCAGCGGAAATAACTCCTTCCTCAGCATCAAAAGCAGCCACGCCTCCTATAGGAAAACCATACCCCGAATGGGTATCAGGCATAGCACATACAGGCGAAATTACTCCTGGAAGTTCAGCAATATTAAGAAGTTGTTGGAATACGGTTGACTCTAAAGCATCCAACAGTTTTTTATCTAAAAAAAGCCTAATATTTACTTTGTTAGAAGATTTTAACTCAAAAATATTATTTTCTATTTCTTTTATCTGCATAAAAACTACTTATTATAAAAATTTCTTCATAGATAACTGATAGTGTTTATAAAATAAAATTAATTGTTAGAAGATCTTCTTCTTCGCTCCTCCTGGATGAAATTAAAGAAAAAAACTAAAAAAATAGCTAAAAATAAAGAACTGACAGCACTAACTAAAATAATCAATTTAGATTTTGGTTTAAAGGGTTTAATTGGCAACAGCGGAGCATCTATAACAAAAAATTGTCTTTCCAATGCATCTTGAGCTTTTAATTCTGCAATTTGTTTTTCTAAATTAAAATAAGTTAACATTCGTTCTGAAATAAAAGAATCGTTACTATTGATTTTTTTTATTTTACTAGTCCATTCATCTATGATCTTTTTAATATTTTTTGCTTCCTGTTCAAGTACCTCTATTTGTCTTTGACTCTCACTGATATAATCTTTGCTAAAATAATCCTTCATTACTGTAAGAACTCTTTTTAGCATCAATTGTGCATCTCTTGGATCCATAGAGTCAAACTCTACCCTAAGCAATCCTGTTTTTCTATCTTTACTCACTATAAAAGATAATTTATTTTCTGCAACAGCTTGTTCGACTGTAGGAGGAGTGTTTGTTTTCCAGCTTTTCTTTTGGGAATCCCATAATTCAGGATATAGGCTAGGAAGTAAATTATATTTAGATATTAAGCTTATTTTTAGCTTATTCGAACGTAAATACTGTTCTACAGCAGGAGACGCTCTAAGAGTAAACTCTGATTTATACTTTTTGGGCAAAATAAATAAAGAAATTATTGCTGCTAATAAAGTACAAAGCAAGGTAAAAACAATTATAAAGCGCTTATATTTTAATAAAACAGAGAATAAATCAAATAAGTCTATTTCATCTTCACTATCTACCACTCCAGTTGGATAAACTGGCACATAAACAATTTTTTTATCATCATATTCTTGAGAACACCCCATATATCCATCCTCCTATTTTTTAGGTAATGGGGCGCTGCCCATAATGTACTTTAAATCTTCGTCAGTAAAATATAAACCTGCTCCAGCAAAAAAAGACCTGTCATCTGATTTAGCAAAATCATCCATACCCGCGGTAAGATAAAAATTTCTTAATAGATATAAATTAGCACCTGCCTTTAAATGAGCCGGATCTTTATCATCAAAATCAAAAGCTTCAAAAAACAGTTTTACTCTATCATCCCACAAATAGTAATCCAAGCCAAGACCTCCAGTAGACTCAATAATCCCTCCTCGTAAAACTAGATCATGAAAACGCTTAGCAATCTGTAAAGAAAATTTAAGCCCATCTTCTTCAGTCTCAGTTTTATGTTCCTCATAAGTATGCCATGTCCCACCATCTGTACGATATTTACGATATGTAGAAGTCTCTTCAGTTCTACCCTTTGGATCATCTACAATAGACAATAAGTAATATTTATCTGGTGATGGCTGAAGCTTTAAACTAACATATGACTTTATATCTCGACTTCTAGTCAAATATTCTGAATGGACATCAATAGAAGTTTTAAATTTATCTTGTTTACTCAAATATTTATTTAACCCCTCTAAAGTTTTGTCTAAATTTTTTGCTGTAGTATCCTCATTTATAAGTTTACCTAAAGTCCCCTTGCCTTCTTCAATATTTTTAGCCACTGTTTTTAAAGAAGCTAAAGTTTGTTTTAAATCATCTCCCATTTCCTTATCTGTAAGAAGTTTTGCAACCACTCCTTCTCCTGTATTAGCTTTTGCTAGAAGCACATTCATTTTAGCCATAGCTTCTTTTAATTCTCTTGTTGCTACATCAAAATTATCTACTATTTTATCTAACTGTGATTTATTATTACCGCTTAACTCTTTTAAATCCCTAGAAAACTCTCTAAAATTCTTTACAATAGCATTAATATTTTCCATATTTGTTTTAACCATTTTATTTAAACTAACCGCCATTTCTCTTAAATTTACAATTAAAAGTTTTAAATCTCTTTCCCCTTCTGGCCCGCCCAACACATTAGAAACACTTCTTGCCACTCTGCCAATATCATCTGCAATTTGTCCCACTTTTTGCATAAGTTCTCCCAGATCAGCTCCAGAATTAGAACGCGCAATAACTCCTCCCCTATTTAAAGAAGGATAAGTCGGACTTCCACTCCTTAACTCTATAAATTTATCTCCTAAAACACCCCTTGTCTTAATAAATGCCTCTGCATCTGCATAAACTTTGACATCTGGACGAAGGGCTAAAATTACTTTAGCTCTATTATTATCTAAAACAATATCTTTTACTAAACCCACTTCTATTCCTGCAATCTCTACTGGGGCATTTTTTTTAAGCCCTGTAACATTGTCAAAATATACCTCTATGGTATACATATCAGAAGATACAAATTTACCTTTGCTTACTCTTGTAGTCATGTAGGCAAGAGCTATTAAAGAAATTAAAACAAAAATTCCTACCTTTATCTCCAATGAATAATTTTGCATTTTCTAATCTCTCCCAATAAAAATCAAAGCGACAAAATACATATAAAGTACAATAATAAACTAAACTACTCTAATAGGACCTTTTGCCCTTCCATGAATAAATTGCTGTACTACAGGATCATCCCAATGTTTTATTTCATCAGGGGTACCTGTGGCAATAATCTTTCCTTCATAAAGCATAAAAATAAAATCTGCTGTAGCCATAGTAGCAGGGATATCATGACTTATTACTACACAGGTGGCTCCAAATTCTTCTTTTGTCCGAACAATAAGCTCATTTATTGCTGCAGACATAACAGGATCTAATCCAGAGGTAGGTTCATCAAAAAGAACAATCTGCGGATCTAAAGCCAATGCTCTTGCTAAACCTACCCGTTTACGCATTCCTCCAGACAACTCTGAAGGCATTTTATATCCCATTCCTTTGAGCCCTACTTGAGCCAATTTCTCCTCAACTATTTCCATTATTTCTTTATGCTTCTTTTTTGTATGTTCTTTTAAAGGAAAAGCTACATTTTCTGCTACAGTAAGAGAATCAAATAAAGCAGCCTCTTGGAAAAGCATTCCAAATTTTTGTCTTACTGTAGCAAGCTCTCGTTCTGAAAGGGGAACAATATCTTGACCATCTATAATCACCTGCCCCTTATCTGGTTTTAGTAACCCTATAATATGTTTTAATAAAACACTTTTTCCACCACCGCTCTTGCCGATAATAACATTAACATTATCTTTATGTAAATTAAGATTCAGCCCTCTTAATACCTTTTGAGGCCCAAAACTCTTATGTACATCTTTTAAAACTATAATATCCATTTTCTTTGCACTTAAATTTTATATTTTTAAAATCAAAACATCAAAGCAGTTAATACATAATCAAACATTAAAATTAAAACAGAACCCAATACGACTGCTTGTGTAGTAGCTTTACCAACCCCTTCTGCACCACCTCTTGTATAAAATCCTTTATAACATCCCACCAAAGTAAAAATAAGTCCAAAACAAGCAGCCTTAATAAGGCCATTATACAAATCCTCAAAATCTACATATTCATAAATTTTATTTAAAAACAATCCACTATTAATACCCAACAATTTGACACCAACTAAATAGCCTCCAATGACTCCAACAAAATCACTTATCACAGTAAGCAAAGGAAGCATTATTATCCCAGCCACAATCCTAGGAACTACTAAATATTGCACAGGGCTTATAGCCATTACAGTAAGAGCATCTATCTGTTCTGTAACTCTCATGGTGCCTATCTCAGCTGCAATAGCTGAACCTGCTCTTCCTGTTACCATTAAAGCGGTAATAACAGGCCCTAATTCTCTAGTCATAGATAAAGCAACAGTAGCTCCAACTAAGCTTTCTGCTGAAAACATACGGAAAGCATAATATGTCTGTAAGGCCAAAACCATACCAGTAAAAAGGCCTGTTAATAAAACCACAAATAAAGAATTTACTCCAACAAATTCCATTTGTTTAATAAATAATCGAAATCTAAATGGTGGGCGAAACAACCAAATAAAACTCTGCAATAATAGCAAAAGCATTCTGCCCATCTCGCCAAGCATATTAAGTACGCTACGGCCCACCCAAGCAATCATTCTCAGCATAAATCTATTCCTAAAATTATATTTAGCTCTCTTTATTTAACTGTAAAAGTATATACCCCATCCCACTCTTTAGGAGGATTTGCCAACAAATAATTTAAACGGTTTATATACACATCAAGCAAATTATCTTCTGAAAAATTATTTTTTAATTTTTCTATAATTTCCTTAGCCTTGTTAAAATTTCCTTTATAATATAAGTCTAAAAATTTCAAATAGTCTTCCTTATAAGTACTAAAAAACATACTTTTTTCTTTAGTCAAAACTTCATAGATTCTAACTGGTTTAACTTTTCCTTTTACCCGTACCATATCTATTTCCCTTGTATTTATCTTATCTTTTACTAAATTATAAGTGGATTCTGAAATTAAAATATTCGTACCATAGTACTTATTTAATCCCTCTAATCTAGAGGCTAAATTCACATTATCTCCCATTACAGTATAATCAAATCTATCTAATGATCCCATATTCCCCGCTACCATCTCTCCTGTATTTATCCCTATACCTATATTTAAAGATATATCTTTTTCATCTTTCCACCGTTTATTTAATTCTTTTAAACGATTTAGCATCTTCAATGCCGCTTTACATGCAGCCAATGCATGGTCAGGATAATATAAGGGAGTTCCAAAAATTGCCATAATCGCATCGCCAATATATTTATCTAAAAGTCCTTTTTCTGTTAAAACTATAGCTGTCATTTCTGTTAAATATTCATTTAACAAAGATACAAGTTCTTCTGGAGAAAGCTTCTCTGAAAGGGAAGTAAATCCTCTAATATCAGAGAACAGAACACTAAGTTCTCTCTTTTCTCCACCTAAACGTAAACTATCTGGAGATTTAACTACCTGATCCACTACCTTTGGATCTAAATACTTACTAAATGCTTGTCTAAGTTGCCGCTTTTGCTTATCTGCAAACAAAATTCTATAAGTAATAAGTCCAAGATAAGTTATAAGCAAACTAAGCAAAGGATATACTAAATTTAAGACATATAATTTTTTAACTAAAAAATAATAATTTACTGTCCAATAACTAAAAAAAACTCCAGCAACTACTAGCAAACTATAAAAAGGATTTAAAAAAAGAATAGCTACAGTTGCCAATATCCATAAAATCAAAATACTAAATAAATCAAATAAAGAAGCAAAAGAAGGTCGTGTTAAATAATCTCCCTTAAGAAGATTGTCCAAAGCAGTAGCTTGAATCTCAACGCCTGGGTAAGCTACTCCAAAAGGAGTTACTCTAAGATCATACACGCCAGGAGCAGTAACCCCAACTATAACATATTTCTGGTTTAAATTTTTAAAACTGATTTTGTTTTCCAAAACTTTCCAAGCAGGTATATGGGAAATAGACTTTTCTCTTCCTCTAAAATTTAAATATAAAAAACACCTTTCATCTGTAGAAACAAACTTATCTTTTATCTTAACGCCCAATACTCCTGCCTTACCCACATAAATAAAACTTCCTCTTGCATCATCTGCCCTATACATTGCCACAGCTAATGGCTGAAAAAAATTTTTATTATATTTAATTGTTAATGGATAACGCCTAAAAGTACCATCATCATCTGGAATTACATTAAAATAAGCTTCTTTTCCTGCTCCTTTTAAAATCAAAGGGATATTATGACGCACCTTTAAGGCTTTTGGAATAAATAACTTTGCCTTACTATCTTGAAAATAACGAATTCCACTATACTTAAAAGCCTTATCTAAATTTTGAAATTTTTCATCTTTAGTAGAAAAATTAAAATAATATCCCAAAATATGTTTGGATTTACATTTAGCAAATGTAGTGGCTAAATGTAAATCGGGGAGATTAGCCAATATCCTTTGTTTCAAAAAAGCAAACAACTCTTTATCTAATTTTTTACTTTGCTTTAACTTTTTAGTTAAATAAATCAATTCTCCTTGAACTCTATTTTTTTCAGGTTCAAAAAAACTAATATCATAACCAACCACTTTAGGCTGAAAAGAATCTATTTTTTGCACTAACTTAGCCATAATATTTCTTGACCATGGCCATCTTCCAATCTTTTCCAAACTCTTTTCATCAATTGCCACAATTACTACTTTGCCAGATGATTCTATTTTCCCTCTTACTTGCATTTCTAAATCAAAAATCTTTAAATCCAAAAAATGTAAGAAAGAAGGATTTAAAAAATAAAGAAAAAATGAAAACAACAAGAATATAATGCTCAAAATTAAAAAAAACTTATTTTTTCTTAACATATTTCCTCGCAATTAAACCTGTTAGAAAGCTAAAGCTCTCTTAAAATTATTACCCTCCTCTTTCATATTTCACACCTTTTTATCAATTATTCTTCTACTTCTGGTTCGGCTTCAAATTGAGATTCAAACCATATAGAGTCTTTATTTTTTACAGGAAGCTGAATTGCTTGAATCTTCTGTAAAAAATTAAATAATTCAAATAAAAAGTCTTCCCCTCCCTCCCATTCTTTGGCAAAATAATTAACAATTTTTCCATTTCTCAATTCCATTCTGACTACTGCCCTGCCAGGTACATTAATATCTTCTCTCTCCCATAAACCATTTAAAATAGATTTAATTAAAGAAAGCAATGCTTGTAATTCTTTATCTTGTAAAGGTATCTTAGTGGTTTTTTCTATTCCTGGAGGTAATTTAGAAACTCCATCTAATCCTAAACCAAGATTTTGCTCTAACTGTTCTCTTAATATCTGCATCTTTAAACGATAATTATAAAGCTCTAGCTCCATAACTTTTTGTTTAGGGCGCACAATATCAATTATTTTTGCAAGTTCTTTAGAATTTGTAGTAAGTAAAATTAAATGAAAACATATAGATAGCAATATTGCTAATAAAAAATGCCAGTTAATCTTTTCGTCCATTTTTTTGCTCCCACCATGAGGAATCTTTAATCTGAAACCACCAATCTGTATGATCTGTTTTTATAATCTGTGTAGCTAATATCTTTGCTTCTTTGCTCCGAAGACGTTTTACTGCACAATCAATCCACTTTTTTGCATATTGATTTCCCAAATCCAACTCTTCTTTTAAATTTAAAATAAGGTCAAGCTGATCTGCATCGTGAGCAAGTATTGCTTCTACAGACAAAACATTTTCAAGATCATCAAAAAGCTCTAATATTTCTTGGGAGAAGTGAATACCTGACAAAGCATCTGCTAAAGCATCTCTAGATCTTGCCTGGTTATATATCTTATTAACATAATTAAAATCCCCACATCTTGCCTCTGAGAAGTCATGAAATAAGCACATTATTGCGGTTTTATAAGCATCTGCCCCTACGATTTTGGCCAAGGAAAAGCCTATAATTGCGGTCCTAAAAGAATGTTCGGCCACATTTTCTTTACCTGTACCTAAAAACTGATATCCACTACGTGGTGTTTTTTTTAACATGCCAGCTTCAAAGAAAAAATCAACTAACCTTTTCAATTCATCCATCCTATCCTCCATCTTAAATACATCTTAAAATACAAGATGTTGCATTTAACTCCTATAACTTCCATTCAATTTTACATAATCAAAAGTTAAATCAGAAAACAAAATAAAGTATTCTTCTTCTCCTGCTCCCAAATCAATAACCAAATCTAATTCTTTCTTTTGCATATATCCTTGCAACCAAACGTCTATATCTTCTAATTTTGCCACTCCACATCCAAATACTTCTATGTCTCCAAAAAATAATCTAATCTTTTGAGGATCAAACGAGGCATTACTTCTACCCAAAGCAGCCACAATCCTACCCCAATTAGGGTCTTCACCAAAAAAAGCTGTTTTAACAAGAGGTGAAGTAGCAATAGTTGTGGCAATATTTCTGGCATCTTGTCTAGTCTTAGCCTTTTTTATAGTAAGCTTTATGATTTTACTTGCCCCTTCTCCATCTTGAACAATTAAACGAGCCAATTCAAAACAAATTTCTTTTACGGCCTTTTTCAATCTATATAAATCATCTTCACAAAAACTTCCCTTTACTTTTCCACTAGACAAAGCCAAAACAGTGTCATTGGTTGAAGTATCTCCATCAACACAAATTCTATTAAAACTCGTTTCTACTGCTTCTACCAAACACGACTGCCACCAACTTCTATCCACCTCAGCATCACACAAAATAAAACCAAGCATAGTTGCCATATTAGGAGCAATCATGCCTGCTCCTTTTGCCAAACCAAGCAGATGCACCTCTTTATTATCTAATGTTAAACATTTTGAAACCAGTTTTGGATATTTGTCTGTGGTCATAATCGCCCTAGCTACTTTCCCAACATCTACTTTTCCTAAATTTTCTCTTAACTCTAAAATGGCCTTTTCCCATTTTTTTAAATCAAAAAACTCTCCAATTACTCCTGTAGAGGCAGGCAAAATAAATTCTGGGGATATTTCTAAAGTTTTACTCAATAAACGCAAAGTTTCTTCACAGTCCTGAATCCCCTTTTCCCCTGTGCAAGCATTTGCTTGCCCTGCATTTATTAAAATAGCATTTATTAGATTGCACTGAGAAATATGTTTTTTAGCTACTAGCACCGGGGCAGCTTGAAAAACATTTTGCGTAAACACTCCAGCAGGTACCGCCCCCTCAGGAGCATAAATTAAAGCCAAATCATCTCTATCTTGATATTTGAAACTACCTTGAGCAGTAGAAAATAAAAAACCTTTAGGCACCTTCATATCTCTCTCCTTTTAAAAATAAATTTGACTTTATGTCAGACTAAAAATAAACGCAAATGCAATAACCTCTGTTTAGTTGAATCCTTAAACGAAAAAATAAAGTTAAACATTAAACCCTGCAAAAGGGGAAAATAATGTTAATCCAATTTATTGGCGTTGGCGAAGCGTTTGATGAACAACAAAACAACACCTCTATTTTTATTCAAACAAATAACCTCTCTATTCTTTTAGACTGTGGTTTTACTGCTGCCTCTTCTTTCTGGGCTTTAAATCCAAAGCCTCTACTACTAGATGCACTTTTTATCTCTCATTTGCATGGAGACCATTGCTTTGGAGTTCCTCATTTACTCCTGCGTTTCTATGAACACAGACGAACTAAGGAACTGCATATTATTGGAAGCATTGGTCTAAAAAATCATATTTTACAATTAATGGACATGTCCTATCCTAATCTAAAAAATAAACTCACCTTTTCTCTTATTTTCCATGAGCTTAACCCGGACCAAACTTTTAATTTAAAAAACACAAATCTTATTACACTACAAACCAACCACTCTATACCTTGCCTAGGCTTGGGCATAGAAAATAAAGGTAAAAAATTTTATTATTCAGGGGATGGAGTTCCAAGTCAAACTGCCATAGAATTTTGTAATTATGCTGAGTTTATTGTCTTAGAAACATATAAGATAAATGAAAATATACCTGGACACAATTCTATTTTAAACGCCTTTAACATTGCTAAAAAAACAAAATGTCAACAGCTAGCACTTGTACACTTAAATAGAAATGAGAGACAAAATTTACCAAAAATATTGGAACTATTTCAAACTACTGCATTAAAAACAAAGATTGTCTTACCCTCTGCGGGGAGTATATTTTTTGTTTAAATCTATTTTGGCTTTACCTAACCCTTATCATAAATAGGCCTGGGCGATTAAAGATAAGTCATCATAAGAAAATCCTTTTTTTAGACCTACACATAATTCTGCAGACACTTTCATCTTGTTCCTAGTATGGAAAATAATTTCTTTTTTCTGAAGATTAAGCCTATATTTTACAAAATCATATTCAAAGCCATCTACAATTAAAGAAAGACCCTCAGCAAAATATAAAGACCTTACATATTCAAGACAATCACGCAACTTATCGTGTTCTACTCTTCTTTCCAAAAAATTATACACCATAAGATTTATCATTAATTTTTCTGGATCCATACGATGATCTATATTGAGAAAGCGTTCTTTTTTAAAGTTAGATAAATGTATATTAGCCACAACTTCTTTTGCTGCTTGAATTATCTTTTGCTCATAAATAAGAGATAAAGGATACTTAGAAATAAATCTAATAAGAACTTTTTGAGGATTCTCTCTAGTAGCCATGCCTAAAATAGAGATAGACATTAACGTTAATTTTTTTTCTAGATCCTCTAAAAAATTATTTCGCTTTACTTTAGCTAACTCTAAACATTGCTTAGCATCTAATTTAGACTTAAGTAATTTCAGCAAAAACTTAATATATGGTTCTGTAGTTAAATTAAGTTCATCTTCTAAAACATTTCTACGAGAAAAAATTTTAGCCAAAGAAAGCCAATAGACAACGACTCCTTCTAAAGGCATTTCAACTAAATCAAAGTCTTTTGCAGGACGCTGTTTAATAGAATATTCTTTTTTTAATAAAAAAAATTTTTTCATTTTAAATAAAACTTTTAGATGAATAGGAAGCTATCTCTTCCTCTTTAAATCCAAGCTCATAAAGAACAAAATTTGTCGGAGTAATTAAAATAGGATGTAATTCAAACGTTCTAACAAATAAATCTATAAACAATTCTCTTACCTTTTCTCTAGTAGAACAAAAATAAATCCTATTGGTTAACATATCCCATACAACATCAAATACTGCTGGTACAGGTAAAGTTTTAGTCAAAAGCTTCAACCGAATATTTTCCCGAAGTTCTTTTTTTTCTTCTTTACTTATAAATTTTTGTCCTTGTGCTTGTTTTTTTTGTAAAAGCTCTTTTAATCCTAATTCGTAATGTTTTTTTATTACCGCAGGAGAAATACGCCTTGTATCCAAACGAAGGCTAAAAACAACATAATTGCCTTTAATTGGAGAGGTTTGAAAAGAACTATCTAACCAGTCTTCTTGAGAAACCCAGCCAAAACTTTTTTCTAAAGATAAATTTTCTATCTCCTGAAATCCATACTCCTGCAACTTTTCAGAAATATTTTTAAAAATATCATCTGAAACCTTTTCAGTAAGTTTATATATACTAAAAGAAACACTGCCACTTAAAATACCCATAAAATCTCCCTTAAAAATTTTCTAGCCTGAGGACAAATTTTCTTGTAAAAAAAATAAAAAGAAATTGCAAAAAAATTTAAGACATAAATTTAATACAGTCTAAAAATAATTATGCACTATCTTGTGAGATAAATTGAACATAAAAAAATATTTTGCAACTACATATCATCACTCTATTTTGCCCTTATTAACTCCTTTTGAACAAGAAATAGAAATTACTTGGGGCATATATAAATTTATAAAACAAAATAAAACCAACCCTATAGGGATAATCTTTCCAGAATATGCCTTTAATCTCAACACTCTATCCATAGCTGCCAAAAAAAATATTAGTTTTAGCCTCATATCCCCCGGCCAAATAAAAAAGATACGTTATGTCAATGAATTAAAGTGGCATCCTGCAAATAAAACTAACTTATACAATATAAAATCTGCTTATGTTAAATTACCTGAAGAAGATATCATCAACTTACTAGTTGTTCCTAAATATATTTGGAACAATAAAAAATATCACTTAAACTATAAAGAAGATAATTTTAAAAATTCAAGTTATGAAATAAAAATATATGAAAATACTTCTATTGGATGTAAATATGGACTTAAATGTTGGAAAGAGGAGTGTACATGCAAGTCATCTAACCAAAATGATTTTCACCAACATTGGAAAAAACCTTTAAGACGAGCATTAAATTTGGTAAAATATTATATCGATGAATCTTTTTTTACTTTGGGTAAAAATTATTTTATAGATCCACGTCAAGCCTTACTAAATTATGGCAAATTGATTTTGGGCCTACAAAGCAAAGACTTGTTTGTAAAAAAATATATCTATAATCAAAATCTCAACACAGCTTTCCAGCTTTTAGAAATGGAAAGTCTATGCTTAAACATGTTCTCAAGTTATATTTGGCAAAGTAGGGATATAAGCTCATCTAGAGTTCAACAAAATTTAAAACTTGCATTAATGGCCATTTATACTTTAGAAAGAATAAGTGGAATTTATATCTTAAACAATTTTTTAGAAATATTAGAAGAAGCAATATCTAACAACCACCATATAGGAAACGGACGTTTTTTGGTAGAACATTATATTCTACCAAAATTAAAAAAGTCTAGTAGTATCTAAAAAATGATATTGACCGAATCAAAACAGAGATATAGGAATATTAAAGGATAAGGAGTTGTAAATGGGGATGATAGAAGTAAAAGACCTAACCCCTGGCATGATCTTGGCCGATGATATAAAAACAGTAAATGGTAGGCTAATTCTGCCAAAAGGTTTGAAATTAGAGGAAAAACATATAGAACACCTTAAATCATGGGGAATAAATAAGGTGAATATTACTGGAAGCACTAATCTTAATACAGGTAAAATAAAAATAAACCAAAAAGACTTAAATAAATTAGAAAATTATTTATCACCTCTTTTTGCTTATAATGACTTCAGTCATCCTTTTGTAAAAAGTGTTTATTATCTATCCTTAGCTAGGCTGGCACAAAGATATTTAAATGGCTGGAGACTACCGAACATAGAAAGTTATATCCCAGTCGACGATGGTTCTTATAAAGATCTCTTTCCAAAAGATGAAGTAAGTTTTACTGTTCTAGTCCAAAAGGAAGTAGAGCTGGTTTCTTTCCCTGACATATATTTTAAAATAGTAGAGGCGATCAATTCTCCTAAAAGCTCTGCTGAATATATTGCTAAAATTGTAAGTAAAGATCCTAGTCTTTCTGCTAAATTACTCCGTTTAGTAAATAGCCCATTTTATGGGCTAACTCAAAAAGTAGAAACTATTTCCAGAGCTATTGCAATTATAGGCGCTGATGAATTATCTACTCTTGCTCTAGGCATCACTGCTATAAATGTTTTTAAAGACATCCCAGAAAAACTTATTGATATGCGTTCTTTCTGGCTGCACTCTATTGGAGTTGGGGTATTTGCGAAACTATTAGCTCAAAGAAGTCATTTAGAACCAGAAAAATATTTTGTAGCTGGGCTTCTACACGATATAGGAAGACTTATACTCTTTAAACATATCCCCAGGTTAGCAACAGAGGCTTTAATCTTTTCTTATTCTAACTTAATCCCTTTAGTAGAAGCTGAACGGGAGGTCATAGGATTTGACCATGCTTTAGTTGGAAATTCTCTTATTCAAGCTTGGAACCTACCTTCTACATTAGGAAAAGCTATTAAACTACACCATTTTCCAGGCCAATTTACAGAAATAGAAGATGCTATAATCCATTTAGCAGACTTCTTAACCGTGGGCATGCATATCGTTGAAAAAGGTTCTATTATTGTACCTCAATTAAATAAGTCTGTCTGTAAAATTATTAACTTAAGTAAGGATGAACTAAAATCTTTAGTAAATAGGGCCTTGCAAGAAATCGAAGAGACTGTAAAAATTTTTCTTTAAGCCTAAAAGACCCCTCTTTCAAGAGGGGTCTTTTCTAAGCCATAGCTAACTTTCTTGTTTGTCTTTTTAGTCTATGAATTTTTTTGCGCAACTTCTCTCTCTCAGACCTAGAAGCAGCTTTTAATCTTAACTCTCTCAACTCCTGAATCTTTTGTTTCAACTCCTTAATCTGAGCTTTATACACCTTGTTGTTTTTACCATCTTCGTCGTTAATCTCTAAGACCTCTTTAATTTTGGCCAAAAGTTCTTCCTTTGTCATACTAGACGCACCAGTAATCATTGGAAGCTGATTAATGGCCAATTCTCTTAGCTCTTTAGCTGTCATTTTTTCTAAGGGTTTTTTAAATTCTACCTTAATTTCGATTACATCTCCCATTTCTCTCCTCCTTTCGTGCACTTACTGCATCCCAGTAGGCAACATAACTTTGATAGTATTCAAAAATTTTTGGATACTTTTTCAATTCTTGCCCAACACTGCCCAAATTTTTAGGTTTTTTTATTACATATCTCCTTAATTCAGGGGCTGAGACTTTTATCCTATTCAGTGGGGTTTTACCTCTTAACAACTTAACCCGCACTTTGTCAAAGACTTGCTCTCCTAAAAAATTATTTACTCTTAGTAGTATTTCCTGACTCACAAAATGAGCTTCTTGAAGCACGAGTGCATCCTCAGAACCCACTATAAGCACCCTTTCTTGATGTCCTAAAGGAAGCACATACTCAGCTAAAGGCAATCCCAATACTTCCTCCCATTTTTTCCAAAGAATCACCAATTTTAACTTTTCCTTATTTTTAATAGTTTTATTTAGAAACTTATAAAAATCTTCCACTAGTACACCTATAGCAAACTTTGGATTTTCCTTAATAAAATACTAGCACTGTTTTTTATATTGAAATTCTTTTCAATCTTTTTTCTAGCATTTGTACTCATTTTTTTCTGCAATGATACATCTTCTCTTAACATTTGAATATATTTTATCCACTCATGCTCTTTCTTTACCAAAAAACCATCTTGGCCATGGGAAATAATATCGCGATTAAAACCAACATCAGAAGCAATCGGGACAACTCCGCAAGACATATACTGAATAATCTTAAAGCCACATTTACCTCGGGTATATTCATCATCTAATAAAGGCATCAATCCTATATTAAAAGATCGTATTTGTTCTACCTCTCTGTTTGCATCCCAAATTTCAAAAATAACACCTCTTGGCAAATTAACATTTAAATTTTTATTAGATACTACTTTAATCTGTATTCCTTCTATCTTTTTAATAGACTCAAATATATTTTTCATAAAAAAAATATTTGAATTAGTTCCTATCCATCCCACCACAAAATTCTTTTTTTCTGTTTTTTCCTGGAGAGTTGGACAATATTTATCTATATCTATAGAAGTGGGTAATATCAAAGTATTTGGGGTAAAATCCCAAATATTAGAACATAAATATTGATTGCCACAAATAACTAAATCTGCATTCTTTACGATATTGAGTAATCTTGTTCTATTTTTAAAATTTTTCTTCTTTATCTTTAAAGTCAACTTAACCGACGGATGAGAAGTCCATACCGCATCATCAAAATCAAAACATATCTTTTTCGCCTTTGTTTTTATCAAGAATAGCTCACTTTTTGACACCAATTTTTTCTGTAAAATAATAACATCCGCCTTTGGTAGCTTAAAATAAAAAGGAATTTTTTTTATAAGCGTCTTGGGTAACTTAAAATAAGAAACATCTATTCCTTGATTTTTCCATATATGGATAAAAGGTAAAACCCTAAAACGTACACTGGGAAGGGTCTCTCCACCCTGAGTCAAAAAAAGTATTTTTAACTTCATTACCTAACTTAATTAATAAAATAAAAAAGGAGTCTAACATTATTTTTAGACCCCTATTGTCGCTTATGGTGCCGAAGGGGGGACTCGAACCCCCACGGGCTAAGCCCACTAGACCCTGAACCTAGCGTGTCTACCAATTCCACCACTTCGGCAAAATTACAAACATAAATTTTAGTTGAATACTCTTCTAATTATCCTACCACATATCAATTAACCTATTGTCTTCTACCTAGATAATAAAAATAAGCCAAAAAAAACACCTTGGCAAGAATTTTACAAAAAGCCAAAATTAAGCTTCCCCTACTGGTTTGCTATTTTATAAATTTATTATTTTCTGATTTTCCTAGATATAATCTCTAACTGAGTCTACCAATATTTAAACAAGGACCTTAAATACAGCTTAACTACATTTTTAGGTTAAATATTCTCGCTCTCCAAGAAAACATATATTGGATCCCTCTAAATTGAATAATTAATGGGTTGAAGGTCAAATCATTTTAAGCTAGCATTAATAATTTTGGAGGGTAAAATGGCCAAAATTATTTCTAGTCTAAATCAGATTAACAACAATATCCATTGTTCTTGCGCCACAATAGGCAATTTTGATGGAGTACATATTGGTCATCAAACCCTTATTAAAAAAGTTTGTGCTCGCGCTAAAGCCATTAATGCTACAAGCGTAGTGGTAACATTCGATCCACATCCTTTACGCGTTTTAGTTGATAGTAAAACTCCTCCTTTTATTACTCTAACAGAGCAAAAGCTACAGCTCATCTCTGATTTAGGAGTTGATTATATATTTTGCATCCCTTTTACCAAAAAACTAGCATCACTTGAACCCAAAGAATTTGTCAAAATATATCTTGTAAATGGTCTAAAGCTAAAAGAATTAATTATTGGTTATGATTATGCTTTTGGTAAGAATAGGAAAGGAAATTTTAATCTCCTAAAAAAATTGGGAGAAGAATTCGGTTTTCGTGTAGAACAACTTTCTCCTGTAATGTATAAAGGAGCTATTGTAAGCTCTACTAGAATAAGAGATCTTATTCAAGCAGGCAAAGTATGGGAAGCTCGCCCTCTTTTGGGACGCTTCTATCAAGTAAAAGGGACTGTTATTGAAGGTAAAAAAAGAGGCGCTAGATTACTTTTCCCCACTGCAAATATTGCTCTTAAAGACGAGCTATTCCCTAAATTAGGAGTTTATGCAGTATGGGTTGAGCTAGACACTAATATCCTTCCTGGTGTTGCAAATATTGGTTATAACCCAACATTTGGCAATGAATATCTCTCTGTAGAAGTCCATATCTTAAATTTTAATCAAAATATATATGGCAAAACCATAAATGTACACTTTGTACAAAGATTAAGGAATGAGAAAAAATTTTCTTCTATTCAAGAATTAAAAGAACAAATTCAAAAAGATATTTTATTGGGGAAAAAAATTTTAAGCCAACCAGAAGCAGTTATATAAAATTAGAGGGGAAATGTTTAATTTTATAAAACAAGTTTGGAAAGAAAGTTTAAATGTATATAAGATTGTAGCTAATGCTAGATGGCTCATCTTAGGAACAATCACAGGGGCCTTATCAGGAGTTGCCGCAATTTTATTTTTTGCTGGTGTAGAAGGTGTAAAATTTATACTTCTTCATAGTTTTGCAGGTATTGAAATGCCAGCCCCTGCAGGAGAAGAAATTTTTCATGGGATATTAGGACCTTACCGCCCGTGGCTTATCCCAATTTTTACAACATGTGCTGGTCTAATTACTGGCTGGCTAATTGTTAAATTTGCGCCCAAATGTATTGAAGGTGGAACAGATGGAACAGATAGCATGATAAAAGCATTTCATTATAATGATGGCCTAATAAAACCCATTGTAGCTTTTATTAGAGGAGCTACTTCCATTTTAACCATTGGAACAGGTGGAAGTGCAGGTAGAGAAGGCCCTATCTCTCTTATAGGAGCAGGTATTGGTTCATATCTTGCCCAAAAATTTAAACTTTCTCCTCAAGAAAGACGTCTCTTGCTTTTAACTGGAGCTGCTGGAGGACTTGGAGCTATCTTTAGAGCCCCATTAGGAGGAGCCTTAACCGCAGTAGAAGTAATTTACAGAGAAGATTTTGAGGCAGAGGCAATTTTACCTGCAGTAACATCTTCTGTGGTAGCTTACACTATTTTTACTTTAGCATTTGGAAGTGAACCTATATTTGGGATTCCAAGATTTATTTTCCATGATCCTAGAGAACTCCTTTTTTATGCTGCCCTGGCATTTTTCTGTGCCTTTACTGGACAATTTTATGTAAAAACTTTTTACTTTATAAAATATAAAATATTTTGGCCTCTTAAAAATAAACTTGGCATCCCCCTAACTTTAGGGCTAGGTGGTTTAACAATGGGCATTTTGGGAAGTATTTTCCCAAACTTACTAAGTGGAGGATACGGCTGGCTAGAAATGGCAATGCTCGGCAAGCTTTCCATATTAACTATGTGCCTAATACTAATTGGAAAAACAATTGCAACGTCTCTTACTTTAGGCTCTGGAATGAGTGGGGGTATGTTTGCTCCAGCGCTTTTTGTAGGAGGAATGTCTGGCGGCATAATTGGTTTTATGGGACAAAATCTATATCCAGAGATAATTACACAGCCAGGAGCCTTTGTATTAGTAGGCATGGCTGCTTTTTTTGCTGGCATTGCCAATGCTCCTATTGGACCTCTTATTATGGTATGTGAATTTTCTCAAGGATATGGCCTACTTGCACCATTAATGCTCAGCTCTGCAATCTGTCTAGTATTAAATAGAAATGTCTCTCTTTATGAAAATCAAGTTCACAATAAATTTGAGTCTCCTGCTCATATTGATGATGCAACTATAAATATTTTAGAAAATCTAAAAGTAAAAGATTACTATCAACCCAAAAAAGTTGGTACATTTGAAGAAGGTTCTTCTTTTAGGGCCATGTTAGACGTGGTAGCCCATAGTAATGACTTTTACTTTCCTGTGCGAGGAGAAGATGACACAATCACTGGCATCGTTTCTGTACAAGACTTAAGAAGGATCTTATTTGAAGATGTACTAGGCGACTTATTAGTAGCCAAAGACGTAGCCAGAAAAGCTGTTACAGTAACTACAGAAGATAATCTCTATACCACCTTAGTAAAATTTTTAGAAACTAATTTTGGACAATTGCCAGTATTAGATCCACAAGACAAAACCAAGGTACTGGGCCTAATATCCAGAGAAGATGTCTTTAAAGCCCTTCATAGGGCACCTAAAAAAATAGCGTAGAAAACTCCCAAAAATTGGACTTCCCTTACTTTTTTGAAAAAGGCAATACACGAGGCGTACGAAAAGTAACTACTCTAAAATAGAACCAAGTATAAAATACTATAAAAATAAATACACAACTCGCTAAAATAAGAGAATTGCGACAAAAAATAACAGAAAAAGTCAAACAAACTACTTCAATTGACCAAAAAAAAGGAGCAGTTAAAGCGTTTTTTGTTTTTTTATCTATATTATTGCCAATAATAAGTGTTAATAAACGTCTATACACAAGAGTATGAAAATGAATAGCATCTGGTTGTGAGGCTGCTGTTTCCATTAAAATTTTTCTCCTATAAATAGAAAATAGAGTTTCCCAAACAGGATATATTACTAAAAGCAGTGGAAGCCAAGGAGATACTTGAGAATGTTCTTTAGTTAAAAAAACCCCAATAGCTGCAGCAAAGAATCCCAACACATAAGCTCCACAATCTCCTAAAAAAATTAACCCAAAAGGATAGTTCCATATGAAAAAACCCAAAATAGAAAAAATTAAAATTAAACATAAATATAAAATAAATATATCATGAACCAAAAAAGCTATATATGCATATGCTCCAAAAACTAATATGCTAATTCCAGCACATAATCCATTAAAACCATCGATAATATTAAAGGCGTGACTAACTCCAGCAATTGCAAATATTGTAAACCCAAAGCTAAGATATTCATATTGCCAAATAAAATCCAAAAAAGGGATATCTAGTCTCGTTATTTTAATATCTAATAGCCAATAAACTAAGGCAGCAGACATAAGTGCAGCTAAAAGTCGCCACCTAGGAGCAACCTTTTTTGTTATATCTTCCACAAGTCCACTGATAAATAAAGGGAACACGCTGACAATAAGTAAAATATATTGCACTAAAAAATCTTTTTTACTTAACCAAAATGCTAGACTAACACTTAACAACGCTACATAAATAGCAACTCCTCCAATCCGTGGAATAAAACCAACATGAAACTTTTGCACCCCTTCACAGGTATCACAAACTACATGCGTATTTATAAAACGAATTATAAAAAGAGAAATAAAGCAGCTGATAAAAAACGCAACTAGCAAATATAACAAATTAAAATTCCTCCACTAACCTATAGCTCATATATAAGCTAATAAAAATCAAAATATAAAACCACAATATCATCACAAGAGGGCAAAAGGAGAAAATTTTTATTTACAATCATTTCCAGTACAAATATCATCTTTTATCTTTTCAAAAATCTTACCTCCAATACCTTTTACCTTTAAAATATCGCTTTTACTCTTAAATTCTCCATGTTCTTTTCTATATTTCAAAATATTATCAGCTTTGCTCTCTCCTATATAAGG
Source organism: Desulfonauticus submarinus (assembly GCF_900104045.1). NCBI lineage: Bacteria > Pseudomonadati > Thermodesulfobacteriota > Desulfovibrionia > Desulfovibrionales > Desulfonauticaceae > Desulfonauticus > Desulfonauticus submarinus. Next base: position 319,135 of record NZ_FNIN01000002.1, read on the forward strand.
TAAGCTAATTAATTCTTGTTTACTAGCTGTATTTATATTTACTTTTGCTAAACAAATTGTAGAAAATAAGAATATAAAACTTAAAATCAAAACCATTACTCTCATTTTCTACTTCCTCCTTACATATTTCCCCTTTTGCCCTCTTAAGAAAATAAATACTTTTACTTAACGTATTATAAAAAAGTAATAAAAATAGTGTTACATATAATTAAAACAATTTTTCGTTCTCACTTTTTAATTTTTAATTTTTTAAACCCAAAAAATAAATTTAATAAATACTACATCATCTAGCAATATAGATTAATCAATAAAAGTGTCTCTTTCAATCAGTATTATTGAAAATATTTCTATAATTTCATACAATTTCCTTATATATTTTAATGATATTGTTTATCATTTTATCTCTAGTAAATAATTCATTAAACCTTTTCTTTGAATTCTTACTAAATTCACAATATTTATCTCTGTTTTGTGATATCGTAACTATAGCGTCGGCCATTTTTTTAACAGATTTAGGTGGTACATTATATCCTGTAACCCCATTTTGATTAACCCAATCAACTCCACTGCCCTTAATTTTTGTAGCCACGACTGGTTTTCCGAAACTCATAGCTTCTATCTGAACTATGCCAAAGGCTTCTGATCTTTCAATAGAAGGTAAACAAAATAGATCGCAAGCTTTATAATAACTCCCCAATTTATCTGAAGGTATTTTACCTATTAAAAATACTTTTTTAAATAATCCGTTCTCAACAATTAACCTTTCTAGCTTTTTCCTTAATCCACCTTCTCCCCCTATCACAACAACATAACTATCATCTAAATATTTCGCTGACTTTATTAGATACTCAAACCCTTTATAATAAACTAACCTCCCAAGAGAAAAAATTATTTTTTTATTATTAAACTTCTTCTTTATCTTTAACACAAAATCCTTATCAACTCTTAATTTATTTGAATTAATCCCTATTGGCACTACTCTACATTTATTCTTATATTTACTTAAATATGGTGATTCCTCTACATACTTTGGAGTAGTTGCAATAATTACATCCGCTCTATTTAACATCCATTTCTGAAAAGGTAAATATAATTTTAAAAGATATCTTTGCTTTATAATATCACTATGCCAATGTAAAACTACCTTTTTATTTCTATGTCTAGCAAACATTAAAGCAAAATTAGCTAATGGATCAGGAAAATGTATATGAATAATATCATAGTTATTAATAATCTCTCTTAGCTTAAAAAACATCTGAGGAGCTATAGCAGTAGAAGCCACTTTACCATAACTCCTAACCCTAAAAACAGAATATCCATTTACAACTTCTTCTATATATTTATTTGTAGAATTGGAGCATAATATATCACATTTTATATTCTGTGCATTTAAGCCTTCTACTATATCAAATAGTACTGTCTCTATGCCTCCAATATCTGGAGGATAATGTTTACCTAATTGTAATATTTTCATTTAATAATTTTATGAAAAAGATTAATATATCTTGGTATATTTTTTCTATTACTAAAATATACTAACCTTTTTTTTCCTATTTTTAACAACCTATCTCTTTTTTCTCTATTTTTTAAAACATTGAGAATCTTATCTCTCATATCCTCTATAGAATACGGATTAAAGCAAGCAATCTCTATGCCCAAAATTTCTCTAAAAATAGGAATATTGGATGTTATCGCAGCAGTATTTAAAGCAATTGCCTCCAAAGGAGGATATCCAAATCCTTCATATAAACTTGGAAATACAAACAAATCTGCATAATAATAAAGATTCATCAGTACTTCATCAGAAGGATTATCTATTAACACAACAAGCTCATTTAAATTTAATTTTTGAATTAATCTATCTATAAAATTTTTTTTCTCTATCTCTGTTTTACCTGCAATTACAAGTATACACCTAATATTAGTCTGAAGATCCTTAAATGCATATATTAACCTTTCTAAATTCTTGTGTTTTTTTCTGCTTCCTATATATAAAATATATCTTTTTCTTATTAATCTATTTCTATTTAATAATTCTTTATTTATAAATTTGTCTTCAATTGAATTATAAATAACATGTATCTTTTTATCAATTCCATTAATCTCTGAAAAAATATTTAACATTTCATCTTTAGTAGAATGAGATATAGCAACAATATAGTTTGCTTTCTTAATCGCACTCTTATATAAATATTTAACTACTTCTGTTCTTAAAAAACCTCTATCCCAAAAAACACCAAAAGGCCTTAAATCATGGATAGTCAATATAATTTGGCCTTCAAAAAATATAGGTATATTTATATGGGGAAAACAAAATAAATCTACTTCTCTTTTTAGATTATTTAATATTTTATGTGCCCAAAATATACCTTTTAATGAAAACTTCTCATAATCTACAAAGATAGGCTTAATATTGCTCATTGCATTGAATTCGTTATCAAAATCACCTTTATATTTTAAAGGGACCAAAGTATAAATATAAAATTTTCTTCTCCCTAGTTCTCTCAACAAATTTTCATAATATCTGCCTATACCTGCCCCCTTATAAAAAATTCCATCCAGATAAATTTTCATCACATTACCCTATACCCTAATATCAATGCAATCCATAATAATATTTGAATCTTATTTTTTTTATAATTATCAATACAATATACAACATTTGCCACAATGTAGGATTTGTAAAATCTGGATAAGCAACTAACTGAGTTACGATTACGCTTGGAACTAAAAAAAAATAAGGGAAATAAGCACTTGTTTTTAAAGAGTAATAAGAATATCGTAAAAAATAATATAAAAATAACAAGAAAAAAAAAGTGCCCCAAACTCCCACTGTTGAAATCAAACAAGGCAGCAAAGAAGATGGCCTGGTAGAACCTATCCCCATTCCTAAACCAAAACTATCTGAAAAAATAAAAAAGCTATATATGTCTGCTTTTATTCTATTAATAAAAGAATAACTATACATCTTATTAAATAGAAAATCATTCAAAATTATCATCATATTATTTAAGCCTATAATATAACTAACAAATATAAAAATTGCTGTTAAGCAAAGCAATAAAATAATAAATGATCTTAACAATTTCTCTTTTTTCCTAAAGCAAGTAAACCAAGCAAACATTAAAACAACAAATATCATTATAAGTGAACACAAATATGTAGTAGAGCTTGCAGAAAGTAAAATAAGAATAGATACTAAAATCAATAACCATAATAATTTTTTATATAAAATAAAAGATGAAAAAGCGAAAGAAAAAATACTTACTAAAAAAGAAGATAAATACGAAGGTTCTGAATAAGTCGCTGCAACTCTTAAAAAATTTATTCCAGATAAATTTATACTAACTAAATGAAATTGATTCGATATAGTATTATTAATAATTTTAAATATATTAGGGAGATACACAATTGACTGCAATAACTGATAAAAAGAAAAAAATAAAATCATTATAATGGTAAAATAAAAGCATTTAATTACAAAATTAATACACTTTTCCTTCATTTCAAATAGTACAATAAACACAAATACTAGAACAAATATAAAAATATTAACTGGCAATATTAAATTGTATAAAGAAAACTTTAAAGGGAAGGGGCCATATACTGCATTATAATCTATACCATACTCAGGGACAAATACTAAACATCCCTCAAACATAATTGGCCCCCAAAAAGAAATAAGGAAGCCATAGACAATAAACAACGTTAACGCAATCAACATTTTTTTAACAGCAAATACAATATTATTTTTTTTTGATACAAAATAAAACAAACACACAAAATCTAATACAATAGCAATAAACCGATACAATCTCAGTCCATAATGGAAATTATCGATATTAATAATCGAAGTCATTTGCAAAGATAGTGATATAATAAATAAACCTAATAAATATCTAAAATTCAAAGTAGAAATTAATATAAGAGGAATAAATATATAGCCCCATATAGTAATAGTCATATACACATCTATAACTTTCTATTTAAAAAAATAAAATATTTAAATCAAAAAATATTTAGTAATCCCCTAATTCATTCCATTGCATGGATATCTCAAGTAATTTAACAAAAGCATTAATATTACGATTATTATATCTAAATTCGTAAATTCGAATTCTTTTAAGAAATAAAAAAATAGTTCTGGCGATAAACCATAAAATTTTAACGACTAAAAAAACGAAAAAAACAGTAACACCTAAATTTAAATTTATCTATATAAATAAAATTTCTTTTTTTATCTTTTTTTATGAGAACTTTAAGCAAACTTTCTGCTGATACATCCTTCACTATTTTTCAACTTTTACCCTTCCTCGCATCCCTTTTCTTTCTGTCCCAAAATAAATCTCATCTGCCTCTATTTTTTCTCTCCTTTTTAAAAAGAATCTCTCACGATATAATTATACATCAATTTCCTTAATTTTGTACAAAACTGTGCATTATATAAATAGTTATCTATAAAAATTTAAAACTCAAAATTTGGAATCAACATGAATATAAATTTATATATTCATTAATGATAGTATCTAAGCTAAATAAATTTGTATTAAATTCAAACTGTTTTTTCTTATACATCTCTATGGTAAGTCTTAATTTTTCCTCAAAATCATTTTCTTTGTCTAGATCAAAAAGATAACCATTCTTACCATTTTCTACTAATTCTGACAAACCTCCAGTATCGGATGCTAAAACAGGGATTCCGTAACTATTTGCTTCTGGAACAATTCTACCAAAAGGTTCATTCCATAAAGATGGAACTATTAAAATATCAATATTTTTATAAATATCTTGCGGTTTTTTAAAACCTTTAAAAATTAAGTCTTTATCTTGATATTTTTGCTTTAAATAATTCTCATATTCCTTTGTAAGGCCTTTTCCATAAATAAAGAGTTTTGTATTTTTTAAATCTAAATTTTTAAAATTTTCTAATAAAAATTCAATACCTTTACTTTTTGATAAAGTCCCAACATATCCAAATATTATTTCTTTTTTGTCCATATTTTTCTTTTTAAAATTAGTAGGCACCTCTACACTATTATAAATAACGCTTTTATTAACATTTTTAAAATATCCATATCTTAAATGCTTATTTAATATAAATTTACTTACCCCAACAACGACATCTACATATTTTGAATATTTTTTTCTTGGCATAGAATATAATTTACAAGCTAAACATTGTTTTTCACAATTTTTATTTAATTTTTCATTAAACATTGTAGACTTTGGACATAATAAATAGTAGTCTCTTAATGTATGCACTATTTTTATATCTTTATCTTTTGCTAGCTTCCACACACTTACAGAAAATCCTGCCAAATTATTAGTATGTACAACATCAGGATTTTCCACTTCAATAACATCATTTATTTTTTTATTAAATGGATTATAACTATCTATCAAATGCCAAATAGGTTTTTTATATTTTTTTTCTTTTTTTGCATTATATACCCAATAAAGATTAATAGTCTTTATATAATACACTTTTACTCCATTAATATAATTTATACAATCTTTATCTGAAGTAGTAACCACAATAGGTTCTTTACCATCTTTTAATAATCCTTCAGCCAACAACTGAACAGATTTTTCAGCTCCCCCTATTTGATTTGGATAATAAAGTGTATTGAAGATTAATATTTTCATATTAAACTTTCTATTTTTTTAATAATATATTCTTCATCGATTTCATTTATATAAAAATTTATTTTATTCACTATACCTTTATGTGGAATATAAAAAGGTTTAAAATTTTTAGGTGTTATTGCAAATGCATTTTCTGAATATGGTTTACTATAAACTGGATCTGTTGCTCCAAATAGTATAAGCTGTTTTTTGTTAAACATAGAAGCAATGTGAGCTAACCCACTATCATTACTTAAAAAAATATCTACTTTAGAAATTAAAGCAATTGTTTTTTCTAAAGCGATATCTTTAAAGATTTTAATATAATCATTTTCCTGAAAAAATGATAAGTCATCACTAGGACCACCAAATATAAAGAATTGATAATTACTATTTTTTTTATGTAACATTTCAATCATATTTAACCATTTGTTTATATCATATCTTTTATACTCCATATCATTGAACCCACCAGGATGTATTCCAACTATTACCTTTCCATTTGGAATATGCTCCATTGCAAACTTTTCATTCTCCTCACTTATATGATAATTAATTTTAAAATCTTCATTTAGATTTTTATAGGGGACTAAATTTAAATTCTGCTCTACAAAATTTGTATATTTAATTTCTGGTGCATAGCTAAGCAAAAAATTTCCATATTTATATCTATGCTGAATTCTCTGTCCAGCACTAAAATACATTAATAATGCGCTAAAAATTCCTTGATTTGGATAAGTTGTGATTGCTATATCATACTTAGGCAATTCTTGAGATTTTTTATATAAAAACAAAAATTTATCAAATTTATTCATATAGTCTATTTTTTCTAAAAAATAAATACTCTTTATTTGGGTAGCATTTTTAACAATAGTTTCTCCTCCTCTGTTTTGAGCTAAAAGAATATCTATAATTGAATTTTGATATACTCTTTGTATTTTATTTATTAATGGTAATATTGCAACAGTATTACCAATACCAGACAGATGAACGATTAAAATTTTTTTCATTTGAACTCAATCTTTTTAATTGGCTTTAAAGTATATCTATATACAAACCTTATAACTCTAAACAAAGGAATTGGTATGCTTGCTAATATATACATCTTCAAATATTGCACTTTAAATGGTTTTAAACATTCAAAAAGTTCAATAATATTTTTTCTATTGACATTAACAGATTTTAGTGATAATATGTATCCAAGCATTTTGTTAATAACTCTTATTTTAAGTATCTTTTTATATTCTTTACTATTTTCTCCAAAAATATCTTTTGCAATAGAACTGTAGCCAATAATATCAATTTTTATTCTTCCAAAGACTTTTAACTCTTCTAAAAAAGAGTCATTATCCGCTCTCCACTTAACCATAGGTTCTCTTATAAAATACATTGTGTTGCCATTATTTAAAGCATATAATATTTTATAAGTATGTATGTACATACTACCTATATACTTATCCTCTTGAGGCATAGGCTGTAAAAATATGTTCTTTTTAACTATTAATACCGAAATATATCCAATAAGATAAACAGCTTCTGTCAAAATTTCATCTAAACTCAATAGTTTATCACTTTTATAACTTAATAATGGGTGATGTTTGCATTGGAACCTATTTTCTAAATTTATATCATAACAGTTTTGAGTAAGCATATAAAAATCTCGTTTTGTGCTTTTTATTTTATTTAATAACATTTCAAGTATATTATCTTCTAAAGCATCATCGCTACCTAACCACCAACAATATTCACCATTTGCTATTTCAATTACTTTTAAATAATTCCTATCTGCCCCAATATTCTCTTCATTTTTATGATAAACTATTTTACAAATATTTTTTCCCTGATATTCTTTTACAATCTCTTCTGTATTATCTGTTGAGGCGTTATCGCTTATACAAATTTCTACCATATCTTTTATATCCGGCGTAATTTGATTTAAAATACTCTCAATTGCATCCGGCAAAAATTTGGCCCTATTATACGTTGGAATACATATTGATAGTAATGGCTTAGTCATACTGCTCCCTTAAATGTCTTTTTAAATATAATGGCAAGATTATTGATACAGTTAAAAGAAATGATAAAATCAAACCTATAAAAATACCATTGATGCCGAACTTTTTCCCTAAATAGAATTGTGAAAGTATCGATATAAATGCTTGATAAGGCACGACGCATATTAATATCTTAACTTTTTGAATGCTTGATAATATTGTAGCAAAAGTATCTGTCCATATTCTTATGATGACATATATCGTAGCAAGCAATAATGTAGTATATAAAATATGTAGCTCTTTCCCGGAGACCAAAAAGAATAATTGGTCTTTGAAGGTAAAAACAATTATAGAGACAATAATTGTCAGTAGTAATCCAATTATTATATTTTTTTTAATTAGTTCATAAATAGAGAAATATTCTTTTTTGTGATAAGCTTCCGATGATATCGACCAAGAGGTCGCCAGGAGTGTTGCATAAAGCACTATAATAAGATTATAAAATTTCATTATTAAGTTATATTGCGTAATATATAGTGAGTCTAATATTTTTGACATAATTATATAGTCTATCCCTAAAGTAAAAGAAGCCAAAATTGCAAATATAAAAAAATCTTTTGAGTATTTAAACAACTCTATGCTTAAAACTCTATCGAACTTAGGAAGTACAATACCAATTGACTGAAGATAAGAAACTATAAAGATAATAAAATATGATGAGAAAAACAGAACAATAACTAGTGCTTCATTGTGCATATTAAATACTTGGCATAAATATAATATCAAAAAATTGATTGCTGAAATTATTAGAGGATATAAATTTGGATAAATACCTTTATAATTAGCAAAAAGTATTTTATAGAAAATTTGTGATAGTCCAAACAATAACAACAAATACAAAACAGCAAACAACATGGTTGTGCTTATTAGATTTTGATAGCTTGATAATATAGTATGATATATGGCAAAACTTACAATATACAACAAAGGAACAGAAAGCATTAATATAATAACAATCAAAAAAAATAAACTTTTATATAAATTGTCTAAATTTTTATTTTTTACTCTATATTTTGCTATTAAATTTTGCACTCCGTTAGGTAAGCCGAAATTCAATAGCGCAATCCAACCTGCAAATGAGGCTAATATAGAATATAGTGCATAACCATCAATGTTAATAAGATTTAATAGCATTCTTGTATTTAGGAGAGAAAGCAAAATTGCAAATAATTTTGCAATCCATCCAATAAATGCAATATAATGATACTTTTCTATCTTTGTTTTAAGCACTTATTTCTCTTTCACCCATTCAATCATTTTGCTAATGCCATCTTCTTTAGAAACCTTTGGTTCCCAATCTATACTCTCTTTTACTTTAGTTATATCTGCAACAAATACTTTCTGATCACTCTCTCTAGGTGGTAGTTTTGTATACATCATATTTATATCAAGTGTTTGTTCTAAAAACGAAAAAAGTTCAAGCAAGGATGATGAGTTTACTATCCCACCGCCTACATTAAAAGCTTCTCCTTTTATATTTTCTATTTTTTCAGAAGCTTTGAGATAGAGAGCTACGGTGTCACTTGCATAAAGGAGATCTCTAACCTGTTTTCCATTTCCAGAAATAGTAAAAGGTTCTTTTAATTTGCCTTGCTTAATTTCTACAGCCTTTTGCACAAACCATCCTACCCATCCCTGATCATAAGTCGCAAACTGCCTTCCACCATACATGGAAGAATGCCTGAAAACCACAGTTCTAATTCCATAAATTCTGTAAAAATCAAGAAAGTATTGATCAGCAGCACCTTTTGAACAACCATATGGCGAATGAAAGTCCAGAGGGATACTCTCAGAAAATCCATTAGGAAAATTTTTAGCTACATATCTTGTTTCAGTTTCTTCGTATTCAACCCACTCCAGATCTCCATACACTTTATTTGTAGAAGAATAAATAACAATACTTTCAGGAGAATACTCCCTGACTGCATTAAGAAGGTTAAAACTGCCCAGAGCATTTACTTCAAAATCCATTCTTGGATTGGCTATTGATGTAGTCATTGCCACTTGACCAGCTAAATGATAAATCACCTCTGGCTTAATTTCTTTTATAGCTTTTTCTACATCTCCCTGGCTCCTGACATCTCCATGTATAAAGTAAAAATCACCTTGACACTTTAGCCATGACAGATTTTGCTCACTGCCAATTCTATAAAGATTATCAAATATATAAAGCTCTCCCCCTCTTTTTAAGACTTCGCTAGCAATATTTGAACCTAAAAAACCGCAACCTCCGGTTATTAAATACTTCATTTATCCCCCCATGATGCAATCGTTCTTGCAATCCCTGTTTCCAAACTTATTTCCGGCTGCCATCCTAATTTTTTCATAAATTCTATATTAGCCCTGGATTCCATTATTTCGTTCTCCCTATAAGGTAAAGCACCAAAAGCAAGTCTGGATTTTGTCTTCGTCAAACTCGCAATAAGACAAACCAAATCTTTTATAGTAGTTGCTAATCCACTTCCAATCTCTATATCTAGATATTCTTCCTTTATTTCTTTTCCATATTTTAAAAGAAACAAATACGCCCTGACTACATCATCTACAAAAATAAAATCTCTCTTTTGTTCACCCTTTGTTAATTTAATTTCTGGCACATTAGCTAAACATTGATTAATTATATAGGTTATAAATTTAGAATCATCATCTTTTGGGCCATAGATATGTTCTAATTTTATATTCACCACCTTAGTATTACCAGAATGCATCTTTAACCATTCACATAACTGTTTTTTAGAAAGAGCATAACTATTAAGATACTTATATAAAATAGTATCTGTGTTAAAAAAAGTATCTGTGTTAAAAAAAGTAGCAATTTCAAAAAGTTTCAAAGGAAACAACAAATTAGTCTCTACTACCTGACTACTCTTTTCACCTTTTCGTCCATAAATAGTCGCTGTATGAATTACATAATCAATTTTACCAAAATCCCAAAAAGGTTGTTCTAAGTTTTTAACATCATACCAATATATTTTATCTACAATATCTTTTACTCGCCATAAATTAGAATTTTTTCTCCTATATGCTGCTACTTCATATCCCTCATTAATCAATGAATGGGCCAAATGACTTCCTAAAAAACCAGTTGCGCCAGTTAGGAGAACTTTGTTAGCCACAGAACCCCCTTATAATATTAACCATATAATTCATCATCTCTTCCGTCATCCCCGGATACACCCCAACCCAGAAAGTTCTCTCCATAACCATATCTGTATTCTTTAACTCCCCAACGACTCTAAACCCTTCACCTTTTGCTCTCATCTCATCAAAACATGGATGCTTTAGAAGATTACCTGCAAATAACATCCGAGTCTGAACACCATTTTTTTCCAGATGCTCTACTATTTCATCTCGCGAAAATCCCGCATTTTCCCGCACTGTCAATAAAAAACCAAACCAACTCGGATCAGAATCTGGTGTTGGCTCTGGCAAAATAAATTTATCCTCCAAATCTGAAAGACCTTCTCTTAATCTTTGCCAATTGGCCTTCCTCGCCTCAATAAAATCCGGCAGTTTTTCCAGTTGCGCACATCCAATGGCTGCCTGCATGTCCGTGACTTTAAGATTGTATCCAAAATGAGAATACACATATTTATGGTCATAACCAAATGGTAACTCACCAAATTGCTGACTAAACCTCTTACCACATGTATTGTCCCGTCCAGACGCACACCAGCAATCTCGTCCCCAATCCCGAAAGGAATCAATGAGCCTTTTTAAACTCACATTATTAGTATAAACTGCCCCACCTTCACCCATTGTCATGTGATGAGGTGGATAAAAACTGGATGTCCCAATATCACCAATAGTACCTGTATATTTCCACTCCCCTTTATAAAAATACCTGGCACCTAAGGCATCGCAATTATCTTCTATAAGCCACAACCCATGCCTATCACAAAAATCTTTTACTCTGGCTAAATCAAATGGATTTCCCAGAGTATGAGCCAGCATAACTGCTTTTGTTTTCTCTGACAAAGCAGCCTCAAGTTGAGAACAATCAATATTGTAAAAGGGCAGTTCAATATCAACAAAAACAGGCACAGCACCATATTGAATAATAGGAGCAACAGTGGTGGGAAATCCTGCTGCCACGGTTATGACCTCATCTCCCTTTTTAATTCTTCTGTCTCCCAGTTTAGGTGAGGTCAAAGCCATGAATGCCAGAAGATTGGCTGATGAGCCAGAGTTTGTTAAAGAGCAGTACTTAACGCCCAGAAACTCAGCAAAACTTTTCTCAAATTTTTCAGCATAACGCCCGGTTGTCAGCCAGAAATCCAGGGCAGAGTCCACCAGATTGATCATCTCGTTTTCATCATATACACGGCCTGCGTAGTTGATGCGGGAGTTGCCAGGGGTGAAAGGTTCCTGTTGTTTTGGTTTGTGAAGGGCATTAAAATAATTAATAATGTGAAACTTAGCCCAAACCCTTAAGACTTCCTGTAACTTTTCTTCCCTTAAATAGGCAACCTTTTCCCTTAAAAATTGACTTCTATTAACAACTATAATTTTATCAACCCTTATTACACTATCATACTTAAGTGTCTGTGTTGACAAATCACAAGCCTTTAAGGAAACAGCAAATTCACTCCAAATATAATTATCAACTTCCGATGTAATATAAGCCACAATATAATCGTTTCGATCAATATCAGATTGACCTAAAATTACAGCAGGGCGTATTTTTGAATTTTTAAAATTTGTATAAGGGAAATCCAAGAAAACTATTTCTCCTACTCTATTTAAGGCCAAAGCATTCCTCCCAGTCTATATTATTATCATCTTCTTCATTAAAAAAATTATATAATCCTATCATTTTAAACTCTTCCTCACTGCTTGGAGGTGTAATTCTAAACTCATCAAACGGTATATATTTTTTCTCTTCATCTTCTGGCTCCAATACAATAATTAATCTAGCACGTTTAATATATTTTGGTATTTCACCAAAAATCTCAATTTTACCATTTTTGTAATATCCATGAAGTGCCCGCATAGCATTCTCCTTTTTATATAAAAATACATCTCTATCATTCAGCATTCCTACCAGCCCACTCAAGGCCCTTTTCCCTTGCATCCTCAATATAAGAATTCAAATCCTCTTCAGTTAAAATCTCATTCTTCTCATAATAACTTTTATACCAATTCACTGTCTTTTGAAATGTTGTATTACTGTCCCACACATCTCTCCACTTAAGCAGCATATACGCTTTAGAACAATCCAGTTTTAAAAGACCTGCTTCATGAGGCTGATCCGTATCCTGATTAATTTCATAATCAATCTTATCCCAATACCTTTTGATATTTTCCACCACCTCTCTTACAGTAATAGAGCCCTGTCCTCCTGACCCAAAATTCCATGCCTGTGCAAACTCTTTTTTACCCTCAAGCAACTTTTGGCCAAGCATCAAATAACCGCTTAAAGGCTCCAGCACATGCTGCCAGGGTCTGGTTGCCTGTGGATTTCTGATTACAACTTTCTTTCCCTGACTGACAGCCACCATTATATCAGTCATCAACCTATCCTTTGCCCAGTCACCACCACCTATGACATTGCCAGCCCTACAACTTGCCAGTAACACATTATGGCTCTTGCCATATTCATTCACATTAAAAAAAGACTTCCTGTATGAACTTGTTAGAAGTTCTGCACAACCTTTTGAAGCGCTATAGGGATCATATCCCCCCATTGGATCATTTTCTCTGTATCCCCAGACCCATTCCTTATTTTCATAACACTTATCACTTGTAATATTGACAATTGCTCTAACAGACTTTGTATTTTTACATGCTTCAAAAACCTTCAACGTCCCTATCACATTTGTCTCAAATGTCTCAATGGGTTCTTTGTATGATAACCTCACCAATGGTTGAGCTGCAAGATGAAAAACTATTTCTGGTTGATATTTTGAAAATACTGCATTTAACTTGTCACCATCTCGAATATCTCCGATAACAGAAACCATATCCAGATTAAGTAGCTCAAAATGATTTGGACTCGTTGGTGGCTTAAGAGAATACCCAATAACTTTTGCACCCATTTGTATTAACCAGAAGCAAAGCCAGGACCCCTTGAAGCCTGTATGACCGGTGACCAATACTACCTTATTATTGTAAATACTGTTGAATAATGTTAAATGTTGGATATTGAACGATGAATTATTATTCATTAATCTTCCCATATTTTCCACTTTGCTTTACCAGCATTCCACATTTCATTTAATTGAATTTTATCTCTTAGCGTATCCATACATTTCCAGAAACCAGTATGCTTATAGGTATATAGCTCTCCATCTTTAGCAAGATTTTCAAGAGGTGTTCTTTCAAAAATAGTTGCATCGCCTTCTGTTATATAATCCATCACTTTTGGTTCACATACAAAAAAACCACCATTTATCCATGCCCCATCACCTTTTGGCTTTTCTAAAAATTTTGTAACTTTATTCTCCTCTTCAATATTTAAAGCCCCAAACCTTCCTTCTGGCTGAACAGAAGTCATTGTAATGGCTTTCCCATGGGATTTGTGGAACTTTAAAAGCTCATTAATATCTATATCTGCGACACCATCACCATAAGTAAGCATAAAAGTCTCATTTTTAATAAATTTCTCAGCTCTTTTTATCCTTCCACCAGTCATAGTATCAATGCCTGTATCAAGAAGCGTAACTTTCCACGGCTCACTTGAACAGTTATGAACTTCCATTTTATTACTTTTTAAATCTATAGTTACGTCACTTTGATGCAAAAAATAATTGGCAAAATATTCTTTAATATAATATCCTTTATAACCAAGCAATATCACAAATTCATTAAACCCATAATGAGAGTATATTTTCATTATATGCCAAAGAATTGGCTTCCCCCCAATCTCTACCATTGGTTTCGGGCGTACATCTGTTTCTTCTGACAATCTAGTACCCAAACCTCCTGCGAGGATTAATACCTTCATGATGCCCTCCTAAAAAATTTTTTATACATCTAAATTATCTTGTAACTTATAACTTATTTCTAGCCTTTATATCAATATATCCCTTATGCCATACTATATTAGCCACTTTATCCATCCCTATTTAAAAGGATTTACTATCTCCAATTTCTTCTCAATTATCTGCCCATCCTGCATATCTTCTGTATATAAAATTGAACAATTATTTTCTAAAGCTGAAGCAACTATCAAGCTGTCCCAATAGGAAAATTTATATTTTTCTTTTATTTCCCAACTTTTTCTCACTATATCTAATGTTAAAGGAACAACCATAACTACATCTATAATCTGATAAAGTTTCTTCTGAATATTTTTATCATCAATCTCATACCTTAAAAAAGAATATTATAAAATTCATAATAATATTATTAATAAATTATGTGCCTGAATATGTTTTATTTCATCTAATTTATTTCTTGATTTAATTGCAGAATATACAAAAATATTAGTATCAATAAAAATTCTATCTCGCATTAATTTCTTCTCTTGAACTCTTTTTATATTCAGATACTTCTATTTTATCTTTTAAAAATTCACTAAAAATAGAACCTCTTTTCTTAATAGGCTTTATGGTAATTTCCAATTCATAAAGTTCCTGAGGCATAGGCAAACACCTATAAACATCTCTCCCATTTTCAATTATTTTATATATCTTCATCTATAATCCTCCTTTCTTTAAGAAAACCACTTATATTTATAATATCAACGTTCTACGTTCAATATTTACTAAAGTTTTATGAGTTTATGGATTTACATTCTGCCCCCCATAAATTTCTTTTTCCCACTTTTAAAACAAAAATCCACTTTTATTGAACAATAAAAATTTTACAGCAATTTTTTCTTACTTTCTCCGTTAATTTCTCTAAGGATATTTTATAAAAATTTATCAATCCCCTTTTTACTTCATCAGCTAAAACTTTTATAGATCTATATTTAGCTCTTAAAAAAGAGTATTTATCTTCATTATGGCAATTTGTTCTAAACTAGCGATATTAAAATTATCTATTTTGTCTGGTTTGAGAAAACTCCATTTAGCATTAAAAAAAGTAACCTTAACACCATTTATAATAACATCTATCTGCTCATCAGATATGTTTACAATCTCTTTGTTTGCAAACCTTTCAATTATATTAAAAATCTTTTGTTTATCAAAAGTATCTGCATAAGTAAAAAAATCTAAGTCCTCACTCAATCTATGACAAATATATGAAGTTAAAGCACTGCCACCAACCAACACAAAATTTCTCATATATTCATTTAAAACAAGTTGTTCTAAAACTTCTTTAGTGCTATTTAATAGAAACTCTAATTTCAAACCTTGCATCATTCAGCCTCTTAAAATAATCACTCTCTACATCCATATCAAAAAAAACTCTTGCTATCATTACATTAAGCTTTAAAAATCTACTATCTCCTGCCATATTTTTTAACCAAATATCTTTTATCTTTTTTTTATCAAATCTATTAAATAGCTCAACTATATCTTCAAAATCACCATACTTTAAAGTATGTTCTATAAAAGTAATGTCATCTATTCTTGCTTTGCTTTTTAAATTCCAAAAAATTTTATCTTGTTTCACCTAAAACCTCTTTGGTAGATCCATTAACACTATAAATGAATCTACTTTATTTCTTTGCAACTAAATTATACAACTTTATTTTCAAACCAAAATTTACTACTCCCCTTACTGACAATCACACACTAGAGCCAGATTCAACGACGACTTACCCATTACCTTTACATCCAGGATTCTTACTCTTCCCTTATATATCCAGAAATCCTTATAGTTGTCTATCGCATACCCCCTGCAATTCACCCAATTAACATAAAAAGTTGTGTCCATTTTCAACACATTCTCCTCCCCATACTTCATTATCAACACTCTCTTGCCTGATGATTTGGGAACGAGAATGAATAATAACCTCATTTTTGATGAAATCTATTAACAAAAACCGTCCTTCCTCTTTTCTATACACAAAATGGCATTTTCTATATTCTATAATTCACATTTTCCCTTTTTGTTGCTAAAATTATTACTTATCTCTTCACCTATTTTCCAAACTAGCAGCCTTATGCCTATTTTCCTTTTCGTCTCTCCTTACACAATTCCTTTTCCCTCCAAAAAAAACAACATCTCTTTTACCGCTTCTTCCACTTCGGTAACCTCCGTATCTATAATCAGATCAGGATTTTCTGGCTCCTCATAAGAAGCAGAAATTCCCGTATAATTCTTTATTATCCCTGCCCTGGCTTTCTTATACAAGCCCTTAGGATCACGGCGCTCACATTCTTCAACAGAACATTTGACATATATTTCTATATAGTCATTCTTTAGTCTACTCTTCACATACGCTCTATCTTCTCTATATGGAGAAATAAATGCCGTTAGAACTACAATCCCTGCATCAACCATAAGTTTACACACTTCAACAATACGCCTTAAATTTTCTCTCCTGTCATCTCTATTAAATCCCAAATCTGCATTTAACCCATGTCTAACATTATCTCCATCAAGAACATAAGTCCGTATCCCTTGTTCATAAAGCTCCTTTTCCACTAAATGAGCAATAGTAGACTTTCCAGAAGCAGAAAGGCCTGTAAACCATAACACAAAACTTTTGTGTTTATTTAACTTATTTCTAGCCTCCCTATCAATATAGCCCTTATGCCATACTATATTAGCCATTTATCTATTCTTACTCCTCTCCTACCAACAAGATACTTTCTTCTAAAGACAACTTATTTTTATATACTCTTAATTCATCTTCTTTTATCAAGAGCACTCTTATTTTGCGCTTAATTAAATTTTCTGCTTTCTCAACTAAATCCTGCAAATACCCCCAATTAACATTTCCAACTATAACTAAGTCAATTATACCAGAATCAATTCCTTTGGCATAATCACCTGTAATATAAGCCGCTTTAACATCTCCTAAACGATTTAATATATCTTCTACTATCTTATCTATACCAAAATACTTACGAACCAAAGATGCAAGCTCTAAAAACATTGGATGATTCTTATTCGCTGCATACTTTACTACTCTCCCCTCTGTTGTTTTTTTCAAAAGACCAGCATTTGACAGACGATCCAATTCTATTTTTACGCTATTTGTTGACTCTCCAAACTCAGAAGCCAGCTCCCGCAAATAACTACTAACCCCAGGATTTAAAAAAAATTTGGTGATTAACCGAATCCTTGTCTTAGAAGTTATTAAAGCATCTAACATAAATTTCGATTAGAAAAATTGAACAAAATTGTCAAGAATATACCCCTAAAACAACCAAAACTTTAATTTATAAATTCATCTTTTTATGGACTGTTCAAAAAAAGCTTTTTATTTTTTACTCAACTTTTTGACTTCGCTAACTTGTTAATATTACAACTTTTCTACAAAAGTTGAGTTTTTTAGAAATAAATCCTTAGTTAGTCGGAGATAACGTATATTTCCGCCTCCAATATTTGTTTACAAAACGCTACTCCAATCCTAGCTCTTTCGCTTTATTTTGTACTCCTTTAATAGCAAGGGCTAAAAATTCTCCCAATTCTAGGCCCAATTTGCTGCACTCTCTTATGGTATCCCTATTTACAGAAGCTGCAAAAGATTTGTCTTTCATCTTCTTTTTTAA
Organism: Desulfonauticus submarinus; assembly: GCF_900104045.1. Taxonomy (NCBI): domain Bacteria; kingdom Pseudomonadati; phylum Thermodesulfobacteriota; class Desulfovibrionia; order Desulfovibrionales; family Desulfonauticaceae; genus Desulfonauticus; species Desulfonauticus submarinus. The sequence goes on from NZ_FNIN01000002.1 coordinate 337,427, forward strand.
GCTTTTGGCTTTCATCCCTTCTAATTTTGTGGGCCTCACATAGGCTGCAGCTAAAATAAGTCCTGTTATAGTTTCACCACAACGTAAGGCCCAATCTAATTCACTTTTCGGCTCTACTTTTGTCATTTCCCAGTTGTGGGCTTTAATAGCATAAATTGATTCTTCTGGAAGTTTACCCTCTAACATTTCACCAGCCTTTAACCCGTGAAGATCTGGAGTTTCCTTGGTAAACTCATAATCCACATCATGAAGCAAACCTGTAATCCCCCAAAGATTTTCGTCTTGGCCAAAATGCCTAGCTAAAATTTGCAACACTCCTTCTGTGGCCACACAATGTCTTATCAAGTTTGCATCCTTAATATTTTGATTCAAAAAATTAAACGCTTCTTCCCTTGAAAACATCTTTTACCTACCTTTAAATTTTAAAATTGCTTCTTAAAAAATTCCCATAATTTTTAAAAACGCTCCCAACACTCCTAAAATAGAAACAGCAATAGAAATAGAAAACATACGCAAAGTAAAATTACGTTGATCTCTATCTCTATATTCAAGCCTATCAGTTAATCTATCTATTGCTCCTATCATCTGTTCAAATCGTTTATCTACCTGCTCAAATCTCTTATCTACTTGTTCAAATCGTTTATCTACTTGAATAAATCGATCATTAATATCTTTTTTAAATTCGTCAAAACGTTTATCTACCTGTTCAAAACGCTTGTCTACTTGCTCAAAACGCATATTTACATCAGATTTAAACTCATCAAAACGCTTATCTACATTTTCAAATCCTTCTTTTACTTCTCTTTTAAACTCTTTTAATTCTTCCCGAAACAAATTCTGATTAAATTTCATCTCATCTATTTGGACTTGCAAAAGATCAAATCTGGCATCAAAATATCTTGTATTGGGAAATATTCCTGCAATTAATGTTTGAATTTCTGTAGGAGATATATTTTTTTCTTCTTTTTCCTTGCCCATATTAACCTCCCTTGCACCAGAAAAAGCTATACTTTCTATCTCTAACTTAAAACTAATGTTTTTTTTAGGCAAGTCTTAGTTTTAAGCAAGTCTACAAAAAATATTTTGCCTTATCAAAAACAAAGTTCTATCTATAACAAACATGGATAGACAAGAATGGGTTCCTCTTATACATTCCTCAAATTTTGAGCACGCTTTTGATAAAATATTAGTGCTAGAAGCCCTAGGAATAAACTGGAAATGGGAACAAAATATTATCTGGGTGGAAAAAGCAAAAGCAAAATTTGCATTAAAAGAAATTCTTGAATACGAACACGAGCTTTTAACCATCTCAACAAACAACTCTAATTTAACATCAAATTATAATGCATCATATTTTATCCAAAATTCTATTATATTTGCTCTACTAAGCCTTATTTTTGTACTTCAACAATACTTTCCTCATTTAACAAATCAACTGATATTAAATGCCTCAAAAATCAAAAACAAAGAATTTTTTCGCCTTTTTACTTCTCTATTTATTCATGCTGATCCAGCTCATTTATTAGGCAATATCTTCTTTAGTTTCTATTTTATTCAAAAGGTCTGCGAACAAATAGGATTTAAAATTACATGGACATTGGTTTTAGGACTTGGTACCATAGCAAATGGGATAAATTTGCTTTTCTTAGGACTACCACATAAAAGTCTTGGGTTTTCTACCGCTAGTTTTGTTGCTCTTGGCTTGTTTTTTACCTTAACTCCGACTAAGTCCAATTTAAGTGTTTGGCTAAAAATAGCGCTCGCTTTATGTTTTTTAGCTATTTTTTCTCAAGGAAAACATACAGATGTCGGTAGCCATTTCTGGGGACTTATCTTAGGATTTTGCACAGGCTTCTATTATAAAAAAAGGACTACAAATGAAAAATAAAAATTTTATGAGTTTTTTTCATATTTGGCGCCTTAGCTGGCCCCAAGTGCTTATGATGGTTTTTCACTTTGGTATTGGATTTGTAGATGTTTTAGTTGCAGGTAGGTTAGGAAAAGACGTTCAGGCCTGTATGGGACTAACTACTCAAGCCATGTTCTTTTTTCTTGTAGTTGCATCTGCTGTGGCTAATGGTTCTGTAGCAGCTATAAGTCAATCATTAGGAGCAGGTTTAGAAAAAAGAGCTAAAAGATTTATTGGGCTAGGTTTTCAAATAGGCATTATCGCAGGAGTTATTATTGTTGTATTTGGTAATATTTTTTTAGATAACTTATTAACTCTACTCCATCTGCCAACTAAAATATATCCTATTGGACGTTATCTATTAAAAGTTTATCTTTTAATTATACCAGCATACTATCTATTACTTATTACCAATGCTTTTTTTAGGGCCCAACAAAAAGTCATTATCCCTCTTTTTGCCACAATGTTAGTAACCCTAGTAAATACTATAGGAGATTTTGGCCTTGGACTAGGTTTATGGGGATTGCCATCTTTAGGTTACAAAGGACTTGCTTGGAGTACTTTTGCTTCTATTCTCACAGGATTTTTATTTAATTTTGTTATTCTAATGAAACAAAAATTACTGGTTAGAGAAAGCTTTGCGCCTTGGCGCTGGATAAAAAAAGCATTCTTTTATCTATATAAAGTTGCCTGGCCAGCAGGGCTGATGCAAATAGTATGGCATTCTGCCTATCTAGCTTTGTATGCTATTGTAGCTGCCTTACCCTTTAATAATGTTGTCGCTTTAGCTGGGATGAGTGCGGGCATAAGAATTGAATCTTTTCTATTTTTACCTGCTTTTGCTTTTAACTTTACTGCTTCTATTTTAGTAGGACATTTTTTAGGAGCTGGAGATATAATTAAAGCTAAAAGGGTTGGCTATCAGGTCCTTGGATTTGGTTTTATACTGGTTTCTATTTTAACTCTTATCTTATTTTTCTTTTTAAAACCTATTACTTACTTTATAGCCCCAGATCCAAGTGTAGCTATAGAGGCAATGAATTATCTAAAATTTAATATGTCTGCTATTATCTTTTTAGTGCCTGCCATGGTTTTAGGCGGAGCCCTTACTGGAGCAGGAGCAACCTTTTATCAACTAACTGTTATTTTTATCTCCACTTGGCTTACAAGAATTCCTTTAGCGTATTTTTTAGGTCATATAATTTTTAAAACCGCCACAGGAGTATGGTTAGCTATGTTTTTATCCATGGGTATTCAAGCGGGATTGACTTTTTATGTCTATCAATTCAAAAATTGGGATAAATTTGCTTTACGCAAAAAGAAAATAATTTGCACAGAAGAACTATAAATTAAGGATAGTTGTATGAAAAATTTACAACAAGTCATTTACGCGCTTGAGAAAAATAATGACCTTGTAAGGATAAAAACAGAAGTAGATCCTTATCTTCAAGTAGCTGCCATCCAAAGACGGATATTTCGAGCTAAAGGACCTGCAATTTTATTTGAAAAAGTAAAAAACTCCCCCTTTCCTATGTTAGGAAACCTTTTTGGCACTAGACAAAGATTAAACTTTATCTTTTCTAAAACCCTAAAAACCGTAGAAACTCTTTTTAAATTAAAACTCTCACCTTTTGAAGTCTTAAAAAGCCCTACAAAACTTAGCAAACTACCAAAAATATTTCTTACAACCATTCCTAAAACTGTTTCAACAGGACCTATTTTAGCCCAAAAAATTAAAATATCCCAATTACCAGCCTTAGTTTCTTGGCCTCTAGATGGTGGCCCTTATATCACCTTACCCCAAGTATATACTGAAAATCCCTTAAAACCTGGTTATTTTCATTCTAATCTAGGCATGTATAGAGTACAACTTAAAGGGAACAACTATATCTTAAATGAAGAAGTAGGACTTCATTATCAAATCCATAGAGGAATTGGAGTTCATCATAAAAATGCGCTTGATAAAGGAGAACCTCTTTGGGTAAATATCTTTATTGGCGGACCGCCTGCCATGACCTTAGCCGCGATCATGCCTCTGCCAGAAGGCATCTCTGAACTCTTGTTTGCAGGGGTCCTTGCTGGCCATCGTATAAAAATGATAAAACAAAAAGAAAATCTACCCATAAGTGCTGAAGCAGATTTCTGTCTATGTGGTTATATAGATGGACTCAAGCCAGAAGGTCCTTTTGGAGACCATTTAGGATATTATAGTTTAAAACATGACTTTCCTGTGCTAAAAATAACTCGTGTTTATGCTAAAAAAAATGCTATCTGGCCATTTACTACTGTGGGAAGACCTCCACAAGAAGATACTATCTTTGGAGAATTCATCCACGACTTGACTAAAGATCTAGTTCCGCAAGTATTTACAGGGGTAAAACAAATCCATGCCGTAGATGCTGCAGGAGTGCATCCCTTACTTTTAGCTGTAGGACGAGAAAGTTATGTGCCTTTTGCTGCAGAAAAAATTCCTCAGGAAATTCTAACTCAGGCTATGAGCCTGCTTGGGCAAACTCAAACAGCTCTTAGCAAATATCTCCTTATTGTAGGAGAAGAAAACATTGATGTAAAAAACATACCTCAATTCTTTGACTATTTCCTTAGCCGAATCGATTTAAAACGAGATTTGCATTTTATAACCCGAACCACAATGGACACCTTAGACTATACTGGTATTAGCTTAAATCAAGGGTCTAAACTAGTTGCTGCTGCATGTGGAAGTAAAAAAAGAAAACTTGGCCTTAAACAAGACTTCTTAGAAATTAAGTGGCCTGCTGGTATTTTTCAACCAATGTTTTTTGCTCCTGGCATAGGAATTTTAGGTTGGCAAAAACACACTTTACCCAAAGATACCCAAGATAAAACTTTAGTAACTTTAGGAAAAATCCTCTACAACATTCCCAAAATAGAAAAGTTTCCTCTTTTAGTTATTACAGACGACCCTTTATTTACTGCGGCTAATTGGGAAAATTTTCTCTGGATAACCTTTACAAGATCAGATCCAGCTACTGATATTTATGGCATAGATGAATATTATAAATGCAAACATTGGGGTGCTAAAAAAGCCATTTTAATTGATGCAAGACTTAAAAGCTACCATGCTCCCCCTCTAGAAGAAGATCCTGAAACTATAAACACTATAAAAGAAATAATGTTTAAAGAAAAATTAGGAAAATATTTTGAATAAAAATTTAAAAACATTATTTAATTTATGTAGATTTTTATTTAATTTAATTTTCTAACTTCGTTAAATAGAAACCAGGTTTTCTAATAAGCATTACAAATGATTTGGATGACACGTCTTAGCGAAAATTTAAAAAAAGCTGCACATACGGCACTTATACAATGTATTTTTGGCAAGACATCTAAAATATGTTAAAAAACAAAAATAACATTATCCAGGTAAACCATTTATGAGCAGTCTAAAAGAAAGCCTTAGACGTGTCTAAAGCTTTGGGCAGTAGAAAAAAATGTGCTTTCGAGCAACTCTGAAAGTTAAATTTTATCTAATAAAACTAAAATATGGAGGTAATGGTGGAAGAAAAACTATTTAACCTGCTTAAAAACATAAAACCTGTTGATTTATCATTAAAAGAAAAAGCTTATGAACACTTAGATAACCTTACAAAACCTCCTAGGAGCCTTGGCAAATTAGAAGAAATCGCTGCGAGGGTATTTGCAATTCAAGAAGGCAAAGTAGAGCCTTATCCTGCAAGAATTTATACTTGTGCAGGAGATCATGGAGTAGTGCAAGAAGGAGTTAGCCCTTATCCTCAAGAAGTTACTAGGCAGATGGTTTTAAATTTTTTAAATGAAGGAGCTGCTATAAATGTTTTATGTAAAACTTCTCAAGTAGATTTAAAAGTAGTAGATGTAGGAGTAAAGGGAGAACCATTTCCCCAACACAAAAACCTCATTCAACAAAAAATTAGATCAGGAACAGGAAATATCGCAATAGAAAAGGCTATGAGAAAAGAAGAATGTCTAAAGGCCATTTTTCTTGGAATTGAACTCGCATCTAATGCCCAAAAACAGGGGATTAAATCTTTAGGCACAGGAGAAATGGGTATAGGAAATACCACATCCTCTACTGCCCTTTATTGTGCATTTTTAAATCTTTCTCCAGAAGAAACCACTGGCGCTGGTGCTGGTTTAGATAATCAGGCAATCCAACACAAAATTCAAATAATAAAAAAGGCCCTAAATTTACATTCCAAAACAATAAAAACTCAAGACCCATTAGAAATCTTATCTTCCTTGGGAGGACTAGAAATAGCTTGCCTCACAGGACTAATTTTAGGAGCAGCTCTTTATAAAATGCCTATTGTCATAGATGGATTCATCTCTACTGCTGCCTTTGTCTGTGCATATAAACTTGAACCAAAAATTAAAGATTATGCTTTTTTTTCACACCTTTCTGCAGAAAAGGCGCATAAACAAATTTTAGAAAAAGTAGGTGCATTTCCCCTTCTTCATCTAGATATGAGACTTGGAGAGGGAACAGGCGCAGCCCTTGCTTTATTTTTACTTCAGGCTGCAGCCAATATTTTTAATAACATGGCTACATTTGAACAAGCAGGAGTTGCTTCTGGGAAATAAAATTACAATAAAACTTTATTTAACTTACTTTTGCCCCTGGCTTAACTTGAGTGGATGGGGTCAAAAGAGCCATGTTATCTTCTTCGTTCACAGCTAAGATCATACCTTCTGAGACTTTACCAAATATTTTTCTAGGCTTTAAATTAGCAACAATAACTACTTGTTTATCTATTAAATCATCTGGCTGAAAATATTTTGCTATGCCTGCAATAATCTGCCGTGGGTTATCCTCACCAACATCAACCCTTACCTCTAAAAGTTTTTCAGATTTTTCTATTCGCTTTGCCTCAACAACTCGACCCACTCTAAGATCCAACTTTTTAAAATCTTCAAAAGAAATAAATTGTTCTATTTTTTTAGCCCCAACTTCTTGTTCTTTATTGCTATTTAACTTCAATTCTTGTCTGGGGAAAAGATTAGATTTTTTGGCGACTTTTAAGCCAGATTGCAACAATCCCCATTCCTTGCTTTCTTTTAACAACTCTATCTCAGTTAAAGAAAATGACACTCCTAGTTGTTTTAACATTTTCTCGCTTACCGAAGGCATTACAGGCCAAAGGTGAATGGCGATTTTCCTTAATCCCTCTAATAAAGTATAAATAACTGTTTGGAGTCTATTGGTCTTGCCTTGTTTAGCCAAAGCCCAAGGAGTTGTATCATCAATATATTTATTCAAATAGCGCACAAATTCCCACAAACTTTCCAACGCCTTGGCAAACAAAAACCTAGCAAACAAATTCTGGAAATTAGCAACACTTTCAAGGCCAATATTTTGAACTTCCATCTCTTTTTCACTCAACGTTTCTGGAGCAGGGATAATTCCTTCAAAATATTTATTTGTCATAGTTAAAACTCGACTAAATAAATTCCCCAAATCATTGGCCAAATCAGAATTAAGTCTGTTTACAAATGCCTGTTCTGAAAAATTAGCATCTAACCCAAACTGCATTTCTCTAAGCAAAAAGTAACGAAACGGAGCAAGCCCGTATTTATCTTTCAAATCCAATGGCTTTACCACATTACCTAAACTTTTAGACATCTTAGTTTCATCTACAGTCCAATATCCATGGACTCTAAGCCCTTTATAAAGAGGCAATCCTGCAGCCATAAGCATGGTCGGCCAAAAAATAGCGTGAGGTTTTAAAATATCTTTTGCAACAATATGATAACTATTGGGCCAAAATTTTTGAAACTTTTTTCCATCAGGCCAATCTAAAGCAGAAATATAATTAATAAGCGCATCGAACCAAACATACGTTACAAAATTATTATCAAAAGGTAATTCTATTCCCCAGGTTAATCTTGATTTTGGTCTAGATATACATAAATCTCCCAAATCTTCTTTTAAAAGACCTAAAACCTCATTTTTATATCTTTCTGGCCAAATAAAATTAGGATTTTTTTGGATATATTCTTTCAATGGCTCCAAATATTTGCTCATTCTAAAAAAATAATTTTTTTCATGTAAAAAGGTAGGTTTTGTAAGGTGGTCAGGACAAAGGCCATCTTCAGTTAATTCTTTTTCTGTATAAAATCGTTCACACCCAAAACAGTAATATCCACCATATTCTCCAAAATAAATATCTCCATTATCATACACTTTTTGTAAAAATGCTTGAACCACTTTTTTATGCTTCTCACTTGTAGTCCGTATAAAGTAATTATACTCTATTTCAAGGCCTGGCCAGGTGTTCTTAAAAATTGAGCTTATTTTATCTACATATTCTTGAGGAGATTTGCCTTGTTTTTCTGCAGCTTGCACAATTTTATCGCCATGCTCATCTGTGCCAGTTAAAAAAAACGTTTCATAACCGTTTAATTTATAAAATCTAGAAATAGCATCTGCAACAATAGTAGTATAAGCATGACCTAAATGTGGTTCTGCATTCACATAATAAATTGGTGTACTAACAAAAAAGGTACTCATTTTAGCTCCCTTCTCCTGTTTGTTCGCCTAAAATATTTTGCATCTCATTCTCATTTTGAGTTTCTAAAATTTGAGATTGTTCATCTACCATTATTTGCTCTTCTAAAATGCTTTCCCACTCACTTAAAGGCATTTCATGTTCCTGTCCTTCTTCATCTAATACACTAATAGTTTGTCTAAAAATATTGGCTCTAATTGCTCTAAGTAATCCTTTCTTGGTCTGATATCGTTTTCCTATCTTAGGAAGTCTTTTCTGAAATTCCAAATAATGCTCTTCTTCAAAAGACAAGCAACAAAGGAGTCTTCCGCATACTCCAGAAATTTTAGAAGGATTTAGAAAAAGATTCTGGTCTTTGGCCATTTTAATGGTTACAGGCTCAAATTTACGCAAAAATCTTCTACAACAGCAAATCTGCCCACAATTACCAATTCCCCCTACCATCTGAGTTTCATGACGTACGCCTATTTGTCTAAGTTCAATACGGGTACGGTAAACCTTAACTAAGTCTTTTACTAATTCTCTAAAATCAACTCTTGTAGGAGCAGTAAAATAAAAAATAATCTTTGACCGATCAAAATAAACCTCTACATCCACCATTTTCATAGGAAGTTCTCTGGCTTCTATACGCTCTTTACAAAATTTATATGCCTCTTTGGCCAAATTTTTATTTTTTTCTTCTTGTTCTAAGTCTTCAGTAGATGCAGCTCTTAAAATAGTTTTTACTTCTTCCTCTGAAAAGTCTTGAGGCAGTTTATCTCTTAAAATAACAACTTCTCCTAAACCTAAGCCTTCTTGAGTTGCTACAATCACTTTATCGCCTAGTTTAACTTCAAAATCACCTTCATAAAAATAATACACTGGCCCATATTCTCTAAACTTTAACCCCACGATCTTCTTCATACCTCACACCTCTTAAAAGGCCAGCTTTTAAACAAGCAACCTTTTATGTCCTCCCTTTTTTATTTGATATTTTCTTTTAATCTCTTGTAAACTTCTTTAGCAGCCTTTCTACCCGCTCCCATAGCAAGCACTACTGTAGCCGAACCTGTAACAATATCTCCTCCTGCAAATACATTCGGAATATTTGTTTCTCCTGTTTCAGGATTTACTTCTACATATCCCCATTTATTTAACTTCAAATTAGGTGTGGCCTGCAATAAAAGTGGATTAGAACGGGTTCCTACAGCAATAATAGCTAAATCTGTTTTTATTTCTTCTATTTCTCCGTCTATAGGAATAGGACGTCTTCTGCCTGACTCATCAGGCTCTCCTAATTTCATTTTCTGAATAACCAACGAGCTTAAGCGCCCATCCTCATCTCCCTTAAAGGCCACAGGCGAAGACAATACTTTTAATTGAACTCCTTCTTCCAAGGCATGATGCAGCTCTTCTAATCGAGCAGGCATTTCTTTTTGAGTGCGTCTATATACAATATAGACATTTTTAGCCCCCAGTCTAAGCGCTGTTCTAGCAGCATCCATAGCAACATTGCCTCCTCCAATTACTACTACATTATTACCTTCTGGAAGAGGTGTATCAAACTCAGGAAACTTATATGCTCTCATTAAATTTACTCTAGTAAGATATTCATTAGCAGAATAAACACCTATAAGATTTTCTCCTTCCAAGCCTAAAAACTTGGGTAATCCTGCCCCAACTCCAATAAAAATCGCCTTATATCCTTGGGCAAAAAGATCATTTATATCTAACGTTGCCCCAATAACATAATTTGTTTTAATCTCTACTCCCTGAGCCTTTAAAGCCTCCAATTCTGTATGAACTATTTTCTTTGGCAAACGAAACTCTGGTATTCCATAAGTCAATACTCCGCCAGGCTCGTGCAATGCCTCAAAAATAGTTACTTTTATTCCTCTTGACGCCAAATAACCTGCAAAAGTTAAACTACTTGGTCCAGAACCAATGGCCGCCACTTTAAGATTAGAATCAATCACAGGACAACTAGATGTGCCACTTAAAGCATCACAAGGATGTTTAGCATAATAAGAATCCGCCACAAATCGCTCTAATCTGCCAATAGCAATAGGTTGACCTGTAGGTTTTAATTTACAATGTCCCTCACATTGATTTTCTTGAGGACACACCCTGCCACATACCGCGGGCAAGCTATTAGTCTCTTGAATAGTTTTATAAGCAGACTCAATATCTCCCTTGGCTACAAAGTAAATAAATTGCTTGCAATCTACCTCCACAGGACAACCCTGCTGGCACGTAGGATTCTTACATTGCAAACACCTTTTAGCCTCTTCTATTGCCTGTTCTAAACTATACCCAAGAGCTACTTCATTAAAATTTTTTACCCTTTTAGCAGGGTCTTGCTCTGGCATTGAAACCCTTGACTTTATTTTTTTAGTTTTTTTCTTTTCCATGGCACTCACAAAAATGATTATAAGATATTTGTTCTTGTTTTACATAAGACCTAAGCCTTAACATAAGCTCATCAAAATCCACTTCATGGGCATCAAATTCTGGCCCCTCCACACATGCAAACCTAATTCTTCCACCTACGCTCACTCTACATGCCCCACACATGCCAATCCCATCGACCATAATAGAATTTAAACTAACTGTAGTAGGAACAGAGTATTTTTTAGTCAGTTCAGATACAGCCTTCATCATAGGAACAGGTCCTACTGCAACAACTTCTTTTACTTCATGAGACTTTAAATAGTCTTCCAAAACTTGAGTAACTAACCCTTTTTTCCCTTTAGAACCATCATCTGTAGCCACCAAAACCTTATGACTAAATTTAGAAAGTTCCTCTTCAAACAATAAAAGGTCTTTACTCCTCGCACCTATAACAGAAATAACTTTATTTCCAACTTGTGCATGGCCTTTGGCTATGTGGTGCATAGCAGCAATCCCTGTTCCGCCTCCCACACACACCACTTCACCTTTTTTTTCTATCCTAGTCGGTTTTCCCAAAGGACCACACACATCTAAAATTTCATCTCCAACTTGAAAAGTCTCTAAATGGGCAGTAGTTTTACCAACTACTAAATAAACTATTGTAATAGTCCCTTCTGCTGGAGATTTATCTGCAATGGTTAAAGGGATTCTCTCCCCTTTAGGGAAAATACGCAAAATTACAAAATTACCAGGACGTGCCTTTGAAGCAATATCTGGTGCATAAATGGTAAGCTCACTTACTCTATTTGGAATAAGCTCTCTTTTTTTTACTATCTTAAAACCCATTTCTAAATCCTCTCTTTAACTAAAACCGTCTCTTTTTTAGGAGCATAACCTTGCCATTTAAATATTTTTAATTATTTCTTTTAATTTTAAAATTGCCTTGTCTAATTTATCTCCTAAGGGACCACCTGCTTGAGCTAAATCTGGTCTTCCGCCCCCGCCTCCGCCAACTTCTTTGGCAACTTGTTTTATTAATTGGGGTGCAGTGAACTTAGAATGCAAATCTTTTGATACAGACAAAAGTAAATTCGCTTTTCCTTGTTTAGCCGCAGCTAACAGAATAATACCAGAACTCATTTTAGAACGCAAATCATCCATAAGTTTTCGTAATGCCCCTACATCTTCAATTTCCACCTTAACAGCTAGAACATCTATGCCAGACAAGGTTTCTTTTTTACTAAGAAGATTTTTACCTTGATCAGAAGCAAATTTTTGTTCTAATCTTTTATTTTCTTTTAATAGAGTTTTATACTCTTTTATTAAACTCTTTATTTTCTCTGGAATTTGTCTAAAATTAACTTCTAATTCCTCTTGTGCAGATAAAAGTATCTCTTTTAAAGAGACTACATGCTTATAGGCATAAGTGCCAGTAAGAGCTTCAATTCTTCTAACTCCTGCAGCTACAGCCTCTTCATTTACAATCAAAAACAATCCTATTTGAGAGGTATTGTTAAGATGGGTTCCTCCACAAAGCTCTATAGAAAAATCTCCTATCTTTACCACTCTAACTTTTTGATCATATTTTTCCCCAAACAAGGCCATAGCACCCATTTTTACAGCTTGTTCATATTCCATAATATCAGTCTGAACATTTAAACCAGTTAAAATAACTTTATTTACTTCTTCTTCTACTTGTTTAAGTTCATCTGGAGTTAATGCTTTTATATGAGTAAAATCAAAGCGCAATCTTGTAGGTTCTACTAATGAACCTGCTTGTTTTACATGATCTCCTAATACTCTTCTAAGAGCCGCATGTAAAAGATGGGTAGCAGTATGATTACGAGCAGTGGCAATCCTGACTCCTTCTTGAACTTCTAAACTAATTTGTTCACCCTGCTGAACTGCTCCTTTTACAACCTCTACTTGATGAACAATCAAATCCTTTACAGGTTTTAAAGTAGTTAAAACAGAGACTAATGCATTTTCTCCCTTAATAATCCCTGTATCTCCTACCTGTCCTCCACTTTCACCATAAAAAGGAGTCTTATCGCTAAGCAAAAATCCCTTTTCTCCTGTAGACAACTCTTTTACTTCTTTCCCTCTTTCATTTAGCAAACAGAGTATTTTACCTTGAGACTTTAAGGTATCATATCCTTTAAATTCAACTTTAAAATCTTTACCAAGCAAGGTCCTAAACTGAGTGGCTATATCTTTTTCTCCGCTTCCTTTCCAAGCAGCCTTTGCCCTTTGTTTTTGTTCTTCCATAAACTGTTTAAAACCTTTTTCATCAACCTTAAATCCCCTTTTCTCTGCAATATCGTTTACAATATCTATAGGAAAACCATATGTATCATACAATCTAAAAACAACCTCTCCGCCTATCATCTTTTGCCCACTCTTTTCTAATGACAAAAGGGCTTCTTCTAATATCTTAAGGCCCTTATCCAAAGTCTTAGCAAAGCGTTCCTCTTCTTTTAAAATAACCTCTGAGGCAAAGGATTCACTTTCTTTTAACTCTGGGTAAGCTTCTCCCATCTCATGTACTACAACCGTTAAAAATTCATTTAAAAATGGCTCATAAAACCCTAATACTCTACCAAAACGAAAAGCCCTACGAATCAATCTTCTTAAAACATATCCCCTACCTTCATTAGAAGGCAAAATCCCATCTGCAATCATAAAGGCCATAGCCCTCAAATGGTCGGCAATTACTCTAAGAGCTGTGTCTATTTCTGGATCTGCTTTATATTCTACTCTAGCCTTGTGGCAAAGAGCATCTATAATCCCTGTAAATAAATCTGAATCAAAATTAGAATACACTCCTTGACAAACTGCACTAATCCGCTCCAAACCCATTCCAGTATCTATACTTGGCCGAGGAAGAGGATTTAAATTGCCTTCCTCATCTCTATTATATTGCATAAATACTAAATTCCATATCTCCAAATAACGGTCGCAATCACATTTACCTATTCCACAATTAGGCCCACAGGCTAAATTCTCTCCTTGATCATATAAAATTTCAGAGCATGGACCACATGGACCAGTATCTCCCATTGACCAAAAATTATCCTTTTCTCCTAAACGAAAAATTCTTTCCTTTGGTACCCCTGCGACTTGCTGCCAAAGAGAAATAGCTTCTTCATCATCTTTATACACAGTAATATAAAGCTTTAAAGGGTCTAATCCAAGCTCTTTAGTTAAAAACTCCCATGCAAACTTAATGGCATCTTTTTTAAAATAATCTCCAAAAGAAAAATTGCCCAACATCTCAAAAAATGTATGATGTCTTGCAGTTCTTCCTACATTTTCCAAATCATTATGTTTTCCACCAACTCTAAGACACTTCTGGGCAGTAGTTGCTCTAACGTATTCTCGCTTTTCCTGGCCTAAAAAAACCTTTTTAAACTGTACCATACCTGCATTAGTAAATAATAAGGTTGGATCATCTTTGGGAATAAGAGAGGAACTAGGCACAATAGTATGACCATTTTTAGCAAAAAACTCTAAAAATTTTCTCCTTATCTCCTTAGACTTCAACATATCTACTCCTATATATAACTTTTCCTTTCTCTAAATATTTTTTTCAGATATAAAAGATGCTACTCTTTATTCTCCTCTAAATCTGGTTCTTCCACGGAAAATCCTAATTTTTTCAGCACCTCGTTTTCAATAGCCAAAGCTAGATCTTTATTCTCTAAAAGCAACGAACGCACATTCTCCTTACCTTGACCTAACCTCTCATCTCCAAATGCATACCAAGCTCCACTTTTATCCACCACTCCCAGCTTTACTCCTAAATCAATCAATTCACCCTCTCTAGAAATTCCTCTGCCGTACAAAATATCAAATTCTGCTTCTTTAAAAGGTGGCGCCACCTTATTTTTCACTACTTTTACTCTTACTCTATTCCCATAAATCTCATCTTTATCTTTTAAAGTCTGAATTTTTCTAATATCCATGCGAATAGAAGAATAAAATTTCAAAGCATTTCCACCAGTAGTAGTTTCAGGACTTCCATACCCCATCATCCCAATCTTCATTCTTATTTGATTGATAAAAATAATCGCTGTTCTAGATTTATGAATTGTTCCTGTTAATTTACGCATAGCATGAGACATAAGGCGTGCCTGGCTGCCCACCTGAGTCTCTCCCATATTCCCTTCCAGTTCTGCCTGAGGTATAAGAGCAGCTACTGAATCCACCACTACTACATCTACTCCACCAGAACGCACCAATAAATCTGCAATTTCCAAAGCCTGTTCACCATAATCAGGTTGAGAAATTAAAAGCTCCTCAGTTTTTACTCCTAATTTTTTGGCATATTCCACATCCAAAGCATGTTCTGCATCAATAAATGCTGCTACTCCACCTTGTTTTTGAGCCTCTGCTATCACATGAAGAGCTAAAGTTGTTTTACCAGAAGATTCTGGGCCATAAATTTCTGTTACTCTGCCCCTAGGAATTCCACCTACTCCTAAGGCTAAATCCAACCCAATTGAGCCTGTAGGAATGGTAGGCACTTTTAAATGAGCATGATCAGAAAGGCGCATAACTGCACCTTGGCCAAATTTTCTTTCTATTGTAGTTAGAGCTGTTTCTAAAGCTTCTTTTTTGGCTTGTTCAGGACTTAAGGTATTCTTTTTTGCCATCTCTAAATCTCCTTTTATGTTAATCTAAAATGCCATCATTTCTAATGACCATATATAATTTTTTTATATTATCTTTTAACTTTTATTCAATTTAGTAGCGTCAAAACTTTCTATAATAGCGTATGCACTATGGTTATGAATAGATTCATAGCTTTCAACTTCGACTTTATACCATAAAATATTATCAAGATCATTTAGTTCTCTTGCAACATTTCTTACAACATCCTCTACAAATGTAGGATTGGAAAACGCATTTTCTGTAACTTTTTTTTCATCTTCTCGTTTTAAAAGAGGATATACAGGAGAAGAACCAGATTTTAAAGCAATCTCTATTAAATCTTCTAGCCAAAGAAATTTTTTTATTTGCGCAGTAATAGAAACAAAAGTGCGTTGGCTATGGGCTCCTTTGTCACTAATTGCAAGAGAGCATGGACATACTGTCATCACAGGAACAGCTACTTTTAAAACAAAAGATAGTTCTTTCCCTTTCATGTTCCCTTCTACTTTAGCCAAAAAATCCATTTCAAATACTTGCCCACTAGCAGGAGATTTTTGCTCTAAAAAATAAGGGAAAACAAAGCTCACATGAGCTTGTTTAGCGTGTAATTTATGCTGTAAATCCAATAAAAGTTTTTTTAAGCTCTCATAACTTAACTTCTTTTCCCAAGAGGCTAGTGCCTCTAAAAACCTGCTCATATGAGTACCTTTAAACTCTTTTGGCAGGTCCACACTTAAATCAACCTCTGCAACTGTATGTTGAAGCCCTTTTTGTTTATCTAAAATTTCTAAAGGCAGCTTAAGCGATTTTATCCCTACCCGATTAATATCCAAAGGAACGTCTGCAGGTGTATTTTGAATATCCTCAAGGCCTTTAGACATTATAAAATCTCTTCTCCTGTGGTAGTCATTGATAAATGACCATGCTTAACTCCCTTGGTAGAGATAAGTTTTTCAGCTGTCTCTTTTATTTTATATCCAGTGCCTCGCAAAATTAGCACTTCCAAACAATTATGATGATCTAAATGAATATGAAGGGAAGTAATAATGACATCTAAGGCATCGTGTTGAATCTCTGTGAGTTTTTGAGATAAATCACTTTGATGATGATCATAAACCATACTTAGGATACCCACTATTTCTTTATCTGGGTCTTCCCATTCTTTTTGCACTAAAGCATTACGAATAAGGTCTCTTATTGCCTCTGATCTGGTTTGATAACTTTTTTCCTCACAAAGTTTATCAAATTTTTTTAGCAAATCTGAATCTAAAGAAACGCCAAAACGAATAGTTTTTCCCACTTTCGCCTCCTTTTACAAGGTTTTTGGTTAGCATTAATATTTCCTGCTAACAATTCCCCTTTTATTCTACTATCATAAAACAAACTTTAAAAGCTTACTGCTCCAACTGCCAAACTTCTACTATAGGATCTTGGTCCTGCAAACTTATCTTCTGACTAGCTATTTTTTGGACTTTCCACCCCTTAGTTTCTAAAAAAGGTATACTTTCTAAAGAAACATCTCTTCTTGGATTACTAAGCCAAATAAAACCGCCTGGTTTTAATATTTGAGAAAATAGAGAGTTTATTGGTTCAAAAAAACATTTCTCATACAAAACATCGCTCGCCAAAATAAAATCCACACTATTTGCTTTTAAACTAGGTTGAAGCCAATCCATTGTTAAAAATAATAAATTTCTTACTTGATTATATTTTTGACTCATCTTCGCAAAATAAAGGGCTTCATATTCACAGTCAAAACTAACCATTTTACTACCTATTTTAGCAGCTACCATACTTACTAATCCCAGTCCACAGCCTACTTCCAAACCTAACTTATTTTTAAAACGCTCTTTATTGTTATCCACCAACTCAGCAAGCAATTTAGCAGCAGGCCAAATTTCTAGCCAATAAGGTATATTATCTACTTCATCTTCCCCTATTCTATTCCAGTACGACTCCAAGTCTGTAGGTCTAAAAAAAGTCCATTTACAAAAATTAATGTCTATATTTAAAATTTTTGTCATAGCGTAATAAACAATTTTTCTTACTCTTTTATCCCACCTGCCATATAAAAACCTATTTGTTTCACTTGCTCTTTGTCATGCACAGAAAAGTCTGCTACTATTTTGCCTCGAAAAATTACTGCAACCCTATCAGCCAATGTTAGAGCTTCATTAAGGTCTCCACTTACCAACAAAATACCTGCGTGGGCTTTAGCCTTTGTGAGGAGAGAAAAAACCTCATTTGTAGCGCCAATATCTAATCCCTGAGTAGGTTGCTCTGCTATAATCAGTTTAGGTCTTCGATAAAATTCCCGCGCCAATACCAACTTTTGCAAATTCCCACCACTTAAATGTTTTGCCTGTACCTTAGTTGAAGGTGTTTTTATTTTAAATTCTTCAATCTTAGTCCACAAAACTTTTTCTGCCTCTTTTTGGCGCAGGAAAAAACCTCTTTGAAATCCATTTCTTGTGGTAAGCAAAAAATTCTCCGTAAGGTTTAAGTTAGGACACGTAGCCATTCCTAAACGATTTTCTGGCACATAAGCCAACGAGTTTGTCCAACGATATTGCTTAAAAAACTCAGACGCAGGTCTACCAAGAATGGTTACTTTGCCCCTATAATGAAAGTTTAAGCCGGCTATAATCTCTACCAATTCTTGCTGACCATTGCCAGCTACACCTACTAAGGCTAAAATCTCTCCTCTTCTCAGAGAAAAAGATACTTTTTTTACTTTTCTCGCTTGTAAGTCCTGGACTTCTAGAACAGTTTCCTTTGGCTCAATAGCTTCTCTCGGAACATTTAATAAAATCTCTTTTCCAACCATTTTAAAAGCCAATTCTTTTGGCGAAGCAACTTCATTGGTTTTTGTTTTGGCAACTATTTTACCTTTTCTTAAAATAGCTATTTCATCTGAAATGGCTAAAACTTCTTCTAATTTATGGCTAATAAATACAATTGCAGTGCCTTTTTTAGCCATGTTTTTTAAGCCAGCAAACAATTTTTCTGTCTCGGTAGGCGTTAAAACAGATGTAGGTTCATCTAAAATCAAAACCTTACTATCCTGAGCTAAAAGCTTTAAAATCTCTACTCGCTGTTTTTCACCCATAGAAAGGTTAAAAACCTTTTCCTCTAAATCAACTTCTAAACCATATTGTTTAGCTAATTGTTTTATCTCTTGTAGAATTCTTTTTTTATTTAGCCAAAAACCAGGCTCTTTTCCCAAGGCAATGTTTTCCCATACCTTCATTTCTTCTACTAGAGTAAAATGTTGATAAACCATGCCAATTTTATGTTCTATGGCTTTTTTTTCTGAATCTAAAACAACAGGCTTACCTTTTATTTCTATTGTTCCAGAAGTAGGTAAAATTTTACCTGCTAAAATTGACATGAGGGTACTTTTACCTGCCCCATTTTCACCCAACAAAGCTAAAATTTGGCCAGGATAAATATCTAAATAAATATTAGAATTGGCCTCAATCGTCCCAAATCGTTTACAAATATTTTTAAGCCTAACTAAAGGCTTCTTGTAAGAACCATTCATAAGCTAAAATTATGCTTCTAACGCTGATGAACAATAGGTTGCACAAACTGATGTTCTGAATCCCAAGGGAAAAGTATCCACGTATCCTGACTAACTTCTGTAATAAACGTATCAACTATAGGACGTCCTGCTGGCTTAGCATATACAGTGGCAAAATGAGCCTTGGGTAACATATTTCTTACCAATTCTGCTGTTTTACCTGTATCTACTAGATCATCAATAATTAACCAACCATCTCCTTTGCCATTTACTCTTTTTAGAACCACGCTTTCTCCTTGAGCCTGCCAATCATAGCTCGCCACACACACTGTATCTACTAAACGTATCTCTAACTCTCTTGCTACAATCGCAGCAGGCACAAGACCGCCTCTCGTAATTGCCACAATACGTTCAAAAGGGCCTAATTCTAAAAGACGCCACGCCAAGGCCTTAGAATCTCTATGAAGTTGCTCCCAAGAAATAGGATATGTTTTTTTATAACGAGAAGTATTCATCAAAATATCTCCTTAACTAATCCTTAGGCTCTATATTCAATCCTAAATGAGCAGGTCCATTAAATCCTTTCTTCTTAATACAAGCAAACAACAATACCCCTATTGTTAAAATATAAGGACACATCAACAACAAAGAAGAGGGAATATTTGTCCCCATTGCCTGAATCCTTAACTGTAAAGCCATCACCCCCCCAAACAAATAAGCTCCCCAAATAGCTCTAAAAGGACGCCAAAAAGCAAAAATAACCAACGCAACAGCAATCCAACCTCGTCCAGCTGTAAGCCCATTAGTCCACACATGAGTATAGGCCAAAGACAAATAAGCTCCACCTAATCCTACTAAAAAAGCTCCTCCTATCAATCCTATCCATTGATAAAAAAAGACATTAATACCACTTGCCTTAGCTGCATAAGGATTTTCTCCTACAGCAGTAAGCCTAAGACCAAATCTCGTATAATTAAACAAAAAAAACAAAAGAGGAGCTAAACTAAGAGACAAATAAACTAAAAAGTCATGATCAAAAAGAACTTCCCCTAAAAAAGGAATATCTTTTAAAAAAGTTACCTCTAATGCCGTAAATCCATGCGTTTGAATCCCTACAAAAGGAGTCCCTAAAAAATTTGCCAAGCCCAATCCAAAAATAGTTATGGCAAGCCCAGATACAACTTGATTCCCCCTAAAAATAATACAAATAATACCATGTATTATTCCAAGCAAAGCCGCACCTATCCCACCAGCCAACAGACCTAAATACGGATTTCCTGTTATAAGAGTGAAATAAAAGGCAAAAAAAGCACCTAGAGCCATCATGCCTTCCACTCCTAAATTTAGAATACCGCCTTTCTCAGTAAGTATTTCTCCTAGGGTAGCAAATAAGATTGGCGTCCCAGCTTGAATAGTAGCAGAAAACAAAGAAGATATGATTTCTAAATCAACCATTTCCTCATTGCCTTATCAATTTATATTCTTTAAAAAAAGACATTATTAATATTATCAACAATAAAAGACCCTGCAGAACATGAGAAAAAGATGCAGGTACTTGCATTTCTAGTTGTAAATTCTCCACTCCAACCCTAAATCCTGCCAAAAGTAAAGAAAAGACACCTATATAAAAAGGGGATAATTCTGCAAGCCAAGCAACAATAATTGCAGTATATCCGTAACCAAGAATAACACTCGGCTGAAGTCGATTTAAATTTGCAGATACTTCCACAAAGCCAGCAATCCCAGCTAAAAAACCACTTAAAAACATGCTTAATAAAATAAGATTATTATATTTGATATAAGCATAAATTGCACTCTTAGAACTCTCTCCACAAATTTTTAACTCATAACCTATTTTAGTATATTTTAAAAAAATAAAAAACAAAATGCCAATAAATATTGCCAAAACAAGACCTGTATTAATTCTAGTATCACCTATTGTACCTAAAATTGCATTATCTGGGAAAATAGGAGACATTGGAAAACCAAAACTAATAGGATCTTTCAATGGACCATACACTAAGTATTCTAAAAAATAAATTCCTATATAATTTAACATCAAAGTAATAATAATTTCATTGGCTTCATATTTTACCTTTAAATAACCTGCCAAAAGAGCAAACAGCCCCCCAAAAAAACCTGCAACTAACCCCATGCTCACAAGCATTGCTTTTCCCAAAGACAACCCTGAAAGGGCTACCAGACTAGCCCCAATAGCACCGAGAGCATACTGTCCTTCAGCACCTATATTCCAAATTCTAAGCTTAAAGGCTAAAGCAACACCAAGAGAACAAAAATAAATAGGAATGGCTTTAATAATCATATCTTCCAAAGCAAATTTAGATCCAAACCCACCTTGGAAAAATAAAACTATCCCGTGCCAAGGCTCTTTATTTTGCAACTTCAACAAACAAGCCCCAAGTAAAACTGCTAGCAAAAATGAACTTAAAACAATAAACAGCTTAAATAAGGGGCTAGCACCTTTTTCTTTTTTAACAATGCGTATTTTCGGCATATCTTTTTTAATAAGTTTATCTGTTTTGTTGTTATGCTGTTAAAGAAGATGTTATTTAGCCTCAAATTAAAAGCTAGGCAACTCTTTTCTTAAGGAAAACTACGGGTAATCATGGATTAAACTGTTCCCATCTCAAAAACAAAGTTCCCCCTTTTAAAGGGGAAACTGAAAACTATTTATTATGTATGAAGAATGGGATTAAATTGTTCTATAGTAAAAAACACCTCGTCAACTAAAAATTCTTAATAAAACTATTTCTAACAAGATATTGACCTTTACTAAATAAACACCTAACTTTTACCTAGAATCAATACCAAAGGACAAAACCATGCAAAAACTTCCCATTGGTGAAAGCGATTTCAAAAATTTACGCCAAAATAATTGTTATTTTATAGATAAAACTGAATTTATCTCAGAAATTATTAGAGAAAATAACAATGTTATTCTTATCCCTAGACCAAGAAGATTTGGAAAAACCTTAAACCTTTCCATGCTAAGATATTTCTTTGATAAAAATGAAAATGCTAGGGATTTATTTAAGGGTTTAAAAATAGAAA